>JBBKWG010000194.1:0-4405 GCA_037968835.1 Paracoccaceae bacterium
GGAATGACGTGCGTACATCATCGGCAGGTTGCTGCTCCTGCCTTTTCAGACGGCAAATGAAATATGAGGGATAAGAGGATATTAACTCTCTTTCAGGATTCTCGTTACGAACAACCGGAGAGTGCGAGAAATGCTGGATGCCTGCAACACCCCCAATCGAGCGCCTCTGTTTCCGGCGCTGATCTGCGTCGTTTCGTTTCTGTTGTCAGTCGATCCGGCTCAGGCAAAGGCGCTCGAGTGGTCCCGAACTCAATCGCTGCCAGAATGCGCCCTGACGCAGATATGTCCAAGTCGTCCGACTGGCGCATTGGCTTGCAATCCATCCGGCCACTGCATCCCGTTTCCGCCCGGCTGGCAACATGTACGCAAGGATGGTCATTTTCTGCCACCACAGTTCACGCTCGCAAATGGTGAAGCCCTGCCACCAATCGTCGCTCCACTGCCACCCGCCTTCGTTCTCACGCTCGGTGCTTTCATATTGCTGCCATTGTTCCGAACGGCTTGGCGACGTTCGACCTGAAACCGGCGAATCCCGCGAAATATCGTCTCCTCCGACCGATTTCCGTTAACGCCTTCTTGCCGCCGTTGGCCACGTCGCTTATCCCTCTCACGGACTTGCCCGTGGGAGGGACCGCCATGCTGAAAAAGCCGTACGACAAATCCAAACTTCCAAGTCGCCACGTGACCGAAGGTCCCGAGCGCGCGCCACATCGGTCATACTACTATGCGATGGGGATGAGCGAAGAAGAGATCGCGCAACCTTTTGTCGGGGTGGCGACGTGCTGGAACGAAGCTGCGCCCTGCAACATCTCGCTGTCGCGTCAGGCGCAGTCGGTCAAGATGGGTGTGAAGACGGCCAGTGGAACACCGCGCGAATTCACGACGATAACCGTTACCGATGGTATCGCCATGGGTCACGAGGGGATGCGCTCGTCGCTTGCCAGTCGTGATGCCATTGCCGATACGGTTGAATTGACGATGCGCGGTCATTGTTACGACGCCATCGTCGGTCTTGCCGGGTGCGATAAATCCTTGCCTGGCATGATGATGGCGATGGTCCGTCTGAACGTGCCTTCGGTCTTTATCTACGGTGGTTCGATCCTGCCCGGACGCCTGAACGGCAAGGACGTCACGGTCCAGGACGTATTCGAAGCGGTCGGGCAACACCAGGCTGGCAATTATTCCGACGCTGAACTTGCGATTCTCGAACGCGTCGCCTGTCCAAGTGCCGGTGCCTGCGGCGGTCAGTTTACGGCGAACACCATGGCCTGCGTTTCCGAAGCGATCGGACTTGCGTTGCCCAACTCGTCCGGCGCCCCGGCGCCCTATGAAAGCCGCGACAGCTATGCCGAGGCGTCGGGTGTCGCCGTCATGAATCTTCTTGAGAAGAACATCCGCGCCCGCGACATTGTCACCCGCAAGGCGCTGGAAAACGCCGCCCGCGTCGTCGCCTGCACAGGCGGATCTACGAACGCTGGCCTGCATTTGCCCGCCATCGCGCATGAAGCGGGGATCGAATTCGACCTGTTCGATGTCTGCGAAATCTTCCACGACACCCCGTATTTCGTCGATTTGAAACCGGGCGGTCAGTATGTCGCGAAGGACCTCTTTGAAGCCGGCGGCGTCCCCGTCGTCATGCGGGAATTGCGCCGCGCCGGGCTGATCCACGAAGACTGCATTACCGCTACCGGGCGAAGCATGGGCGAGGAACTGGATCTTGTAGAGCGCGAAGCCGACGGCAAGGTCATCTATTCCATTGATGCGCCGATCACAAAGACCGGCGGTGTCGTTGGCCTGAAAGGCAACTTGGCACCCGATGGTGCAATCGTGAAAGTCGCGGGCATCCCGCCGGAGAATCAGGTTTTCACTGGCCCGGCCCGCGTATTCGAGTGCGAAGAAGATGCATTCGAATCGGTCAAGTCACGGACGTATGAGGAAGGCGAAGTGATCGTCATCCGCAACGAAGGCCCCGCTGGTGGTCCCGGTATGCGCGAAATGCTGGCGACGACCGCCGCTCTTTCGGGACAGGGCATGGGCAAGAAGGTCGCGCTCATCACGGATGGCCGATTTTCCGGTGCAACCCGCGGTTTCTGTGTCGGGCACGTTGGGCCGGAAGCCGCTCATGGAGGCCCAATCGCGTTGCTGCAGAACGGCGACATGATAACGATCGACGCCATCAAAGGCGAACTCTCGGTCGATCTCTCAGACGCGGAATTGACTGAACGAAAATCAAAATGGGCCGGTCCCCGCGACACGATCTATAAGAGCGGTGCGCTATGGAAATACGCGCAGCTCGTCGGATCAACGCGTTTGGGGGCGGTGACCCATCCTGGGGCGAAGTACGAGGCACATGTCTACATGGATCTGTAGGGGATATTTTCTGATCGCCAGCCTTGGATTGGCGGCCTGCACAGAGCCATCAAGCGTGACTCGAAGTGCGCCCGAGCAGGTGAAACTCTCGGATGGGCTGATCGTTGCCGGCGCTCATGGCTGGTGCGTCGACAGGAAAACGACGCGCTCGTCGGGTGCGGCCTCCGTTGTCGTTTTCGGAAGCTGTGCGGCGATCGCCGGAAATGCACGTGCACCTAGCCCGGCGTTCCCGGGCGTCGTTACGGTATTGGTGGATGGATTGGCCGAAACCGCGCCACCCGCTGCGCTCTTGGAACAGTTTTTCGCCAGCAATGCCGGGCGCGCCGCACTTGCGCGCGACGGGCGCGCGGACAGCGTCACCATCATTGAAACGTATCGCGAAGGTGAACTGCTGTTCTTGCACGCCGAGGATCGCAGCGCCGGGCGCTTGCCTGACGAGTCCGGAGAATATTGGCGCGCTCTCTTCGACATAAATGGGCGCTTTGTCACGGTTTCGCTCGTGGGACTCGCGAATCGCCCGATTCCACGCGCCGCCGGGCTTGCAGCCCTTACGGCTCAGATAGATCAACTGAAGAACGCGAACGACGTCTGAATCGGCTAGTTATCCACAGATATCGAAGCCGCGCTTTGTGTTCGCCATTGCCCGGATGTAGTGGTGACGGCTAAACTGGCTGCAAGATGATGTGGAAAGCAACCCCATGAATGGCGTATTGGAGAGGCTGCGAGATCGCCGGACCTTGCGCCGATGGCGCGTTGCGGCTGATCGGGCCGAGACGGTCGACGCCGCGCGTCTGAAGACCCTGCGCACAAGCGCCAAAGCCTTGCGACGCCAGATCGACGAAGTGCTTCATCATGCCGAGGGGCGGTTGGCGCTGCCACTGGCAGGAAAAGCCGCGATCCGCCGACCCATGCATTCTGATTGGGCGTGGCGGCCGGAACTCTGGACCGGCCCGATCCGTCCACCCGGGCACGCGGCCGTCGAAACCAAAACCTCGTTCGGAGACGAGGCCAAGATATTCCACGACTGCGCGCTAAGCGAACTGACACTCCGTCAGGTGCGCAATACACGGCCCGAAGACATCGCGGCGTATGGATTGCGACTGGACGTTTTCCGCTTTGACGGGTCATTCCTCAGCCTTGTGCTCGACCTGCCGCAGGACGGAATCGATGGACTTAGTCGCCGTCACATCCTGAGATTGGAAATCCGCGTCGAGACCGAGTCGCCCCTTGAGATTTTCGGACGCCTGAACGTCCGCTACGGCCCGAATACGGAACAGGTCGTTCGGGAATTCGAGGGGTCATCGGGTGAAATGCACGTTGAATTCGACCTTGCGGCGACGCGACTGAACGAAAAGAAAACCGAAAGGGCGTGGCTGGATTTGATTTTCGAAGGTCCCGAGATGAACCAGATCACATTGCGCGACGTCACGTTGTCACGCCGGCCAAGGGCAGGAATTTAGCAGAATGTCGGGCATGACACTCACAAGGATGCGGTTGGCAGAAGGAGTCTGGGAAGGACTTCTGGACATGCGAGGAAGTCGCCCGCCATTGCTCAGACTTCGCCACCGCGACGAACTTTTCGGCGAGCCCGAAACCATCCGTGCTGATCCAGCCAAGTCGGGCGAAAGTCGTTGGCTTGTCCGGTTTCGGTTGCCGATCGAACGCTTGTCCGATGGCGTCCAGACCTTTGTGATCGAAGACGCCGATACCGGAGACGCGCTTGCTCACGAGACGGTGATTGCCGGCGAACCGCTGGATAGCGATATCCGCGCGGAAGTGGATTTGTTGCGCGCCGAGTTAGATATGCTCAAGCGCGCGTTTCGCCGCCATTGCAGCGAGAGTTGAGCGAGAATTGACAACAAAGCCTAGTGCTGGAAGTTTTCACTCGCCCCGCGGAAATCTTTTGCTGTTTTCCAGCACATTCAGATCCATGTGATTTCGCATGAACCGCTCGGACGCCTTTTGCAGCGGCTGGAAGTCCCACGGGAAGTACCCGCCCTTGCGAAGCGCTTCATACACAACCAAACGCTTGGCC
>JBBKWG010000195.1:0-3320 GCA_037968835.1 Paracoccaceae bacterium
GCGCGCCCTTTTCTGAATTTCTGAAAGTCCCATGCACCCTTGGTGCAAAAAGAAAAGAGCGGGCGCAAGGCCCGCTCTTTAATTCTACCAATCCTGAAAGGATCAGAAGGACATCGATACACCGAAGTCGTAGCGCATGTCGTCCAGAGCGTCGCTGTCGACGATACCGCCCTTGAGCGATGCACCGCCACCCAGGTCGTAGGCTGCGCCAAGACCGTAAGCATCAACTTCGCCGTCAACGCTATCATCAACATTTCTGTAGAATGCGGTGACCGTTGCTGCGCCAAAGATATAGTCCAGCGAAAGTGCCCACTGATCCCGGTCCTGGGCGTCGCCGCTTGCGGAGCCGTACACTGCCTTAACGGTAGCGTCGCCGAATGCAGCGGTTGCGCCAACAAGAACTTGGTCGCCATTGGCGCCGATAGTGCCGTTGTCGTCGCTGTCTTCGTAGCCCAGTGCAACGCTGTAGTTGCCAAAGCCGTAAGACACACCAACTGCAAGTGACTCGTTGCTGTTGTTGACATTCGGACGGTCAGCAGATGCGTAGAACGTCAGGTCGCCCGCGGAATACTCATAAAGAGCTCCCGGAAGGTCCTCACCTGCGCTTGCAATATACCATGTCTCGTTCAAGTCGCCGAGACCGGTAAGGCCAACGCCGGAAACGTCACCGATCGCCGACTCAGCAGCGCCATCGATGTCGCCCATGGTCAGCTTGCCGAAAGCGCCTTCAATGAAGATCGTGCCGGCGGTGCCAGTGTCACCAGTATCGTCGGAAGCAAGCGAACCACCGAACGACAGTCCGCCGTCGGTTTCGCCGGAAGCGGCAAAGTTGAAACGAATGCGGCTGGTAAATGTCAGATCGCTTTCGTCAGCGTCAAGTGTAGCCAGATCGTCGTTACCACCACCGATAACACCCATGCGGCCGTTACCATTGAGTGTGACGTCAGCGGCAGCGATGCCAGCCGACAGGACCAGCGCAGTGGTCGAAAGAAGTACCTTTTTCATCTTTTTTCCCTCGTGTGTAAAAGGTGCATCTCAGATCGGATGCACCGAACTGATTGACCCGTGTTTCCTCCTAAGCACCTCGGAATGCAAGCGGACCTCCCGGCCTTCCCGGAGACTCTCCGCTGCATGGTGCACCTTTGCCACACTGAAATTTTGCCCCCGGACCGCCTGCTGCCCGAAAAACCTTGAGATCGGACAACCCCTCGCATAGTCATGCCCAAAAGCCTTGGAAGGACACGCACATGGGGGCTTTCATGTCAGTCTCTGTCAGAACGATAGCCATAGTGGGCCTGATCGCAGTCACAGCCAGCGGCTGTGGTCGCTTCGGCGGATTCGCCAACAGCAACAAGTCGAACGAGGCGACGGCGAACCAGCTGGTCCCGAGTGCGCGCGATTCGACGTCGGCAGAAAACGCGCAACGGTCCAGCCTGACCGACCTTCTGACCAACGCGGACGACCCCAACACCACGCTCGAGGTCAACAAGTATCTCTGGAACGCGTCGCTCGATATCCTGAACTTCCTGCCGATCCAGTCCGCCGATCCGTTCTCGGGCGTGATCGTCACCGGCTTCGGCACGCCCCCGGGCGGTGGTCGTGCCTATCGCGCGACTATATATGTGCGTGACCCGGCGCTCGAAGCCCGCTCGCTTACGGTTGCGCTTGCGACTTCGGGGGGACCGTCCAGCACCGAAACCGTTCGCGCCGTCGAAGATGCCATTCTGACCCGTGCGCGTCAGCTTCGAATCCGCGACCTCAACCTATAGACGCCGAAGGCGCACACGCTTAAAACCGCGCCGGGCCTTAACGCCCGGCGTTTTCGTATCCCGAAGGACCAATCATGTCGCGCTACGACACCAAGACCATTGAACCGAAATGGCAGGCCGCCTGGGACGAGGCTGGCACCTTCACCGCGACTCGCGACGAGACAAAGCCGAAATATTACGTGCTCGAGATGTTCCCCTATCCGTCGGGCCGCATCCATATCGGGCATGTCCGCAACTACACGATGGGCGACGTGATCGCGCGCTACAAGATCGCCACTGGTCACAACGTCCTGCACCCGATGGGCTGGGACGCTTTCGGAATGCCGGCGGAAAACGCCGCGATGGCGTCGAACGGGCACCCCAAGGACTGGACCTATTCAAACATCGCCGACATGCGCGCCCAGATGAAGCCGCTCGGTCTCTCGATAGACTGGAGCCGCGAATTCGCGACCTGCGATCCCGAATACTACGGCCAACAGCAATCCATGTTCATCGACTTCATGGACAAGGGACTGGCCTATCGCCGGAACGCGACTGTCAACTGGGACCCTGTGGACATGACCGTTCTGGCCAACGAACAGGTGATCGACGGCAAGGGCTGGCGGTCGGGCGCTGAAGTCGAACGGCGCGAACTGACGCAATGGTTCTTCAAGATCAGCGATTTCGCCGAGGAACTGCTGGAAGCCATCGACGGGCTCGACAACTGGCCTGCCAAAGTGAAACTGATGCAGCAGAACTGGATCGGCAAGTCGCGCGGTCTGCAATTCTCGTTTGACGCGGTGCAGGAGGGTGTTGACCCGATCGAGGTCTACACAACCCGCCCCGATACTTTGATGGGCGCGTCCTTCGTCGGCATTTCCCCCGATCATCCATTGGCCAAGCAACTCGCTGCCGAAAATCCGGATGTTGCGGCGTTCCGTGCCGAAGTTGCCAAAGGCGGCACCACGGAGGAGGCGCTGGAGAAAGCTGAGAAGCTCGGCTTCGACACCGGCCTGACTGTGCGCCATCCGCTGGATCCCGATTGGCACCTGCCGGTCTGGATCGCGAATTTCATCCTGATGGATTACGGCACGGGCGCGATTTTCGGCTGTCCCGCCCATGATCAGCGCGACCTCGACTTCTGCCGGAAATACAGCCTGCCGGTTGTTTCGACCTACGCACCCGCGACCGGCGAGGAAGATATCTTTATCCTGCCAGAGGATGGCGGCCCGGCCTATGTTCCGCCGAAACCCGAAGTTGTGCATTACCTTTTGCCCGTCACGGGCAGCGAGTCGCAGACCGGGACCGAGGCCATCGAAGCCACTATCGACTTTGCCGAACGCGAAGGCTGGGGCACCGGCGTCACCAAGTACCGCTTGCGCGACTGGGGCCTCAGCCGGCAACGCTACTGGGGATGCCCGATTCCGGTGGTCCACTGCGACGACTGCGGTGTGGTGCCTGAGAAGAAAGAGAACCTGCCCGTCCGGCTTCCCGACGATGTGTCATTTGATATTCCCGGCAATCCTCTGGACCGGCATCCAACATGGCGCGACGCTCCCTGCCCGGCATGTG
>JBBKWG010000196.1:0-3162 GCA_037968835.1 Paracoccaceae bacterium
CCGCTTGGACGCTGCTCGACCTCACTCCATTGGGCCGTCAGGAGACGTGGGAGGATTCGCCGGAAGGCACGCCGCAAAGGGAAGCACATCGGTGGCTGCGGCTGCATGACGAATATGACGAAACCTGAGACCAAACATGGAGGAGCAGAACCATGTCGGAGAAGCAATATAGTGGCGGTTGCCAATGCGGCGCAGTGGCCTACGAGGTGGATTTCGATATCGATGGCGCCGTTGTCTGCAATTGCTCGCGTTGCAAGCCGATGGGCTTCGTTCTCGCATTCACGCCGCCCGAAAAGTTCAATCTGAAAACTGGCACGGGCAATCTGACCGAGTATCTTTTCAACACGAACACGATCAGGCACCTGTTCTGCAAGATCTGCGGTGTCGAGAGTTTCGCCTATGGTGTACAGCCGGACGGCACCGAGATGGCGGCGATCAATGTGAACTGCCTCGAAGGCGTTCATCCCCGCAAACTCAATCCGAAGATGGTCGACGGGGCGAGCATGTAAAGCGGCAGGCGGCCCCCCAACGGATCGGAATTGTGAAAGGAGCCCCGTATCTCAGTAGAGTCAAACCACACATTGGCATGGGCACAGGTCGCCCGAAGGGCGGTGGAAAAATACTCAGGCTTCCGGACCCAGCGGAATTCGGACCGTTCCAGGTTCCTTACTGCAGGCAATGATATGAACGAGATCATTGGCTCATTAAAGCCCCGCCACGGCGCGTGCGGAAGCCACGGTCATTTATTGTGCGGATGGAAACTCCAGCTTGCATCCCAGTCTGATGGGTCACTTCGTGCTTGCGTTCCAGCGGATACCGCGCGCTGATGTTTGCGACGCGAAGATTGAATGGTTCCGGTCGGCCAATTCGGGCGCCTCGGAGAGCCCCCGAATTAGCCTGCATACTGCAATCTACGATCATGCGTACGCGTAGCGAACCTCGTTTGAGTGTCCGACGGACGTCCGACCGAACTGCATTTCACAAAGGCCAAAGCATGTTGGTTGGACAGCATGTTCTTCACAAACTGGGTTGCCAGTGACATCGGAAGCCTCGGATATCAAAACAAAAGGTCACCAAATCCCCAGATCAAAGTCCCGACACAGACGACACCCATTTCAATATAGATGAGGCTGCCAATTCGATCGAGTCGGGCTTGGCGATACTCGTCCAGCGCTTTTGCGAGCCGTGAAAAAGCCTCCCGTGCGAGCACCGCGCCATTCTCGTCGGCGGCACCATCCAGATATGCGGCTTCGAGCTTTTCAATGCGCGCCTCGTTGCGAGCAATTGCGCGCTCTCCGATGTAAATTTCACGGCCGGCCAGTGCCAGTCCCAGGATCACGATCAGGGACCCTGATCTCGCGAACGCTTCGTTACCAATGCGCAGTTCTGCCAGTATGCCAGCCAGCGCGATCACAACGGCCGCAGTCGGCAGCATCACGATAGAGTTTAGCTTCAAGTTATTCACTCCTGGCGGTTTGCGTTTGCATTTTTGGATCGGATCGTTGCGATCGGACTGACATCATAGGCAAACGCATAGCTATGTAACGGCGTATAGTCCGTAATCCCGAGAGATCGCAGGGAAAAGGACCAGGAAGTCGAGAACGAGCGCGATCTGGACCGGGGAACGATTCATGGCCTTTGAGTTCCGCCCGTTTTCAACGCGATCAAGGCGCTGTGTTTCGATGCTTTCGGGATGCTGGTAAAGATCACCGACAAGCAGCGGGTAATGCCGCTTTAGCATGGAGCTGAACTTTCGCGGCACCGCCTGATCTGGGGTGGCCAGTTTCCGCGAGAAGGAATAGTTCTATACTGAAGTAAATGCTTCAGCATGATTCCAACCTGGACGCCGCTTTCACCGCGCTTGCCGACCCCACGAGGCGCGCAGTCGTTGCCCGCCTGTGCGACGGCGAGCTGAGTGTCGGCAAACTGGCAGTCCCGCTCGACATGTCGCTGTCAGCCGTCGGCCAGCACCTTCGCGTTCTGGAGCAATCCGGCCTGATCGTGAGCGAAAAGCGGGGACGCACCCGCTTTTGCCGCGTCGATCAGAAAGCACTCTCTGCGGTCGAGAACTGGCTGACCGAACGTCGCCGCCACGCGGAACAGCGACTGGATCGGCTGCAAGCCTTTGTTGAACGAAAAGGAAAATCCGATGACTGACCAGATCACAACCAACACGATCAAATCCGAACGCTTTCTGGCTGCGACGCTGGAGCGGGTCTTTCAGGCATGGGCGGATCGGGAACAGCGCCTGGAATGGGATGTGCCGGGCAACGATTGGGTAATCGCCGAGTTTCAGCAGGACTTCCGGGAGGACGGGATCGAGACATCCCGGTTCGGCCCCCAGGGCGATCCAGTGGCCGAGAGCTTCGGCCAGTTTCTCAATATCGACCCGCCGCGCCGGATTGTCAGCGCCGGGGTGATGCGATCCGCGCGCACGGGTGAAGTCTCTTCGGCAACGATGATGACCCTGCACCTTGAAGCCGAAAGGGACGGGACCCGTCTGTCCCTTATCGACCAGTCGGTTTTTTCTCGGAAAGGGCGAGACAGCCGACATGCGCCGACATGGCTGGGAAGAAATCCTCGACAAAATGCCGCGCTATATCGAGCAGGAAGGAGACAAATGACCATGAGCCAATCGACCGAACCGAACCGCCAACCAACGGAGCTTGATGTGTTTCTGGGAGAATGGCGCGCCGAAGGAACGTCCTACGGCGGGACCGATCAGTCCGGCGACGATCCGAAGGCGAACAGAGAGAAATGGGAAAGCGAGCACAAGGCACGGTGGCATACCGGCGGGTACTTCCAGATCGAGGACGAGCGCGCGCGCCCCGGCGGGGCGGTGTTCGACACCCATTGGGTCAGGGGGATCGACCCGGAGACGGGCAGGATGTTTGCCAGTTCCTTCGAAAACCACGGACATAAGCGGACCTACGATTGACGCGGGATGGCGACACTTGGACCCTGAGCGACCCGACAGAGCGCGCAACGATCAATTTCAGCGATGACAATCGCCGGCAGGAGATCGTCTGGGAGTGGAAACCCGAGAACGAGTGGTTGCCGCTTTGTGACCGAACGGCTGTTCGCGTCGATTGACGCCTTTCGCAACAAAACCGTAAATACATCTGAAGGATCAGAGCATGACGGAGATCACTTTTGGCAGAA
>JBBKWG010000197.1:0-24181 GCA_037968835.1 Paracoccaceae bacterium
ATAACGACGCTGCACGAGCGGCTTGCATCCGCTATCCGGCTTTATGCGGCGGAACGCGCGGGCGGACCGATAGCGTATTCGCCAGGCGCCTATCCGTATTTCTTCGCCGATCTCGACGCTGATGGTACTGCAGGTCCCGAAGAAGCCGTTTACCCCAACCGCTATCAAAGCTGGACTCCGCGTCTGCTTCGCGCAGCCTACAATTTCCAGTTCGTGGCCAAGGATCCGGGACGGTGGGCGCACAATCCCCACTACGCGATTCAGTTGCTGGTCGATAGTTTGACGGACCTTTCGGAATCCGTCGCGATTGACATGACCGGCATCGTCAGACCTTGAAATACGCGCAATCGTCATTGCACATCACTGATCCAAATCTGCGGAAATTGCGATGGCCGCATTCGACGTTCTGATTGCCATTGGTGTGCTTTTCCTCGCGGGCCTCGGCCTCGATGCGCTTGGACAGCGGACCAATCTGCCCCGAGTGACTTTGCTGATCTTGCTCGGCGTCGCCGCTGGACCGGCAGGCATCGACGTGTTGCCGAATTTTCTATCTGACAATCACGAACTTTACGCTCCGACCGCGCTGACGATGGTCGCCTTTTTACTCGGAGGCACCTTGGATCGCGGACTCCTGCGTGCCCACGGCGGTGAGATTCTGACCATTTCGGTTTGTGTTGCCGTCGTCTCGTTTCTGACCGTGACAGCCGGTCTGGTGATGTTGGGCGTAACCGCTTCGCTTGCCGTTATCCTCGGCGCGCTCTCCTCTGCAACAGATCCCGCTGCCACGCGCGATGTCGTGATGCACAGCGCCACAACCGGAAAGTTCGCGTCCAACCTGCTCGGGATCGTGGCGGTGGATGACGCATGGGGGCTTATTTTATTCAGCTTCGCGCTTTCGCTTGCCGCTGTTTTGGCGGGCGGCGAAACCGGCTCGCTGGTTCTGCACGGAGTGTGGCAAGTGGCTGGCGCATTGATATTGGGAAGCGCAATCGGGCTTCCGGCAGCCTACCTTACTGGAAGAATCAAACCCGGAGAGCCTACTCTTCTTGAAGCGGTTGGTATCGTTTTCTTGTGCGCCGGTTTGGCGCTTGCACTCGACCTTTCGTTCCTTCTGACCGGCATGACGTGTGGGGCGGTGATCGTGAATCTTGCCAAACACCACGAGCAGCCCTTTCACGAAGTCGAACGTATAGAATGGCCCTTCATGCTTTTGTTCTTTGTGATGGCCGGCGCATCTTTCAGAATCGACGCTGTCACCGAAACCCTCGGAATTTTGGCGGCGTATATCTTTCTGCGCTCGCTTTCGCGAATCGCGGGAGGCTGGATCGGGGCGCGGGCATCGGGGCTGCCTGGTGCTCAAGGGCGCATGACTGGCCTCGCTTTGATGCCGCAAGCTGGCGTGGCGATCGGGATGGCCCTGGTCGCAGCCGAGCAATTTCCCGATTTCTCACGCACACTGCTGTCGGTCGCCATTACCGGGACCATCGCGTTTGAAATCGTCGGACCGTTCCTGACCCAGTTCGCGCTGAGAAAGGCGGCGCGCTTTCCCGACGACAACGATGCTCTTGAGCACCCTCGGCCCGACTGATCCCGTAATACGCCAGCCTCGCGATCACCGCACAAGAAAAAGCAGATTTTGCGCGCGAAGTCTCACATCAGAAAGTCCGTCGCAAACTTCACCAGCCGCGTTGCGCCGCCAGAGCCGGTCAGCCGCAGCGTGCCTTCTTCTGGTTTCACATCGACAATCGCCTCCCCTGTTGGCCACGCGATAGCACCGATGACATGCCGCACCTCGGACTCTCGCCCGTCCGCAAGTTTCAAGGCGCCAGGCCCGGATAGATCGGATTCCGTCGAGAGCCCGAGCATGTGATCCGCAGCGCCTTCCTCGACTCCAAGGCATCCAAAGTGGCGCCCGTTCCAGGGGGCGTAATCCCGACCTCCATTTGAATGCCACAGCATCGTCATCGGCAGCGACCCGGCATTGCGAAGCGATAAAAAGAGATCCCGTGTCGCCGGGCGAACCACGGCAGTCCAGCCCAGAACGTGGCCAGACTGCTCCAGTCCAATCACGAAATCCTCATGCCTCGGATTCCAGGGAAAACGAGTAAGATCCACAGGGCCGTCACGCCCGGGAAAAGCCGCCGGATCCTTGGATTGCGCCGGATAGATCAGATTGGATCGCCCCCGCACTGGGTCGCTTTCCAGGGGTTCGTTCGGAGTTTCCCAATGCCGTTTCGGCGAGGTTGAGATCAGTCCACCGTCGCGCAAAGAAACGTTCGCGTGGTTGGCAAACGAAATTCGACCCGCCCCATCTCGAAAGATGTGCCTTTGGTAGACGAAAGGTTGCCCGTCCCGGACCGAAAGTTCCTTGCGAAGCGTCGCGCCCGAAACCGAGCGTTCCAGAATCGCGCGCAATGTGCCGTGTTCACTCGTTTCGACTGCCCACGCCGAATTCGGGGGCCAGCCATGCAGCGGTGATCCGTTCTCGTGCGACGCGAACGGCGCGCAAAAGAAGTCTCCGCCAAGTCCCGCCATGAGTGGCGCCGCATCGGATGGCATCGTATCGTCGGTCCCGACCCAAGGCGCTCGGTGCAGCGGTGCAATCTGGCGCGTTCCCTCGGTTACTGAAAAACTCTCAAGACGACCAAACGCCGGATCGAACCGGAAGACGATCCCCTCCGCTCGGATTTCAATCATGATAATAAACGCGTGCCGGTGACGGTCATTTCGACTTACCAACCATGTCGAACTCCTCCGTTGTCGCGCGACTCAACCACAGCCTCGGATAGCACCATATCGCAAATGATCGCCGGAAAAAATTCCGGAGGTCGCCATTTTTGCCTGAGCAAAGCACCTACGCTTTGCTCCTGCCGGGCATCTATTGCGTCCTTGCTTAACGCACAGGTAATGTCGAGCCATTCGCGTAATGGACCGCTGGGGCCGATTGCATCAGGAACACAACTTTTGCCTACCGAAAACGGCATCGGAAAAGTATCTCGGAAAGACATCCCGAGCAGCACGGCTTCACTATGAACGTGGGACTCGATGGTAAGGCTCTGGTGATCACTGGTGCCGCCAACGGGATCGGACGCGAAATCGCGCTGCACGCCGCAGCATCGGGTGCCGAAGCTCTTTTGCTCGTCGATCGCGATGAGGAAGGTTGCCGCGGGACTTCAGAAAAAATCAGCGCGCTGAGCTGTGAAACATCATTTTGTTTGGTCGATCTGGCCGATCCAAAAGCACCGGACCTGATCGCAGCCGACGCGCTCGCGAAAATCGGAAGGATTGACGGTCTGGTCAATTCCGCAGGTCTAACGAACCGCGCCTCGGTATTGGACGGCACGATATCGGACTGGGAACTCCTGTTTGCCGTCAACGCGCGCGCACCCTTTTTCCTCATGCAGGCAGCGATCAAGGACATGATAAGTCGCGGCATCGGGGGCACGATTGTAAACATCCTGTCAATGAACGCGCATTGCGGCATCCCGGAACTCGGCATCTATTCCGCGACAAAGGGAGCTCTTGCGACCCTTACCAAGAACGCGGCAAACGCTCATCTTTCGGACCGCATCCGCGTCAATGGAATCAATCTTGGCTGGGTCAAGACGGACACCGAGCATCGGATGCAAATTGCCCTTGGAGCCAACGAAGATTGGGCAGACAAGGCCGCGACCACCTTGCCGCTTGGCAGACTGCTTCAGCCGGGCGAGGCGGCAAGGCTTGCGATTTACCTGATGAGCGATGCGTCGGCTCCGATGACGGGCGTTACTCTAGACCTCGATCAAAAAGTCATCGGCGCACTTTGAACCTTACGCCGGGAGGAACCATGGCAAAGACCGCATCGACGTTCCCGGTTCAGCACTACGATGCGCTCGTTTCGCTTCTTGTGGAACGACGCGGCACGCTCAGCCGTCGCCACGCCCAGCTTGCTCAATTTTGCCTCAACCATCCCGAAGATATGGCGATCAAGACCATCGCGCGTCTGGCGGAACAGGCGGATGTGCCTCCAGCGACTTTCACGCGGTTCGCCAAAGAGCTTGGCTTCTCGGGTTTTCCTGAATTGCAGTCGGTATTTCGCGAACGCATCATTGGTCCCGGTCCAACTTTTTCCGAGCGTCTTTCAAACCTGACCGAACATGCGCCCAAAAGTGAAATTGGCGATACGGACCTTGAGCATCCCGCGCGCGTTTTCGAAACTTTGGTGCATGCAGCCGTGAACTCATTAATGCTGATCGAACAAAATCTGGATCGCGCGGAACTGGAACGCTTCGTTGCCGATCTGGCCGACGCCGACGCTATTCATATCGTTGCCGCGCGCGGAGCATTCGGCATCGGGGCCTATTCGTTCTATGGCTTGGCCAATATCGGCAAACGAACCCACCTTATCGACAACCTCGGGACGATGCGGGCCGAACAGATTGCTGCGGTCGGGCCGAAAGATGTGCTTCTGGTTCTGACCTTCGATGATTACACGCCTGAGACCGTCGAGGTAGCGAAACTCGCGGTAAAAATGGGCATTCCGGTTCTGGCAATCACCGACAACGAATTGAGCCCGGTGGCGACATTGGCCAAACGCGTGCTCTACGTAAAGGAAGCCCGGCTCGGCCATTTTCGCTCGCAGGTCCCGGCCCTTGTCGTGTGTCAGTCGGTCATTGTCAGCCTGGGACGCCGTCTGGGCCGAACTACCTGATACGAAACATTGGTTTCATTTTTCCCGAAATGAAAAATTTGTTGCCTGCGCGCAAATGACCTGCAAGACTTGACCCGGGAGGTCGAGATGTCGGCGGCTGCAAACTTCGATTTCACTGGCAAAAAGGTTCTGGTGATCGGCGCGAGTAGGGCTGGCATCGGGGCCGCAATTGCACGTGCGTTTCAGGCTTCCGGCGCAGACGTCACGATTACCGGTGTCGAGCCGGCACCAGCCCCCGAAGACCGCGACAGGTTTGCGTATCATCAACTGGATGTCAGCGACCCCAAGGCCGTGACTGCGATCGCCAGCGCAATCGACAGACTGGACGTCTTGGTCAACTGCGCAGCAATAACCTCGCGTGGCGAGGAAATGGCGCCGGAATTCTTCGCGCATGTCGTGGATGTCAATCTTGTCGGAACGTTCAGAACCACCGCCGCATTGCATGAACCGCTTCGCGAAACGAAGGGGTCGGTTATAAATGTCGCGTCCATGTATGCGTCGTTCGGCAGCCCCCGAAACCCCGCATATGGGGCCAGCAAAGCGGCTGTCACTCAGTTGACGAAATCGCTGGCAATTGCCTGGGCTCCCGATGGCATTCGCGTCAACGCAGTCGCGCCCGGCTTCATCGTCACCGAACAATCAGCCAAAAGCCGAACCGATCCCGCCCACGTCGCCGCCGTCGATGCACGCACGCCAATGGGTCGATGGGGCGCGCCCGATGATATCGCGGGTCCGGTGCTGTTCCTTGCCTCTGACGCGGCCAGGTTCATGACCGGTACATGCCTTGCCATTGACGGAGGATACTCTGTTGCGTGAGAGTTTGCCGGACAGCAGATCGAAGGGGGATTCCTGCACGTGAGCGACGTCAGCCAGTTGGGTGCAGCCGTGATCGGCACCGGGTTCATTGGCACGGTCCATACCTGGGCGCTTCGGCGTCTAGGTGTTCAGGTCAAAGGCGTATTGGGCAGCAGTCCCGAACGTGGCGCGGCTGGCGCAAAGGCAATCGGCGTCGCGCGTGCGTATACCTCGCTGGAGGAACTTCTGGCCGACGCCGATGTTCAGGTCGTGCATGTGACTTCACCCAACCACGCGCATTTCCCCCAGGTTAAGAAGATTCTCGAAGCCGGAAAGCACGTGGTTTGCGAAAAGCCACTGGCCATGACCTCGAAACAATCCGCCGAGATGGTCGATCTGGCGGACCAGGCCGGCGTTATCGCTGCGGTCTGTTACAACATCCGGTTTTATCCACTCAACCAACATGCGCATGCCATGACCCTCGCGGGAGATCTGGGCGATGTGCGCTTCGTGACTGGCCACTACCATCAGGACTGGCTGGCAAAGCCGACGGATTGGAACTGGCGTCTTCAAACCGACGAAGGCGGTGAATTGCGCTCGGTCAGCGATATCGGCACCCATTGGATCGACCTGACGAATTTTGTCACCGGGCTGAAGCCTGTAAGCGTATTTGCCGAACTCGCGACATTCATCCCCGAGCGGGAGAAACCCGTCGGCCCGGTCGCAACATTTTCGACGGCGGGCGGTGACACTCAATCCGTGAAGATCGCGACCGACGACGCCGCGACGATCATGATCCGTTATGACAACGGCGCGCGCGGTGTCATGTCGACCAGCCAGATCAACGTCGGTCGCAAGAACGAACTGATCTGGGACGTTGCAGGCTCCAAGGCATCGGCCGCTTGGCATTCCGAAACGCCGGATCATTTGTGGGTCGGACATCGCGACCAGCCCAATCAGATTCTGCAACGCGATTTCACCTTGATGAACGAAGCAGGCGCAGCCACCGCCAGTCTGCCGCCCGGTCACGTCGAGGGGTTTGCCGACAGCTTTTTCGCGTTGTTCCGGCAAGTTTACGGCGACGTCGCACAGGGCGGGCGACAAAAAGCCTCCACATACGCAGGTTTCGAAGATGGACATTTCGAGATGTTGTTTTGCGACGCGGTCATGCGAAGCGCGCGCGAAGGCCGCTGGACGGATATCTGACAGGAAAGAAAAATGAAGCTAGGTTTACTGACTGCCCCGTTCCCCGATACCGACCTCATGTCGGTTGCGGACTGGACCGCATCGGTCGGAATGGAAGCATTGGAAATCGCGTGCTGGCCCACAGCTTCCGGTGAAACCCGGCGTTATGCGGGCACTTCGCATATTGATGTCGCCAACCTCGACGACAGCAAAGCGCGCGACGTCGCTCAAAGCCTTTCGGACAAGGGCATCGCGATTTCCGGCCTCGGCTACTATCCCAACCCGCTCCATTCCGATCCCGCACATGGCGGCGAGGTCATCGCGCATCTGAAAGAAGTCATCGTCGCCGCTTCCAAACTCAGTGTGCCGGTCGTCAACACGTTCATGGGCGGCGACAGGAAACTCAACCTCGATGAAAACTGGGATCGGGCGCGCAAGGTCTTTCCCGAAATCGTCGCCCTTGCCCGCGACCACGGCGTGACACTGGCGTTCGAGAATTGCCCTATGATCTTCTCCCACGACGAATGGCCCGGCGGCCACAACATCGCCTACAGCCCGAAAATCTGGCGACGGATTTTCGAGGAATGGGGCGACGACGTCGGCATGAACTATGACCCGTCGCACCTGGTTTGGCAGATGATCGACCAGTCCCGATTCATCAATGAATTCGGCAGCCACATGGTTCACGCCCATGCGAAAGATGTGATGATCGACCGCGATGGACTTTACGAGAACGGCATAATGTCTGTTGGAATGGGCTGGCAGATTCCACGCATGCCCGGACTCGGCGACGTTGACTGGGGCGAGATTTTTTCCGCTCTCTACCGCGTCGGATACAACGGTCCCATGATCATTGAACACGAGGACAGGGCTTTCGAGGGCTCGGACGAGAACGTGAAGCGAGGTTTTCTGTTGGCGCGCGATATATTGCGGCCATACGTGAAGTAGCTACGACTGAACTTACCAATATTTGAAAAGGGAGAGACGACAATGAAACGACCATTCACACTTGCTGCAACGTCAGCGCTGGCCATCGGAATCGGCGGCATGGCGACGGCGGAGAATTATACGATCGGTATCTCGAACACCGTGCAGGGCAATGGCTGGCGCGAAGAGATGATCTGCGCAATGAAAGCGCAGGCTCTCAACTCCGGCAAAGTCACATCGCTCAATATCGCGCACCGCAACACCGATGCAGCCGGTCAGGCGGAAGACATCCGCAACTTGATCGAGGCTGGCGTCGACGCAATCGTCGTCAATCCGGCGAACCCCGAGGGCATCAATTCCGCCATCAAAGAGGCAACCGACAAGGGTATCGTCGTCGTTGCCGTGGATCAGGCGGTCACCGAACCTTCAGCGTATGTCCTTTCCAACAACCAGGAGGAATACGCGTATCTCGGCGCAAAATGGCTGTTCGAGAAGATCGGCGGTTCTGGCGACGTCGTTTACATGCGCGGGGCCGCTGGCGCCGCTGCGGATGACGACCGCAATACCGGCTTCCAACGCGCACTTTCCGAATTCCCGGATGTGAAGGTTGCGCATGAAGTCTTCACCGGCTGGCAGCAGGATCAGGGCAAGCAGCAGATGCTTGATTACCTTGCCACCGGCATCCCGTTTGACGGTGTCTGGACCAGCGGTATCGACAACGTGATCGTCGATGCGTTCCTGGAATCGGACGTGCCGCTGGTGCCGATCGTCGGCGCGGACAACGCCGGTTTCGTCGGGCAATTGGCAACTGTCGAGGGGCTTGAAGGCGCGGCAGTATCGAACCCCGGCTCGGTCGGTGGTGCCGGCGTAACTCTGGCGCTGCAAATCCTCGATGGGATGGCACCGGCTGAAAAGATCGTTCTTGTTGCGCCCGATCTCTGGGACAGCACGACGGACGAAGGCAAGGCGCAAATCCAGGCTGCGCAAAATCCCAACCTCGATCCCGAGTGGCCGGTCAGCGTCTCTATTCCCGACTGGACGACATATTCGATGGAAGAGATCATCGCCTGCAAAGGCCCGGGCGAGTGATTGCTGTTGGCCCCCGGTTCGCTGGGGGCCAACCCTTCGCCAGAGCTCACATGACCCGATGAACCAAATTAAGTCGGCACAGCCGGTTCTGGTCGCGCAAGGCGTGTCAAAGCGATTTGGCGCCGTTGTCGCGCTCAGCGATGCGTCGCTTCAAGTCCACGCTGGCGAGATCGTTGCGTTAATGGGCGCCAACGGTGCCGGAAAATCGACGTTCGTTAAAATCCTGACTGGCGCGCTTCGCGCCGACACCGGGACAGTCCGGATTCGCGGACAGGACACCATTGTCTCGAACCCCGCCCAGGCGCGGAAATCCGGTCTAGTGCCGGTCTATCAGGAGCCATCGCTCATTCCCGATCTCGACATCGCCGACAACCTGCGGCTTGGCGATACCCCGGTCGAGCCGTTCCGGCATTGGGCCAACGAACTGGGCCTTACCGGGCTGTCCCTGAACGAAATGGTCGGACAACTCCCGCTTGCAAGCCTGCGCATTCTCGATCTTGCGCGCGCCCTTGCAAGCGAACCGGATGTGCTCCTTCTTGACGAGATGACCGCAGCTTTGCCGACGGACCTGGTCGAGAAAGTGCTGGCAGTCGTGCGACTTCAGGCCCAACAAGGCCGCTCCGTCATCTATATTTCCCATCGCTTCACGGAAATCGCTGAACTTTGCGACAGCGCAACCGTGCTACGGGACGGCAAAACGGTGGGTTCCGTTCCGGTCGAGCCCGGCATCGAAGACAAGGTTGTCGAGATGATGCTGGGATCCGCAATCAAACCCGCAAAAACCGCCGAAAAGCAGGCAGGGGTTCGCCATAAATCCACGGATGAGCCGCCCCGCCTGAAAGTCTCCAGACTCGCGGCTGGCACGAAATTGACCGATGTAACCTTCGCTGCCCATCGCGGTGAAGTGCTGGGGATTGTCGCCCTCGAGGGTCAGGGGCAAGACGAATTGTTCGATGTGCTGGCTGGCTTTCGGCGTGCGGATAGCGGGACCATAGAGGTCGACGGCGTCACGTCAGAGTTCAAACATCCGGCTGATGCAATCCGCGCCGGACACACTCTGGTCCCGGGAAATCGGGTCGACGCGCTTTTGATGCAGCAATCCGTTCGCGACAATATCGCGCTGCCGTTCTCCGCGCGACCCGGTGCGTGGGGCAGGATCAATCTGCGGAACGAAGCGGCGCGGGTCGCCGATGCGATCAGCCAGCTTCAGATCGACACACGCGCGCAGGGTGAAGTCCGGCGACTCTCCGGTGGCAATCAGCAAAAGGTCACGATCGGGCGCTGGTTGGCGACGGGCGTCGACACCTTGTTGCTTTTCGACCCCACCCGCGGAATTGACGTCCGCACGAAAGGGCAGATTTACCCGCTGGTACGCGACCTTGCCGAACAAGGCGCTTTGGTCGTCTATTACACTTCCGAACTGAAGGAAGTGCAGCTTGCCTGCGACCGCGTCATCGTCATTTTCGGTGGTCGTGTGGTCGACACGATAAACGCGGCGGACGCCGACGAACCGACGCTGATGCGGGCAGCCCACGGGCTGACCGAAAAAGCGATGCAGTCCTGATGGCGCGCTTGATCCGAAGCGGTTGGATCGCGGGACTAGCCCTTTTCCTTGTGTTGCTGCTTGTCGCAACAAAACTGATCCAACCCAATTTCGGATCCTCCGGCCTCGAGTCACTCTCGCGCGCCGCCCTGCCCTTCGCTTTCGCAACAGCCGCCCAGGCCGTTGTTGTCATCGCGGGCGGAATCGATCTTTCGATTGCGTCGATGATGGCTGTCGCTTCTGTGACGGCGGCGGTGCTCATGGATGGGGCCAGCGACGGTCAGGCAGTCTTTGTCGTGGTGTTCGTCCTCCTTCTTGGCGCCGCAATGGGCACGATCAACGGTGCCTTGATCGTCTTTACCAGGGTGCCCGATATTGTCGTGACGCTCGCGATGCTCTTCGTATGGGAGGGCGTTGCGCTTTTGATACTTAAAGCGCCCGGTGGTGCAGCGGCGACTTGGCTTAAGGGATTGATCGTCGGCAGCGTCAGCATTCCGGGCCTCCCGACCTCTGTAACCGGTTGGATACCGAAGTCGCTGCTCCTTCTCGTGGTCTGCGTCGCCGTTATCTGGGTGCCGCTAAGCCGGTCGAAACTTGGCCTTTCGATGTATGCGATCGGAAGCGATTCACTCGCCGCATTTCGTTCCGGAGTCGCCGTCGGGCGGACCAAAATCCTGGCCTATGCCACCGCAGGTGTCTTCGCGGCGATGGGGGGTCTCGTTCTGACCATGAGCACCGGCATCGGCGAACCAATTCCCGGCCCCTATCTGCTGGCAAGCGTGGCGGCAGTCGTGCTGGGGGGCGTGGTTCTGGGCGGTGGCCGGGGCGGTCTGCTCGGTCCGATAATCGCCGTCATCATTCTGCGCCTTGTGCGTATGGACCTCACGCTTTTGTCGGTTGATCCGAACGTCACTACGATAATCGAAGGGACGATAATGGTCGTTGTCGTCATGTTGGGCGGCTTGTTGGCCGTGCGGAAAGGGCGTTGATGGAGCAGACACAGACACCTTCAATTGCCGTGCGCATTGGCCGGATCGCCCAAACCTATCCGGTGCTGCCGCTCATAATCTTGCTTGTCGCGCTTGTTGCCGCGCTCGAAGTCATGCGCCCGGGAATCGTGAATGAGCGGTGGATTGCGAACACCATCAAGTTCGCCATCCCGCTCGCGATGATGGCGGCGTGCCAGACGCTGACAATGCTCACCGGAGGCATCGACCTGTCTGCCGGAGTCGTTGCCACGGTCAGCGCCTTTGTCATGGCGACCCAAGTGTCGATCCTGGGACCAACCGGCGCGATCCTGATCGCCCTGCTTCCGGCCATCCTGATTGGATTGGTCAACGGCTTCGGCGTCGGTATATGCCGCGTGCACCCGCTAATCATGACACTCGGGACAGGGCTGATCGCCACCGGATGCTTGCAGGTCTATCAACGCACCGTCATCGCAACCGGCTCAAGCGTTCCCGACGCGCTTGCCTGGCTTGGCACCGGTCGCACCGCCGGTCTGCCGAACTCGTTGCTCCTGTTCCTTCCCTTTGCCGCGCTCATCCTGTGGGGCCTGCGACGAACCGGGTTTGGAAGGCTGCTCTACGCGCTCGGTGATAACGAGAATGCGTCACGGCTGTCGGGCGTGCGGGCATGGCAGGTCTACATGGCCCTCTACGCACTTTCCGGTCTGATCGCCGGAATAACCGGATTGCTCTACGTCGGATTGATCAAAGCCCCCTCGCTCTCGCTTGCCGCACCGCTCATGCTTCCCTCGGTCGCGGCCGCGGTGATCGGTGGCACCTCGATATTCGGCGGGCGCGGAAGCTATTCCGGCACCATCGTTGGCGCACTGATCCTGACGGTGCTGACCACAATGCTGACTCTGCTTCAAATGCCCGAGGGGGCCAGACGGATCCTGTTCGGCGCGATAATTCTGGCCGTGACAGCGGTGTCCGCGCGACTGTCGGAACATGGCTGACAAAGGAGACGAGATGACGAAGTTTCGTGTTGTCGGGATCAGTTTCGACCACATGCACATGGGCGACCTTCTTCGTCTCGTCCATGAGCATCCAAACGCCGAGATCGCCGGCATCTTCGACCCCGACATCACCAGGATGCAGCCCGCAATTCAGGCTTTCAGCATCCCCGAGGATCGCGTTTTCACCGATTTCCGCAAATGCATGGCGGCTACGGCCCCGGATCTGGCCATTCTTTGTGCGGCGACAGCCGACCACGCCGACTATTGCGAACGCCTGGCAACTTATGGCTGCAACGTCTTCGTGGAAAAGCCTTTCGCGGCTTCCATCTCGGACGCACGCCGCATGATCGCCGCGATGCAGCCAACGGGAAAACTGCTCGCGATCAATTGGCCGCTTGCTTGGGTCGAAAGCCACGTGACAGCGAAAACCCTGATTGATGCAGGCCGGATCGGTCGGCTGAACGAAGTCCATTTCTACGACGGCAACCGCGGCCCGCTATATCACCTCGCCGACAAGGTCGAGGTTTCGCCGGAAGAAGTCGAACGCCAGAAACCCGACTCGTGGTGGTACAAGAAAGCATCGGGCGGCGGCAGTCTGCTTGATTATCTTGGTTACGGCGCAACCCTCGGCACCTGGTACATGGACGGTGAAGCGCCGCTTGAGGTGACCTGCACCGTCGATGAAACGCCCGGGATCGAGGTCGACCAGCACTCGATCACTGTCTGTCGATACGCCCGTGGTCTGTCGAAGATGGAAACCCGCTGGGGGACGTTCACCGATCCCTGGCACATCCAGCCGCAGCCCAAATGCGGCTTCGTTTTTGTGGGATCGGACGGCACCATTTCCAGCTACGACTACGAAGATCACGTGACGATGCAGACGCGTGACCATCCCGAACCGACGATAATTCCCGCCGACCCGCTCCCTGAAGGCAAGCGCAACGCGGTTGAATATGTCCTCGGCTGCATGGATCGGGGCGAGGCGATTTCTGGTCCGCTTTCACCCGATCTTTCGCTGACAGCGCAACGGATTATCGACACGGCGGCGCGCTCCGCAAAAGAGAAACGAACGCTGGACTTGCTTCCATGAATGACGAGATCACTGACCAGGACACCTATGCCCTGCGCACCGGCGATCAGCCCGAGATCCAGGCGCCTGACCTGCCCTACCAACCGCCCACGCCGCAATCCTTCCGCCCGAATATCGCTCTCATCGGCGCCGGTGGTATCGCTGCCAGCCATCTTGACGCCTACCGCACCGCCGGCTGGGATGTTTCGGTGATTTGCAGCCGGACGCTCGCTAGGGCCGAAGCGCGCGCAAAGGAGTTCTATCCTGTTGCCCAGATTACCGACGACATCGAAAGCGTGCTTGCCAACAACGAAATCAACGTCGTCGATATAACGCCCCACCCGGCAGACCGACTGCCGACCATCGAAGCGGCCTTGAAGGCCGGCAAGCATGTGTTGTCGCAAAAGCCCTTCGTCACCGATCTCGATACGGGTGCTCGACTGGTCCGGCTTGCCGAGCAGAACGGTGTGAAACTGGCCGTCAATCAGAACGGACGCTGGGCACCTCACATGGCATGGATGCGCGAAGCCGTGCGGCAGGGGCTGATTGGCGAGGTCATCAGTTGTCACGTTGCGATCCACTGGGACCACGGCTGGATCGCCGGGACACCCTTCGAGAAAGTGAATGACCTCGTCTTCTATGACTTCGGGATTCACTGGTTCGATTTCCTGATGAGCATCGCCGGCGAGAACGTCGAAAGCGTCGTCGCCACCGCGAACACCGCCCGAGGTCAGGTCGCGCGAACCCCGCTCCTTGCCAGCGCACTGGTGCGGATGTCCGGCGGCCACGCCTCGTTCGTATTCGACGGTTCAACGCCGTTCGGATCGCATGACCGCACTTACATCGCCGGCACGAAAGGATCACTTCTAAGCGCAGGCCCCAACCTCGGTACTCAGACGGTCACGCTCACAACCAGGGACGGATGGGCGCAACCGACCCTCAAAGGTACGTGGTTCAATGACGGTTTCCGCGGCGCGATGGGCGAACTTCTGGTGGCCATCGAAGAGGGGCGAGAACCTTCGAACGGTGCGAAAAAGAACCTCGACAGCCTTGCCCTGGCATTTGCCGCGATCTCGTCGTCTCGGACCGAGAAGCCGGTCAAAGTGGGTTCCGTGCGCGCATTGCCTCAGTGAGAGGAAACTGCCGACGAAGGTGCGAAGGTGGTGCGGCAGACTTTTGGCAAATTCTCCAAAAAGCCGCTCGCCTTCCCGCCACCCCTTTGCAGTAATTGGTGCAGATCGCAGGATGCAGTTTCACGGCGAAAGTTCAAAGGCACATCGGGTACCCGAAGAAATCTTCGGGGGTCAGGCACGAGCAGTGATTTGGACCATGCCTATGTCCGAGTTGCGGACAGAGCAGTAGTCAGGATTGAGGCATGTTTGCCCATGAAAGCCGCACAATTTTACCTGTTCTTTTTGGTAAATCGGCCCGTTTCACAAGACGTCCCGAAACCTCGAAATCGTCGCTGATTTTTACGACAAGAAGTTTGTTGAAATGCCTGTCGAGACGCACACTCGTTTGCTCTTTGTTGTTGATCGGAGAAATTGTTTTTATCTCCACGAAATCGTTGCCCAACCTGCCGTCAGAGCCTTGGGCATAATTCTTGTGAAGTTTAATTCCGAAGATAACCGCGCCAAAAAGCTCGCCGATGTCTCCGTAAACGCTAAGATGCTGGCCTGTTTCGTGAAAATAGGATTCAGCAAGTGTCAACAGATCTCGAAAGTATGGGATTAAAGCTAGGTCAGCGTGTGGATATTTGAGGCGTAGATGAGCCTCCCGCTCCAACTCAGCAAGGCGGCTACACCTGACTTCTTCGGGATCAATAATGCTATCCCAATCTAACCATTCGCCGTCTATCCAAAAGGCGTTGTCTGGGCCAAGTTCTTTCATCGTTGCTCCAAGCTGAGTTTTCCGAAGCAGTACAGGTTCAGTTGGGTGAAATTATGACTGGCCTTAAAGCGGGGGCATATGCCGGTTCCGGGGAGCTACACTCCGGGCTCGGACCGGACCTTCGCCGCATGTTGCACCATTTACTCCAAAATCCCTCGCGTCTGCGCGCCCCTTGTTGCAGTGGTCAGGAATGCCTATATAAAGCAAGCAGGTATGCGAGTTTTCGAGGCTCGGCCAGCATTAGCACCGCCTATGTTATTTCGATGAAGGATCGCCACTTGTGCTGTTCCTTTTTTGAACAGCACCGAGGGAGTGTTCGGAACTTTGACGGATCGACCCTCGGTTTGGGGTCTGAACCGCACTGACGATTTCATTTAAAGGAGAGTAACTTTGTTGAATAAAGACAACCTGTTTCGTGCGTCCAAGGTCGAAACTAAGGCCAGCAAAACCACCAGCATCGCAATGGGCATCGTCGAGGCCGATGGACTTGCGAGAGATGAAAAGACCCAACGGCTACGCGCCGCCAGGGTCGAGCGCGATGCGTCGGAAAAGGCGCGGATTGCGGCGACCCCTAAAGACAAGCCTAAGTCGAAAAAGAAGCCGAAGACCTGAGGGCTATATGAACGCGTCCCACGCACCATCCATGTAGCGCAGGAGACCGCAGCAAATTCCTGTCCGGTCGCCTGTGACCGGCATCCAGACGTGCTTTTGAACTGAAGCCTCAGGTAGCAATTAACCTGCGAACACTCGTGTCGTTCCCTGACGGCCCAAGGCCCTGAAGGAGAAGCCTTTCGTCAAGCAGTTGCAGTTGCCTTGAGATAGCGTCGCATCCCGACGTAAAGGCTTACGCACATAGCCAACAGCACAAGCGTAAACGGAAAGCCCATCGACACTGCCATCGCCTGAAGCGCCGTAAGCGCGCTGCTGCCACCCACAAGCAGCAGCGTCGCGGCAACGACGCCTTCGAACGTGCACCAGAAAACCCGCTGCGAAACCGGCGCGTCGGTCTTGCCGCCTGCGGTGATCGTGTCGATCACAAGCGAACCGGAATCCGACGACGTCACGAAGAAGACCAGCACCAGGATGATACCGAGGAACGAAGTGATCGCCGAGAGTGGCAGTTGATCGAGCATAACGAATAGCTTGAGCTCCTGCGCAACGTCGAGCACCGGCGCGCTGGCATCAGCCATCACCTGCGATACAGCGGTGCCACCGAATGCCCCCATCCAGACGATGCTGGCCAAGGTCGGGATAAGAATGACGCAGATCAGGAATTCCCGCACGGTCCTTCCCCGCGAAACCCGCGCGATGAACATGCCAACGAACGGTGACCACGAAATCCACCACGCCCAATAAAACGCGGTCCAGCCCTGCGAGAAGTTCGCGTCGTCGCGACCGAACGGATTGGAAAGCGGGATGATTTCCTTGGCGTAGGCGACACCACCGGCAAGTATGGTTTCCAGGATGACCATGGTCGGTCCGACGAAGATGATGAACAACAGCAAAAGGACGGCGAGGCCGATGTTGATCTCCGAAAGAAGCTTCACGCCGCCGTCGAGTCCCCGGATTACCGAAATGGTCGCCAATGCAGTGATGATCGCGATGAGCACGATCTTTGCGATATTGCCGGTGCCCCAGCCAAAGAGATAGTTGAACCCCGCGAGCGCCTGTTCGGTGCCGAATCCAAGCGACGTGGCAAGGCCGAAAAGCGTTGCAAACACCGCGAGGGTGTCGATGACATGCCCGGGCCAACCCCAGACCCGCTCGCCCAATAGTGGATAAAAGGCCGAGCGTAGCGTCAGCGGCAGGCCGTTGTTGAACGTGAAAAACGCCAGCGACAGAGCCACGACAGCGTATATCGCCCAGGGATGCAGACCCCAGTGGAAGATCGTCGCGGCCATACCCAGATCGCGCGCGGCGGTAGCGTCGCCCGCGGCACCACCAAGTGGAGCCCAGTCGGTGCGCGCACCCTCTTCAAGTGCGGGACCGCCCACGGAAGACGCGAAATGCGACATCGGTTCAGAGACGCCGAAGAACATCAGGCCGATGCCCATGCCAGCCGCAAACAGCATCGCGAACCAACCGAGATAGCCATACTCCGGGCGCGCATCTATGCCACCAAGGCGAATTTTACCCATCGGCGACAGCAAGAGGAACAGGCTGAAAAGCACGAAAATATTCGCGGCGCTAAGGAAGAACCAGTCGAATGTCGACGTCAGGAACGGGCGCAACCACCCGAAGAATTCCGTCGCCGGTTCCTGCAACATTAGGGTGATCAGGACGAATGCCACGATAGCGATACTTGAAATCGCGAAGACCGGATTGTGGATATCAAGGCCGAATGGCGTGACGTTGTCCTGCCCGATTTCATAATCGGATTCGACTGGGTGGGGCACATCGGCGCCCAGATCGTTCAGCGTATCGGTCAAAGACTCTCCTTCCAGAATTGACGCGAGTCACTTCGACTCCATCGTCAAACCGGCGATTTCAGTGCATTCTTGACGGGATTACCGTTGGGGCAAGTTGTAGCAGGTCAGCGAAAAATTGCAAACATCGACCGCTCCTCGCGATGGCTTGAATCGCCAGTCGGCCGTCATGTCCGACTTTTTCAACCTGCCGACGCTTCAATCAGCCAAGCGGATGGGCCACTTCAGGCAAGCGCGTCTTCAGGCGATCTACGTCGTTCCGCTGCCTTTTCAAACGCGGTATTCTGGCTTTTGCCCCAAGCCGCGACCGAGTAGCGCCGCACCGATTGACGCAACGCCGACATGCGTTCCCGGCGCTCGTCCTCTGGCATCTTAAGCGCTTGCAGGATCGCCTGCCCCATCGACCGATGCGAAAACGGGTTGGTGATGACTGCCGAGCTCAGTTCGACAGCCGCGCCCGCGAATTCCGACAACACGAGCACGCCGTCGCCATCGACGCGCGAGGCGACATACTCCTTGCACACAAGGTTCATGCCGTCGGCCAGAGGCGTGATCCACGCCACATCCGCGACAAGGTAATACTTGATCAGATCGTCGAACGGGATCGCGCGTGAAATCAGCGCGATCGGCTGCCACTCCAAAGTCCCGAACCGCCCGTTGATACGGCCCGCCGCTTCTTCGATCGCCGCCTGCGTGTCGCCGTAGGCGGTCATGTTGCGGTTGGCGCTCGCCGATACGTGCATCAGGCGGACCTTGCCGCGCAGGTCTGGATTCTCGCTCAGCACGCGCTCGAAGCTTTGCATCTGCTCGACGCCGCCCTTGGTATAGTCGGTGCGCCCAACCGATAAGATCAGTTTCATATCGCCGAGGTCCCTGCGGATGGCGTCGGCATCTTTGCGAACGGTGGGATCTGTGGCGCGGTTTTCGATAAAGTCAGCGTCGACGCCGACCGACGATGAACTGATGGCGATCTGGCGATCCTCGAAAGCAATCAATGTCGGGGCGCTGCGCTCGCTAAGCGCCGTGCCTTCCGAAATCAGGTCGGGATCGACGTTCGCCCGTTCCAGCACGCTCACATCAAAAAGCGAGCGCGCGACCGACAGGAAATTGGCGGCATAGCGCGGAATGTGGAAACCGACGACATCGCAGGCCAGCAGGCTTTCGACGATTTCGCGGCGCCAGGGCAATACGTTGAACATATCGGCGGCCGGAAACGGTGTGTGATGAAAAAACGAGATGACCACATCGGGGCGCATCTTCCGCAAATACCCCGGCACAAGCCACAGGTTATAGTCGTGAACCCAGACCCGCGCGCCGTGGCTGGCTTCGCGCGCGGCGGCCTCGGCAAACGCCCAGTTCACTTCGCGAAACGTCGGCCAGTCGACCGGATCGTAGTTATACTTGTCCTTGAAGCTGTGCAGGATCGGCCAGAACGCCTCCTTCGACGAAGTATGATAGAAGCTGCTGACCTGTGCGGACGTCAGCGGCAGGCGCGACACCCTGTATTTGCCATAAGCGTCGTTGATCTCGACGACCTTCTCGAAATCCGGGTTCGCCGGATCCTCGGCCAGCTTCCACGCGATCCATGCGCCCGATTTCGCATTGGCGAAAAAGCTTTTCAGCGTCGGGACGATACCGTTCGGGCTGGAATTCTCGCGAAAGACGGTCTTGCCGTCCTCGATTGCCTCTTCATAGGGTTGACGGTGATAGACGATGACGAGGTCCGAAGACATTCAACTGATCCTTTCTTCCAGAGAGTGAAGATTGAAGGCAGCGATTGCCTCCGTGATTCCAGCCGCCCCGATGGCACGCGCGCGATGAATCCTGTCGTCCTCGGGCAGCGCATCCAGAAGCGCCTGTTCCGAGCCTCCGACAGCAACCGCAGGGGTGCCCGCAAGCAGCAGCGACAAATCGTTCAGCGTGTCGCCGGCGGCAAGAACGCGGTCGCGCGAAACATTCATATTGTCCAGAAACCGCAGAAGCGACGGCCCCTTGCTGACACCCTTGGGCAGCACGTCGAAGTATTGGTCATTCGAGATAAGCACATCCGCGCCCAGCGCATCTATCTTTCCCAGCGCGCTGTCGTCGAACGTGTGGGGATCGTAATCGTAACTGACACGGTAGCGGAACGCGGTCGGCTGCAACGTCAGGCCCGGGTGGCCGTCGAGCGTGCTGCGCACCACGTCGCCCTTGTCCTGCCAGAGCGCGGAAATCTCGGCTTCCAGCGCCACCATCGGTTTGATCGAACGGTTGGTGATTTCGGCGATGGTCGTGCCGACGTCACCGATAATGTATTCCGGCCACGGCACCTCATCGGTGTGGCAAAGCTGGCAGATGAATTCCAGGTCGCGACCCGTCACAAAGACAAGCCCGACAGTGGCGCGGTTTTCCTCGATCCAGCCGTAAAGCGCGCGCCTGTCATCGTCGCTGCCGCCAAGGAAAGTCCCGTCAAGGTCGGTGGCCAGCACCATTTTCCGCGCGGCGATCTTGGGAAATATGGGGGTCATTGCGGATCTGTCCTTTCGACGGACAGAAAGCCCGCACCAATACTGCCGATTTGCCCGCTCGACAGGGCAGTTTCTCGAAACGCCGGAGTGGCGATTGACATGGTCATCTCGCTTCTCGATTCAGCTTTGTCATTGCAAAAGCGCATAAAAGGATCACCCCGCCGCTCGCGCGCCGATAGGGTCAGAATTCAATACTGGGTGTACTGTGAGAGGTAACAGCCCTGTTCGTGAGTTCAACCCCCGATCGACCGATCGCGACGGTTTGCGCACGCAAAACAGGCGCTTTGCCCGGAAAATCCGCCTTTTCAGGCGCGATCCGACCCACAACTCAGCCGGCATGTCGCGAGCGCAATCGCCGCCGCTACGCCACCTTTGCAGCACTTCTGCAATAGCACGAGGCACGTATCGGAACGGTCGCGCGCGCCGCGGCCTGATCCAGCAGCAGTTTGATATGGAGAGCTTCTGTGTGCTCGCCCCGGCGAACCAGGCACTCGTGCAGGCCATGCAGGCTCCAGACATTCCGCGGATGCTGGCAAGGGCGGGCAAGCGTTTTGTCCAGCCCAAGGTCCGCCCGGTAAACGGCTTCGGCCTCGTCAAACCTGCTGGCCTCCATCAGGAGCGCCCCGAGCGCATGACGCGAGGGCTGCATCCAGCCCCACGGCTCGTCATAGAGCAAATTGTCGTCGAGTTCGACGGAGCGCCGCAGATGATCGAGCCCTTCGTCGACGCGACCTGCCTTGAACGCAATCTCACCATCCATCATTGCCTCGCCGACAAGAAGCACGTCGATGGCGGTGTTGTTGAAGACCATCCAGTCGTCCGGAATGACCCCACGGGCTTTCAGCGCAAGGTCCCGTTCAGCCACGGCCTCGTCATGCCGCCCGAGATTTGACAGCGCCGTGGCACGCGCCTGATGCATGGCAGCCGTCGTATAAAGGTAAAGACTGCGGTCCTCCGGGAATGGCTCGACGAGTATTTCCTGCCATTGCCCGAAACGAACCATGACGTGGATTTTCTTGCCGTAAAAGCTTTCGAAAAGCTGCGGCATGAAACGCACGACCTCCTCGGGCAGCATCTCCATAAGCCGTTCTGACGCCGCAATCGCGATTTCCGGCTGGCCGAGGAACATGGCGCCATAGGCTTCGAAATGCACATTGTGAATGCGGTAGACGGTGTAGAAATTCTGTGCCCCGGCCACGGCTTCATACTTGTTATCAACTTCTGCCGCTTCGCGATTTCGCGCGACGACGTTGTGATACTCGCCACATAAAACGTCGATATGCGTCGCCATGTGAATAAGATGACCGCTGTCGGGCACAAGACCCGTCAACCGGTCGCCATGCCTCAATGCCTTTTCCGGCGTCGGCGACATCTCCATCAGGTGGATATACATGTGCAGAAGACCCGGATGATCCCACGCACCCGGCAATTTGTCGAAAGCGCGTTCCAGCGCCGCCTGCGCCTCAAGCGTGGAACTCCCGACCTTCGGACCACCTTCCTTCAGATCCCAAAGTTGCCAGGGCGTCCGGTTCATCAGCGCCTCGGCATAGAACGTGATTATGTCGAGATCGTCCGGATACGAGGCATAGACCTTTCGCATCGCATCTGCGAACGCATCGTTCCAGGGACCGTAATCGTCGATAGCTGGATCCGTCGGATAGCGCCCGGCCAGAGCTTCGATCAGATCGTTCTCGACCGCCGTCAGATCGGCAGCGAGCGCCTGCGCGGCGGCAATCGCCTTGTGCGCCTTTGCAAGCGTGTCTACCCGCTCGTCCGCATCGAAAAACTCCCACGGCTTGTTGTAGTTCGGACCGACGGCGTAGGCGAACCCCCAGAACGCGGCGCCACAGCCGGGATCGGCCGCCACAGCCTCCTCGAACGCCACAGCGGCGGCTTCGTGATTGTAGCTGAAAATCCAGACCAGCCCGCGGTCGAATGCCGCCTGCGCCTCGGAAGATACGGTGGTCACTGACCGGGTGTGTCGACCAAGGTCGAATTGAATACCCATATCACGTAGCCCCGATGCCAATTGCCGCGCATTTGAACCATAGCATGGCAGGCTCGGAAAATCATCCGTCGTGGGCTTGAATCCGCAGCCTGCTGAAGGCGCAGCCAGGGACAGCTTCCGCCCCCGGCTGCGCCTCTCACTAGGCCCTTTCGCGCGGTGCGACGACGAGTTCGGTCATCATCCCGGTTTCAAGGTGTCCCATATGGTGACAATGCATCATCCACGGCGCGACCTCGCCCGCATCGAAGGCGACCGTGACCATGCTCATGGGCGGCACGTTCACAGTGTCACGCACCGCGCCGGCAAACCGTTCGGACCCGAGCGAGACCACCTGGAAAGCGTGCCCATGCAGATGCATCGGATGCGCCATCGTCGACATGTTGTGGAAAGTCAGTTCCACGCGCTGCCCCGAGCGGACCTCGATCGGCTTGTGATCGCCCCAGATCGCACCGTTGATCGTCCAGACATAGGGCATCATCGCGCCTTCAAGCATGACCATCGCGCTGGTATCGGCCGCACGGTCGGCAAGCGGGTGCAAAGCGCGCAACATCGCTTCCTGCGCCAGATCGCCTGAAAAGGCGGGATGTTCGCTGTCGGAAACATCCGACAGACGTGAAACGGTCGCGCCTTTGGGTGCAAGGATCAAACCCGTCCTCTCCCGCGCGCCTTCGCGCAACGCAAGAACCGGCACCGCGGTCCCATCGGACGGCACTTCAAGCTCGATATCCAACCGCTGACCCGGAGCAAACCCGAAACGCTTTCCCGCGAGCGGCTGGCAGGCTTCACCGTCGACGGCAACAAGACGCCCGAGAAGTCCCCCGAATTCGATCCAGTACGATGTCATAGACGAAGCGTTGATCGCACGGATCAGGACACGACCACCCTTCTCAACTTGGATCACGTCCGGGTCCCCAAGCGTCCTGTCGTTCGCAAGATAGGCGTCGAACTCGAAGTCGTTCAGGTCCATCTCCATTTCGGCCATGTTCATCTTGCCGTGGTCCATCCCGGCCATGCCCTGCATGGCACCGCCACCTTGACCCATCGCCGAATGGTCCATCGCCATACCCGACGTGACCTCCGACAGAACCTCCTCCGGTGCCCTGAACGAGAAGTCATGAAGGAACATCACAACCTCCTGGCGGTCGGCGCCAAGGTCCGCCTTGGTCCGCACGATCAGCGGTGCTGCCAGCAGTCCGACTTCCTCGGCAGGCAGGTGGCTGTGCATCCAGTGCGTCCCGCTGCGCGGCTCGAAATCGAACGCCCGGGTTTCGCCCGACGCCAGCATCGGGTTCGTTTTGCGGACGCCGTCCTGTGCATTCGGTGGAATCTGTCCATGCCAGTGGATGATGGTCGGATCGGGCAAAGTGTTGGTCAGATCGACCCGAAATTGCTGGGCGGGATCCAACGTCAGCCCCAGACCACCCTGCGCATTGACGAGACCGTATACCGTTGCGGCACGACCATTGACCTCGATCGTGCGGGTGGTTGCGGCCAAAGACATCGGGCCCGGCGAAGCCCGAAGTCGGGCGGGAAGAAGCAAGGCGGCGGTCGATGCCGCAGAGGTGGCCAGAAAGCCGCGGCGTGTAAATGAAGTCATTGAAGTTCTCCGAAGGATACCGGCCATCGCCGGTGGGTTGATCGCGTTTGGCTCTTTTAAATCGAGCGGTTTCAGATCAACGCGTTCGGAGGACGTACCGGCAGGTCAAAGGCTTGGTCAGTCGCCAAATCAACGATCCGCGGATAGAACATCCGGTAGAATTGCCACGGATCGGCGGTGCCAAGATCAATTTCGGTCATGACCACACAAGAAGCAAAGCAAAGCGTTATCCCGTGGCCGAAGTGACCGCCAACGGCGGCCTCAGCGTCAGCGGCGTACGCATCCATATGGACGCCATCATCGCTGCCGGATTCCGAATAGTGCGAAGCCTCAACCTGCTGCGCCGCGCTTGGCGTGGAATACGCTTCTCCAACAGCGGCACCCGCAAGCGCACTCATCGACGCCATAGAAAGCGACATGAGAAATACCAGGCAAAGCGCGAACCACCGTTTCATACCGTAGAAAGTGATCCATTTGCCTTCAGAGTCAATC
>JBBKWG010000198.1:0-2501 GCA_037968835.1 Paracoccaceae bacterium
GTTCAGGCGTCGCACGATGTGACGCTCGATCTGCGGCCCGGTGAGATCCATGCGCTGATCGGGCCGAACGGGGCCGGGAAATCGACGCTGATCAAGCTGACCGCCGGAGAATTGATGCCGGACAGCGGCCGGGTTCATTTCGACGGGCGCGATGTCAGCGGGCTTGGCGCGGTTCAGCGCGCGCGTGCCGGTCTGGGGCGGACGTTCCAGATTTCGTCGCTGGCGATGGAGCACACCGTGTTGCAGAACGCGGTTCTTGGTGCGCTTGGGCGCTCGGGTCGGGTCATGCGGTTCTTCTCGGGCGTGATGCTGGATGGGGAACTGAACGACCGGGCGATGGCGGCTTTGACGCGGGTCGGACTTGCCGATCACTCGCGCACGCGCACCGCCGATCTGTCCCACGGGCAGCGTCGCCAGTTGGAAGTCGCCGTCGCGCTGACGCTGGAGCCGAAAGCGTTCCTGATGGACGAACCGATGGCGGGTCTCGGCGCCGAAGGATCGGGGCAATTGACGACGCTGTTGGACAGTCTGCGTGCCGAAGCGCCGATCCTGCTGGTCGAACACGACATGGACGCGGTGTTCGCGCTGGCCGACCGGATCAGCGTGCTGGTCTACGGCGAGGTGATCGCGACGGGCACGGCTTCGGAAATCCGCAGCGATCCGCGTGTGCGCGAGGCTTACCTGGGCGAGGAGGCGGACGCATGAGCCTGCTTGCCGTCGACGACATCCACGCCTTTTACGGCCCAAGTCAGGCGCTGTTCGGCGTGTCGCTGGCGATCGACGCGGGCGAGGTCGTGGCGCTGATGGGGCGCAACGGGATGGGCAAGTCGACGACGGTGAAGGTCATCTGCCGCCTGCTGGATGCCAAGGCGGGGCGGGTGACGTTCGATGGGTCCGACATGGCGCGTTTGCCTGCGCACCGGGCGGCGCGCGCCGGTATCGGTCTAGTCCCGGAGGGACGGCGATGTTTTGCGCCCCTGACGGTCGAAGAAAACCTGATCGCGGCGGCGCGTCCCGGCGAGTGGGATCTCAAACGCGTCGGTGAATTGTTCCCGCGCCTTACCGAGCGGCTCGGCCAGCGCGCGGCATCGCTTTCGGGGGGCGAGCAGCAAATGCTGGCGATCGGTCGGGCGCTGATGACGAACCCACGCCTTCTGATCCTCGATGAAGCGACCGAAGGGCTGGCCCCGGTGGTGCGGCAGGACATCTGGGCGGCGATCCGGCGGCTGAAGGCCGAGACCGGGCTTGGCATCCTGGTGATCGACAAGTCGCTGAAGGAACTCGGCTCGGTCGCCGATCATGCGGTGATCGTGGAGCGCGGCAAGACGGTCTGGTCGGGCGCGTTCGGTGCACTGACGCGCGACATCACTGAACAGCATCTGGGGGTCTGAGCGATGGCATTCACCCTTACCCAGCCTGTCATGTTCAAGCATTGCGACCCGGCCGGGATCGTATTTTACCCGCGCTATTTCGAGATGATCAACGATGTCGTCGAACTGTTCTTTGCCGACATCGGCTATTCGTTCCACCGGATGCACCCCGATCACGGGGTGCCGACGGCGGAGATCTCGACGACGTTCACCGCACCCTCGCGTCATGGCGATGAACTGCTGTTCACACTTGCCGTCACGCGCCTAGGTCGCACCAGCCTTGGCCTTGGCTTCAACGCGGTTGCGGGGTCGGAAACGCGGCTTGCTGCGACGTCGACCATCGTTCACGTCAATGCAACCGGCCGCCCCGAACCCTGGCCCGACGACATGCGCGCTGCCCTGAGCGCCCATCTGGAAGGAGAGATTCGATGACCCACCAGACCATTCACCCCGATGGCTGGGCCCCCGCCAGGGGCTATGCAAACGGGATGCTCAGCGCCGACGGGCAGTTGTTTGTCGGTGGCCAGATCGGGTGGGACGGGCAGCAACGCTTCGTCTCGGACGATTTCATAGGACAGATGGAACAGGCGTTGAAGAATATCGTCGCGGTGGTCGAGGCCGCAGGTGGGCAGGTTGACGATATCGCCCGGCTGACGTGGTATGTGACTGACAAGAAAGAGTATCTGGACCACCAGCGCGAAGTCGGCGAGGCGTATCGACGGGTGCTGGGGCGGCATTTCCCGGCGATGACGATGGTCGTGGTGGCGGCGCTGATCGAAGATCGCGCCCGCGTCGAGATCGAGGCGACGGCGGTGATCGGGCGATGAACCGCGCGTTCATCTGCGACTTCCAGCGCAGTGCGATCGGGCGCTATGGCGGGGCGCTGGCGACGGTGCGCACCGACGATCTGGCGGCGCATCCGATCCGCGCGCTGATGACCCGGCGCGAGATCGACTGGACGAGCGTCGACGAGGTCGTGCTCGGTTGCGCCAATCAGGCGGGTGAGGACAACCGGAACGTGGCGCGAATGGCGTCGCTTCTGGCGGGGCTGCCGGCGACGGTGCCAGCGATGACGGTGAACCGTCTCTGCGCTTCGGGACTGGACGCGGTGATCGCGGCGGCGCGCACGAT
>JBBKWG010000199.1:0-7775 GCA_037968835.1 Paracoccaceae bacterium
CCCCAAACCAAACCGAACCGCCCCCGAACCGAGGGGCGGTTTTGCGTGCCTCAGTCAAGCCACTTCCCCGGCGGCGTGGGTTCGATGAAACGCTTTGCCGAACTCTTCACGCGTCTCGATCAAACCACAAAGACCAACGCCAAGGTCGCGGCACTGGCCGAGTATTTCAAGGCGGCGAACAAGGACGACGCGCTTTGGACCATCGCGCTTTTATCGGGTCGACGGCCGAAACGAACGGTGACGACGACAAGGTTGCGCGAATGGGCCGCTGAAACTGCCGGTATACCGCTGTGGCTGTTCGAGGAATCCTATCCGATCGTCGGTGACCTCGCCGAAACGATCGCGCTGATCTTGCCGGAAGCCTCAAAGTCCTCGGACAGCAGCCTGAGCCATTGGATCGCCCGCATTCGCGCCCTGTCCGCCGAAGATGAACCTCGGCGAAAGGCGGGCATTCTCGACGCCTGGGATCAGCTTGGCACCACCGAGAGGTTCGTGTTCAACAAGTTGATAACCGGCGGATTTCGCGTCGGCCTCAGCCAGAAACTGATGACACGGGCCCTGTCGCAAGCCACCGAAATCGAGGAATCCGATCTGGCGCACCGGCTGATGGGAGACTGGTCGCCCGATACCGTCAGTTTCGACACGCTGATCCTGGCGCCCGATCCGACGACGGATCTCTCCAAGCCCTATCCGTTCTACCTCGCCTATCAACTCGACACGTCGCCCGACGCGCTCGGTGATCCGGCAGCATGGGCGGCCGAACACAAGTGGGACGGCATTCGTGGCCAGTTGATCCTCAGGGGCGGCGAGCATTATCTCTGGTCCCGCGGCGATGACCTGATGACCGACCGCTTCCCCGAACTCGCGATCCTGCGCGATTTCCTGCCGCCGGGCACCGTCATGGACGGCGAGGTTCTGGCGTGGGCGGACGACAAACCCATGAGCTTCAACGACCTGCAAAAGCGGCTCGGGCGCAAGACGGTGCCCAAGAAGTTGCTCAGCCAGGCGCCGGTGATCCTGCGCGCCTACGATCTGCTGGAAACAGGTGGCGTGGATATCCGATCCCGACCCTTTGGCGCGCGCCGCGCGGCGCTGGAGCAGATGGTTCGCGACGTGCCGAAAACCGCGCCGCTTCGCCTGTCGCCCCTGCTCGACTTCGACTCCTGGCAAACGCTTGCAGATCAACGCGAGAATTCGCGCGAACTCGGGGCCGAGGGCGTCATGCTCAAGCGGCTCGACAGTCCCTACCGCGATGGTCGCCGCAAGGGCGATTGGTGGAAATGGAAGGTCGACCCGCTGGTGATCGACGGCGTGATGATCTACGCGCAATCCGGTCATGGCCGCCGCGCCAACCTGTTCACCGACTTCACTTTCGCGGTCTGGAGCGGCAACGAACTGGTGCCGTTCACCAAAGCCTATTCCGGACTGACGGACGCCGAGTTTCGCTCGATCACCGCTTGGGTGCGCCGCAACACCATCGAACGGTTCGGCCCGGTGCGGTCGGTCAAACCAGAGCACGTTTTCGAGATCGCGTTCGAGGGGATTCGGGAAAGCCCACGGCACAAGTCGGGCGTCGCGCTCAGGTTCCCGCGGATGGCCCGTTGGCGCAAGGACAAGCCCGTCAGCGAGGCGAATACACTCGATGATCTGAAACAGCTTCTGGCGGCGCACGGATGACCGGTTCGACGTGTCCCGCCACCGTTGCGGGTTGAACCACACCGGCCTCAGGTCCTATGTCAGTGGCAACAACAAAGGAATTTCCGATGCGATTTGATCCCCGTCCCGCTTACGACGTGAATTCTGCCGGTGCCCGCGATCTGGGCGACCTGCCCGAATGGGATTTGTCGGACCTTTATACTTCGCCCGACGCGCCCGAGATGAAACGCGACATGGATTGGCTGGAAAAGGCTTGCGCCGATTTTGCCGCCGACTACGAGGGAAAGCTTGCGGCGCTGGATGCCAAAGGGATGCTGGACTGCGTTCTCAGATACGAAAAGATCGACATGGTCGCCGGCCGCATCATGTCTTTCATCGGCCTGCGCTACTACCAGAACACCACCGATTCCGAACGCGCGAAGGCGATGTCGGATGCGCAGGACAAGGTGACGGCCTACACGACCCCGCTGGTTTTCTTCTCGCTCGAAATCAACCGGATCGAAAGCGACCACCTCGACAAACTGTTCGCGGAAAATGCCGAACTGGCGCGTTTCAAGCCGATCTTCGATCGGTTGCGGGCAATGCGTCCCTATCAGCTTTCCGACGAGCTCGAGAAATTCCTCCACGACCAGTCCACGGTCGGGGCTGCCGCGTGGAACCGCCTGTTCGATGAAACGATCGCCGGAATGGAATTCGTCATCGGCGAAGAAACCCGCGGGCTGGAAGCCACCTTGAACGATCTGACCGACCAGAAGCGCGATGTCCGCGAAACCGCGGCGCGGGAAGTCGCGCGAGTATTCGGCGAGAACGTGAAGCTGTTCGCGCGCGTTCACAACACGCTGGCAAAAGAGAAAGAGATCGAGGACCGGTGGCGCGGGATGCCGACGCCGCAGACCGGTCGCCATCTGTCGAACCATGTCGAACCCGAGGTGGTCGAAGCGTTGCGCAACGCCGTCGTTGCCGCCTATCCCAAGCTCAGCCACCGGTATTACGAATTGAAGCGCAAGTGGCTGGGTCTTGAGCGGATGCAGGTCTGGGATCGCAACGCGCCATTGCCGATGGAATCGGAACGCATCGTAGGGTGGGACGACGCGAAGGCGACGGTGCTGAACGCCTATTCGGAATTCGATCCCGAGATGGCACGTTTGGCCGAGCCGTTCTTCACCGATGGCTGGATCGACGCGGGCGTCAAACCCGGCAAGGCGCCCGGCGCGTTCGCGCATCCGACCGTTGCCGACGTGCACCCCTATGTGATGCTGAATTACCTCGGCAAGCCGCGCGACGTGATGACGCTGGCCCACGAACTGGGGCACGGCGTGCACCAGAGGCTGGCGGCGGTTCAGGGCGAATTGCTGGCCTCGACGCCGCTCACTCTGGCTGAAACGGCCTCGGTCTTTGGCGAGATGCTGACCTTTAAGCGCCTGCTGCGAAACGCGCCGGATGCGGCTGAAAAGAAAGTCCTGCTGGCCGGCAAGGTCGAGGACATGATCAACACCGTGGTCCGCCAGATCGCGTTCTATGATTTCGAGGTCAAGCTGCACGACGCGCGGCGCAATGGCGAACTGACGCCCGACGACATCAACGCACTTTGGATGAGCGTTCAGGGCGAAAGCCTTGGACCGGCGTTCGACTTCATGGACGGCTACGAGGTGTTCTGGGCCTACATCCCGCACTTCGTCCACTCGCCGTTTTACGTCTACGCCTACGCCTTCGGGGACGGTCTGGTGAACGCGCTTTACGCCGTTTACGAGGAAGGCGACGATGACTTTCAGGCGAAGTATTTCGAGATGCTGAAAGCCGGCGGATCAAAGCACCATTCCGAGCTTCTGAAACCCTTCGGTCTGAATGCTTCGGACCCGGCGTTCTGGGACAAGGGCCTCAGCATGATCTCCGGCTTCATCGACGAGCTGGAAGCCATGAGCTGAATTCGACCGGCGGCGGGCGTTCTCATGGCGTCCGCCGCGCTGTCGGATCCTGCGAATAGGACCGAAACTGGCACCTACGTTTTACCGACGCGATACCGACGTGATACCCACGTCGCTTTTGACAATAAATCGGCCCGACGCACACATCCGCAATCAGGCCAATGTCACCCCGGCATCCGCCATCCGCGCCTTCGCCACCGACAGCGATCCATCAAGGTCGATGGCGCGGCACAGGCTGTCGATGACCGTCACCTTGAACCCCAGCCGGGCGGCATCGACAGCCGAGAAATTCACACAGAAATCGGTGGCCAGCCCGACCAGCGTCAGCACCTCCACGCCCCGACTCCTCAGGTAGCCATCAAGGCCGGTCGGAGTTGTATGGTCGTTCTCGAAGAAGGCGGAATAGCTGTCGATCTCGCGCCGGAAACCCTTGCGCAGAATGACGTCGGCCTTGCGGATATCCAGCACCCGATGAAACGCCGCGCCCTCGGATCCGATGCGGCAATGATCCGGCCAAAGCACCTGCGGGCCATAGGGCATTTCGGTCAGGCTATAGGGCTCAGCGCCATCGTGCTGCGAGGCGAAACTGGCATGGTCAGGCGGATGCCAGTCCTGCGTGAACACCCGCACCGGGAACTCGGGGACCAGCGCGTTGATCGGTGCGACGATCTCGTCGCCACCCGCCACGGCAAGCGCACCACCGGGGCAGAAATCGTTCTGGACGTCGATCACCAGGATCGCTTCGTTGGCCGGTCGCATTCGCACTCTCCCTTGCGGCTTCCGTGACACCCTACGACTTGCCGCTGCGGGTTCAACGTCGTATCCCGCGATCCATGTTCACCGTCGCCGCGCTTTACAGGTTCACGCCCTTTCCCGACCCCGGCGCCTTGCAGGGGCCGCTGGCCGAAGTCGCCCGCCTGAACCGCGTCATGGGCACGCTCCTGTTGGCCCGCGAAGGCATCAACGGCACCATCGCTGGAACGCGAGAGGGCGTCCAGGCAGTGCTTTCGCACATATGCGCGCTGCCGGGATGCGCGGATCTGGAGTGGAAGGAAAGCACTGCGGAGGATATGCCATTTTCGCGCATGAAGGTCCGCCTGAAGCGCGAGATCGTGACGATGGGCCAACCCGATGTCGACCCGACCGCTTCGGTGGGCACCTACATTGCTCCCAGGGATTGGAACGATCTGGTGCGCTCGGACGACGTGGTGGTGATTGATACCCGCAACGATTACGAGGTCGCCATCGGCACCTTTGAGCGCGCCGTCGATCCCGAAACCCGGTCGTTCAGCGAGTTCCCCGACTGGTGGGCGGCGAATGCCGAACGGTTCGCGGGCAAGAAGGTCGCGATGTTCTGTACCGGCGGAATCCGGTGCGAAAAGGCGACGAATTATCTGATTTCGCAAGGCGTCGATGACGTATTTCACCTCAAGGGCGGGATCCTGAAGTATCTCGAAGAGGTGCCAGCGGATCAAAGCCTGTGGTCGGGAGAATGTTTCGTTTTCGATCGACGCGTCTCGGTCGGACATGGGTTGGTCGAAGGCCATTACGATCTTTGCCACGCGTGTCGGCGACCGATCTCGGCAGCGCACAAGACCCATCCAGCGTTCGAGCAGGGCGTCTGCTGCGGGCAATGCGTCGACGAATATACCGAAGCCGACAGAATCCGGTTTCGCGAGCGCCAGCGCCAGATCGAATTGGCGAAAGCCCGCGGCGAGCGTCACATCGGCGAGGGCTGACCGCCCCCTGCCCCGAAGCGAAAACTCCTATCGTGCTTCCGTATCATTCCGGTCAGGATTCCGCGGCGCCAGCGTCGCCTCCGCGACCTCGGCATCGGTGGCACCAAGGGCAATCGTCTGCGGTGTCGTACCCCGCGACAAAGGTCCGGCTTTGAAGTCGATCTTCTCAATATCCGGCACAGAAGCACGCTTTCCGATGCGGTAGATCGCCTGAACAATCATCAGCAAATGCGCGACTGCGGTGGTCACAAACAGCCCGCGCACGTCAAGGAACGACATGCCGAAACCCGCGACAAGCGGACCTGCAATCGAGCCGAGTCCGAATACCATCAAAAGCCCGCCGCTGGTCTGGATGTAATTGCCATCCGAGTTGTCGTTGGCGTGGGCGATAATGACCGGATACATCGCGAAAATTGCGCCGCCAAAGACACCGGCCAGGGCAAGGTTGATGATCTGGCTTTCGGGCCTGAGCGTGATGAACGCCACATCGGACAAAAGCGCCACCGTTGCAACGCCGACCAGCACCTTTCGGCGATCCATCCGGTCCGACAAATAGCCGACCGGGATTTGCGAAACAGCGCCGATCAGGATCGGGATCGAGGTGAAAAACGCGATGGCAGTGATGTCGAGACCGATGCGATCGGCATATACCGCCGCCAGCGTACCGAAAGACGCATTCGAGATGCCGACCATGAAAACGGCGAAGACCGCCACCGGCGAGTTCTTCCATAGCGCCCTGAGGTCGATCTTGACCGTAACAAGCGGCTTGGGGCTGGCCGACGACGAAATCGCTGTCGGGATCAGGGCAAGCGAATAGAACATCGCGCCGAGCACGAAGAACAAGTACCCGTTGGTATCGCCCATCGTCAGCGTCAGTTGTCCGGCAGTCGATGCGAAAAGGTTCACCATCGTATAGATGCCGAAAATGCGTCCCCGATTGGCGGAACTGGTGCGTTCGCCAAGCCAGCTTTCGACAATCATCGCGGCGCCAGCAAAACAGAAGCCCTGAAGCGCGCGCAACGGTATCCACATCTCGGGCGACATCAGCAGCAACTGGGCAAGGATGACGATTCCCGCAAACGCCGCCATGACGCTGAAGGAGCGGATATGGCCGACGCGCGCGACAAGCCGCGCTGTGAACAGGCAGCCCGAAACGTATCCGATGGCCCAGCCGGTGCCGAGCAATCCGAGCGATAGCGCCGAGAAGCCTTCGGCCGATCCGCGCACCGGCAGAATCAACGAATTGATGCCGCCTGCGAAAAGAAGAAAGAACGACCCCAGCAGCAGAGCCGAAATCGGAAGTATCTGGCGGACCATGGTGTCCGTTCCTTGGTTTCAGCCCGTTGGGCGGTGGGCGGACTTGGAGCGCCTAGAAATCGAGATTTTCGACGTTGAGCGCGTTCTGCTGGATGAATTCCCGTCGTGGTTCGACGACATCGCCCATGAGCTTGGTGAAAAGATCGTCGGCTTCTGCCAGATCCTCGACCTTGACCTGCAACAGCGTGCGGGCTTCGGGGTCGAGCGTGGTTTCCCAAAGCTGGCCGGGGTTCATTTCGCCCAATCCCTTGTAACGCTGAAGGCTAAGGCCTTTTTCGCCCTCTTCGAGAATCGTATTCAAAAGGTCGAGGGGTCCGTGGACGAGAGATTCCCGGTCGCGCCGGACAAGCTTGGCTGGAGTCGAATAGACTTCGCGCAGGGCTTCCGTGTGGCTGCCGAGACGACGGGCCTCGCCCGAGCGCATCACCGGACCGTCGAGGGTACGAACTTCTTCAACGCCGCGCAGGATCCTTGCAAGGCGGATGCCGTGGTCTTGCGTAATGCGCCCCTGCCAACCGCGTTCGTATTCCGCTGCCACTTGGTCAAGCCGGGTGGAAACGGCGTCGGCGACGCCTTGCAGGTCGGCGTCAACCTGTCCCGGCAGAAAGGCACCGGCGATGGCGGATTGTTCGAGGATCGTCTGCGGATAATGGGTCGGGAATGCCTGCAGGACGCGCCGGACCTGCCGTGCTTCCTCGACGATGCGGGCGAGATCCTGACCAATGATCTCTTCGCCCGAACCCAACCGCAAGATCGCGCCTTCGACGCCCATCTGGATCAGGTAATCGTCCAGCGCGGCCTGATCCTTTAGGTAGACCTCGGACTTGCCGCGCGCGACTTTGTAGAGCGGCGGCTGTGCGATATACAGATACCCGCCGTCGATCACCTCGGGCATCTGGCGGAAGAAGAACGTGAGCAACAAGGTGCGGATATGCGCGCCGTCAACGTCGGCGTCGGTCATGATTATGATCTTGTGGTAGCGCAGCTTGGTGATGTCGAATTCGTCACGCCCGATACCGGTTCCGAGCGCGGTGATGAGCGTGCCGATTTCCTGACTGCCGAGCATCCGATCAAAGCGGGCACGCTCGACGTTCAGGATTTTTCCGCGCAAGGGCAGCACTGCCTGATTGTTGCGCGA
>JBBKWG010000200.1:0-4430 GCA_037968835.1 Paracoccaceae bacterium
GGGGCCCTGGCCGCTTCCGCTACCTGCTTTACAAGGATGTGAACCGCCACGCCAAGTTGTGAGGTTCGCCGGGATCAGGGTCAGGACACCGTCCACGGCTCCTTGAACCAATGCTCCTCAAGATTGGCCCCCGCGCCGATCCGATCGACGACCGCGAACAGCCCCGGCGCGCGCAGCGGCGTCAGCACCCCGTGCCACGTCCCGCGATGAAGATTGATCGCCTGCCCGGCTTCGGTCCTGAACGCCAGCGGCACGCCGGGACTTCCGCCCTGATCGGGCGCGACGATGACAAGGAAGCCATCCATGCTCATCGGAATAAAACACTGGCTGCCATCGGGGTGCCGTTCGACCATCTCAAGCGCCAGCGGCAGCGTGCGCGGTTCGGCGCGAAACAGGCTGACCCCGGCGCGTCCGTCTCCGAAATCGAGCTGCGCACGGTCGTGAAAGCGGCCGCACAGCCCCTGGTTGATGACCCGGTCGGGCGCGCCATCGGTGTCGATGACATCGCCGAACGGAGCGAACACCGCAGCCGAGATCGCCCTGATTGCGACAGTCCGGGTCATCGGAGCTTGTCGATCAGACGCAACTCGGCAATCCGCTCGACCTGACGGCAGGCCTCGCCGAACTCGCTGGCGCGGTCGTTTTGAAGTCGGCGCCGGAACGCGGCCTCGATCGACTCCCGGGTGTTGTCGCGCACCGCGATGATGAACGGAAAACCAAACCTCTCGGTATAGGCGTCGTTGAGCCGCGTGAATTCGGTTCGTTCAGCGTCAGTCAGCGCATCCAGTCCGACCGACGCCTGTTCTGCCGTCGATTCAGCCGTCAGGCGCTTGGCGGCGGCCAGTTTGCCGGCAAGGTCGGGGTGCGCCACGATCACGCCCATCCGTTCCGCTTCGCTCGCGCTGCGAAAGACCCGCGCCAGCGCCGAGTGAACGCCAATAGCGGTGTCGTGGGTCGCGCCAAGCTCAAGTGCGTGGGCACGCTCGGCAATCCACGGCGAATGCTCGAAGATACCGCCGAATTCGCTGACGAATGTGTCCCTGTCCATCTCTGACGGCCTCTGCGCACCCTTCGGAGGCTGAACCTGCGCCCAATGCTCGGCAATTTGCAGGCGGGTCGCGAACCACACGCCGTCGTGCCCCGACATATAATCGAGCGCACGTTTCAGCGCCGCAGCCCTGCCCGGCCGACCGACCAGACGGCAATGCAATCCAATCGACAGCATCCGCCCGCCTTCGGAATAAAGCACATCGAAAGAGTCCTTCAGATAGGTCTCGAACTGATCGCCGGAATTGAACCCCTGCGGGGTCGCGAAGCGCATGTCGTTGGTGTCGAGCGTATAGGGCACGATCAACTGGTCGCGCTCGCCAAACCGCATCCAATACGGCAGGTCGTCGGCATAGCTGTCAGCAACATACGCAAATCCACCTTCTTCGGCGGCAAGACGGACCGTGTTGATCGAGGTCCGCCCCGTATACCACCCACGCGGTCGCTCGCCGGTCACTTCGGTGTGCAGGCGGATCGCTTCGGCCATATCGGCGCGCTCGTCGCTTTCCGCGTAATCCCTGTAGTCGATCCATTTCAGACCGTGCGAAGCGATTTCCCAATCCGCCGCCTGCATCGCCTTCACTTGCTCGGGTGCGCGCGCCAGCGCCGTTGCCACGCCGTAGACCGTGACCGGCAAATCCTTCAGCATCCGGTGCAACCGCCAGAACCCGGCACGCGCGCCGTATTCGTAGATCGATTCCATGTTCCAGTGCCGTTGCCCCGGCCACGCGGCAGCACCGACGATTTCGGACAGGAACGCCTCGGACGCCGCATCGCCGTGGAGAATGTTGTTTTCCCCGCCCTCCTCGTAATTGAGCACGACCTGAACGGCTATCCTGGCACTATCCGGCCATTGGGCATCCGGGGGCGTCGGGCCGTATCCGGTCATGTCGCGGGGGTATCGGTTCACATCGGCAATCCTTCTACGGCTTGCCTTTGGTGATAATCCGCGCTTCTTTCAGGGGAAACCAAATTCCTGCATGGGGATTTGTAAATCTTATCGAAATGCGGGTGAAGCGAGGGACAAAACTGATGGCGGGCTATCTGACGACGCACGTTCTGGATACCGCGCGGGGATGTCCCGCCGAGGGGTTGGTGATCGAGCTTTATCGCATCGAGGTCGATGCCCGCGTCCAGCTTCATTCTCTCACGACGAACTCCGACGGGCGCACCGACAGGCAGATTCTGCCCGAAGCCGAATTCCGCCCCGGCGTTTACGAACTGGTCTTTCACGCCGGCAAGTATCTCGACGCAACCGGCACCAACCCCGAATCTCCTCGCTTTCTGGACGTGATCCCGATCCGCTTCGGGATGTCGCAGGACGTTCACTACCACGTGCCGCTGCTGCTCTCGCCATTCGGCTATTCGACGTATCGGGGAAGCTGATGTTTGAACTTGCCATCATCTGGGACTGGATCGGCTTCGCCATCCGCTGGCTTCATGTCGTCACCGCGATTGCCTGGATCGGGTCGTCGTTCTATTTCATCGCACTCGATCTTGGCCTCAACCGCAACATTTCCGGCCCCGCCGATGGCGAGGAGTGGCAGGTGCACGGCGGCGGGTTCTATCACATCCAGAAATACCTGGTCGCACCGGACGCGATGCCCGAACACCTGACGTGGTTCAAATGGGAAAGCTACGCGACGTGGCTTTCGGGCGCGGCATTGCTGATGCTGGTTTACTGGCTTGGCGGCGAATTGTACCTGATCGATCCGGCCAAGGCGGATATTGCGCTCTGGCAGGGCATCTTGATCTCCGCCGCGTCCCTGACGATCGGCTGGCTGATCTACGACTACCTGTGCAAATCACCGCTCGGCGAAAAGCCGACGCTTCTGATGCTGCTGTTGTTCGCCATGCTGGTCGCGATGAGTTGGGGCTATCACCAGATTTTCACCGGCCGCGCGGCGATGCTGCATCTCGGGGCATTCACGGCCACGATCATGACCGCCAACGTCTTCTTCATCATCATGCCGAACCAGCGCATCGTCGTCGACGACCTCAAGGCCGGACGCACGCCCGATCCGAAATACGGCAAGATCGCCAAGCTGCGCTCGACCCACAACAACTACCTGACCTTGCCGGTCGTGTTCCTGATGCTGTCGAACCACTATCCTCTGGCCTTCGCGACCGAGTATTCGTGGCTGATCGGGGCGCTGGTCTTTCTGATGGGCGTGACGATCCGGCACTATTTCAACTCGATGCACGCGCGCAGCGGCAACCCGACCTGGACCTGGATCGCCACCGTCATCCTGTTCCTGCTGATCGCGTGGCTGTCGACGGCACCGATCTTCAACACCTACGAGGACGCCGAGGCGCGGCCCCTGACCGGATACGAGTCCCGCTTTGCCTCGGCGACCGGGTTTGGCGAGGCCGAAGAAATCGTGCTCGGCCGGTGTTCGATGTGTCACGCCCGTGAACCGGTCTGGGACGGCATCCGGCGCGCACCGAACGGCGTGTTGCTGGAAACCACCGGCGACATCGCGCGCCACGCCAAAGAGATCTTCCTGCAAGCCGGTGTGAGCCACGCCATGCCGCCCGCCAACATCACCGACCTTTCCGACGAGGACCGCGCCAAGCTGGTCGCGTGGTATCGCTCAGGCGTCGCGGGAAGCTGAATTTCTGTAAGCTCAGACAGGCGGCGCGTGTCTGACTTCGTGCCTTGAAAGGGGCTTCATGTCCGTCAGGTTTTTCTCAGACAAGAACAGACCGGTCCATCTTGGCCCCTACCCGCTGGAACGTCTGTCGCGGCGCGAGCAACCGGGTCTCGACGGTCTGCCCGCCGCGTCACCGCTCGATTTCCGCCGCCCCGACACGCCCGCGAGCCTGGTCAACGCGATGTTCGAGTATCAGGCGATGCTGGACGCGATCCGCGACGGGCTGGTCAACAAGGCGCGCGCGGACTGTCCCGACGACCCGCAGGAACGCGCCAACCATCTCAAGGCGTTCGGCTATTTCTCGGACGCCGCAATGGCCGGCATCTGTCGGCTTGCCGGCGCTGCGCACTTGGCCGAGCCTTGGCGCAACGCCGATATCGACCGGCTGGCGAACGATCTCAAGACCCGTCAGACCAAAACGCTGGCGTCTGGCATCGACATGATCATGGCCGATCTGAAAGAATCGATGGAGGCCCCGCCCTCGACCATCGAAGCGCACACGCACGCGATCGTTTTTCTTTACGACTACCCCCGCGATCCACGCCAAGGCGAACCGGGAACCGAGTGGCTCGACGACGCGCAGGCCCACCGCGCGTGCCTGCGCGCGTCTGAAACGGCGGTGGTGGTGGCCAATTACATTCGGCTGCTCGGCTGGGACGCCAAGGCGCATACCGGCTCATCGTCGGACGTCGATCTGAACCGGCTCGCCGTCGAAGCCGGGCTGGCCAC
>JBBKWG010000201.1:0-8436 GCA_037968835.1 Paracoccaceae bacterium
CGCGGGGCCTGCGCGTCGCGGTGGTCGACCTCGACCCGGCCAAGCGTGACATGGCGCTGCAGCGCGGCGCCGCGATCGCGGTCGAACCGGGCGCGGTGGATATCATCCGTGCCTGGGGAGGCGCCGACATCACGCTGAATTTCGCGCCAACGCCGACGGTCTGGGATCTGATTGCGGCTGTCGCCAATCCGCTGAGCCAGATCGTTGCGGTTGCACTGGTCCACGGGCCGGTCCCCCTGTCGATGATGTGGTTGATCAACGGCGGTCACAGGGTCATGGGATCGTCCGTCGGGACGCGTGACGCCCTGCGCGCATATCTGGCGTTCGCCGCCGATCGCAAAAGTGCTGTCGAGATCGAGACGTTACCCCTGTCAGGCGTCGGCGCGGCGCTGGATCGGCTGGCGGCCGGCAAAGTGTCGGGACGCCTGGTTGTGGATTTCGCGCTGAGATCGTGATCCGGGTTCAGCGCAGTCGTGTCAGCGCCGCAAGATAGCCGTCCGCCGCCCGTTCGCGCGCAATGGCGTCCCCGTCTATGTCGGCGATCAACAGTTCGGCCTGCATCCCCGCCATGGCAAGCGCCTCGCCGTCTGGCCCCCGGATCGACGACAGACCGACGAAATCATGGGGGCCTTCCTTTCCCGTGCGGTTTGCATAGCCTAGCGCGATCTGATTTTCCATCGCGCGGGTGGGCACCAGATGGCGGGCGATGCGGTCATGCGGGGCCATCAGGGCGGTGGGCACAACGACCAGATCGACGCCCGCCATTGCCTCGGCACGAATGAGTTCCGGAAATTCGACATCATAGCATATGGCCACTCCAACGGTCAGACTGGCACAGGCAAAGCGCAGCGGCGCGGCGCCGGGCCGAAACGTCGCCTGCTCCCATTCCCCGAAGAGGGCACGCTTTCGGTATCTGCCGGTTTCCGCCCCCGCTGAGTCAAACACCACGGCGGCATTGGCCAGCCCGCCGTCTTCGTCCAGATGGCTGCCCATGACGATGGCAAGACCGCTCTGCGATGCAATCTTGCCGACCTGCGCAAGCGCATCTTCAATGCCCGGCACGCCACCGGGGGCAAGACCCGGCAGATAATAGCCGGTCAGATATCCTTCGGGAAACACCAGAAGCTGCGCCCCCCGCGCCGCCGCCACACCGCCGATGCGGGCGATTTCGGCCACCGTGCGCGGCAGATCCCCCGCAACGCCGGTCCCCTGCCAAAGTGCCAGACGCAGCATGTTCAATCCTTTGCCCTGTCTGCGCCCAGAAGGCGGGGAAGGTCGCCGAACCACCCGATCAGGCCGAAGATCAGCGCCGCCAGCGCCAGGAAGACAACAGAAACCACGCCCATGATCGGCGTATAGCCGTAGCGCAGGCTGTTGAAGATCTTTATCGGCAGCGTCTCTACCGTAAAGCCCGCGACCATGTAGGCGATGATATATTCGTTCAGCGACAGCACGAAGGCAAATGCGTAACCCGACACCATATAGGGCACCAGCAGCGGCATCAGGATGGTTCGGAACACCGTCCAACGCCCTGCTCCCATGGTGCGCGCCGCCTCGACCAGAGACCGGTCGATCGCGGCCAACCCGAGGCTGAGCGTGACCAGTGGCAACGTCACGAGAAACACACCGTGCGATACGATGGTGGCGGGCATCCGGCCATACATGCCGACCGAGATCCAGAACACCAGGAATCCGAGCGCCGAAATGACCGGGGGCAGCATGAAAGGCGCAACCCCCAGCGTATAGAGCGCCCGCGAAACCCAGCCGTTGCGCGCCCACACATGCAGGGCCAGCGGCAACGCGACAAGCACCGCGAGCGTGCTGGACGCAGCGGCGATCACCAGGGAATTGCGCAGCGGGACCAGCCATTCCGGATCGTGCAGCAGCGCGCCATACCAGCGCAGCGACAGATCCTGCGGTGGAAATACCAGGCTCTGCTGACCGTTCAGCGACACACCGGCCACCACGAAGATGGGGCAGGCCAGCAGGGCGAGAAGAGAAATGACATAGGCGGTCTGGACCGTGCGGGTCATGTCGCGTCTCCTTTCGGTCCACCCAGCAACAGCGTCAGCCCGACCAGCGCCAGCGACACGATCAGCAACAGCACCGCCATCGCTGCCGCAAAGGGCAGGTTGGACTGGAACACCGCCTGGTCGGTGATGTGCACCGAAAGCGTCCAGTGCTGCGGCTGGCCCAGAACCTGCGGCAGAAGATAGACCCCCAGCGTAAAGACGAAGACGAGGATCAGCGCGCCGAGGATCGGGCCGCGCAGCAGCGGGATCGTCACGGTCGTGAAGCCGCGCAACGGGCCGGCCCCCATCATGCGTGCGGCCTCGGACAGTTCGGGGTCAAGCCGGGATATGGGGGGGTAGAGCACGAGCACCGCGTAGGGCAGCGCAATGTAGCACATTCCCGTCATTAACGCGAAGAGGCTAGGTGTGAACGCGCGCGACTCGCTCAGGATGCCGGCCCAGACCAGCAGGTTGCCCACACCCGCCGTGCGCGAAAGCAGGGTCGACAGGGAAAACCCGATGATGACCTCCGACAGCGACAGGATCGACAGCAGCACCACCAGCACGACCGTCTGCGACCGTCTGCGCATCCGCGACAGGATCACAGTGAACGGAAACGCGAGGCCGACGCAGATCACGGCCGCGCCCGCGGACAGCGCGAGCGAGGTCAGAAGGATTTCGCCGAAGAAGGCGGAGAAGAAGCGCGCGTAGCTCGTCAGTTCGAACCCCGGCTCGAAAAATCCGCCAGGCACGCGGTGCGCCACGCTGACTCCGAGCATTATGGCGAAAGGGACCAGAAAGAAGACCCCGAGCCAGAGGGCAGGCAGACCGGCGATCCAGCCGGGCGTGGGGTGGGTGTCGCGCCCCCTCATGCCGCCAGCACCGTGCAGCTGCCCGGCGCGAAGGCCACGCCGACCGTGTCGCCCGCCACGACATCGGGGCGATCTGCGGGGTGATAGAGCGCCGTTATCTCGTGGCCATCCAGGTCGAGAACGTAATGCACGCTTTCGCCCAGATCACGGACGAAGACGACCCGGGCGGGCAGGGCGGCGTCTGCGTCATCGCCCTGAAGGCGCACGTCCTCGGGGCGAACAGACAGGACGGCGGCCCTGTCCGCGGCACAATTGACCTGATCTTGCGGATGCAGCTTCAGCACGCGCCCGCCGATCTCGACGGTGCGCGCGTCCGTCAATCGGCAGGGGATCAGGGCGGAGGTCCCGATGAAGCCCGCGACAAAGACGTTGGCGGGTTTGCGGTAAACCTCCATCGGGGCGCCGATCTGCTGCACGCGACCCTTTTCCATCACAATGACGAGGTCCGCCATGGTCAGCGCCTCTTTCTGGTCATGTGTCACGACCACCGTGGTCACGCCCAAGCGCTGCTGCAGTTGGCGCAGTTCGACCTGCATGTGTTCGCGCAGGTTGGCGTCCAGCGCCGACAGTGGCTCGTCGAGCAGAAACACCTTGGGGTTGATCGCCAACCCGCGTGCGATGGCGACACGCTGGCGCTGGCCGCCCGACAATTGGTGAATGCGTCGGTCCGCCACGCCATCAAGCCGAACGAGATCCAGCAGTTCCTCTGCCCGGGCGCGCGCCTCGGCCCTGGGGCGGCCGCGGATGGTCAGCGGATAGGCCACGTTCTGCGCGACGCTGAGATGTGGAAAGAGGGCCAGCGACTGAAACACCATGCCGAAATCGCGTTTCTCGGACGGCACGTCCGTCTGGTCTTCGCCGGCGACCAGGATGCGCCCGGCGCTCGGTTCCTCGAGCCCCGCCATCAGCCGCAGCAACGTCGTCTTTCCGCAGCCCGACGGCCCCAGAAGGCAGACAAAGCTGCCGTCGGAAATGTCGAGAGAAACGTCGTCGATCGCGGTGAAGTCGCCAAAGCGTTTCGTGACGCCCTTCAGCGAGAGGTTTGTCATGTGAGGCCACCCTGTTGTCCGGCCAGTCCAGGAAAGGGCCCGGACCGCGTGTTGTCTGACGCTACCCGGTGACGAGTTCGGACCACTTCTGATTGACCCAGTCGCCACGGTCCACATAAAGATCGTATCGGGGAAGGATGGGCTCGATGTCGGACGCGACGGCTGCGAATTCTTCGTCGGTCAGATCGGTGAGATCGCGCCGGACCGTCGGCGCCGTCCCCACGAAACGCGACAGTTTCGCCTGAATGGCGGGCTGTGCCATGTAGTCGATGAAGACCTGCGCCGGCCCGATCTGAGTGGACGCCCGCGACACTACCCAGGACCCGGAATCGAGCACAGCACCCTCTTCGGGGAAGGTCGAGCGCACCGGTTTGCCGTCTGCGGCAGCAAGGCCTGTCACGTCGTGGTAATACTGTCCCATCGGAATTTCGCCCGTCTCCAGCGCTTGCTGGAACTGGCCTTCGTCGCGGTACCACAGGCGCACGTTCGGCTTCACCTCGGCCAGCTTGTTCATGACCTCCAGCACGCCTTCTTCGGTCGCCAGAATGTCGGTGCCGTCAAAAAAGGTCGTCGCCGTGACCTCCAGCAGGAAAGAGTTGGAGGCAAGCGCCAGAAGGCCCAGCCTGTTTTCGTTCGCAGGGTCCCAGAGCGCCGTCCACGATGTCGGGGCTTGCGGGTAGACGTCGGTGTTGGTCACTAGGCTGATGTACCAGCTGACGGCACCAGTGCCGTAGAAATCGCCCGCTTCGGAACTGTGCTGGAAGAAGTCGGGCAGATTGTCGGTCTGCGGCATCGCGCTGCGGTCCAGCGGGGCCCAAAGCTCGGCGATCTCGCCGCGAAGACGCGGGACCTGCGCCATCATCGACACATCCGCCGGTGCCTGCCCTGCCCGGGCCGCCTGTTGCAACTGCACGAGCCACGCTTCTCCCGTGGGTTCCGCAATCGACTCGATCTCGATACCGGACGCGGCGGTGAAATCCGGGAAGATGTGCTTTTTGAAGCTGTCCTCGAAATATCCGCCATAGGTGCCGACCTTCAGGGGCGTGCCCTGTGCGCGCAGCAGCGAAGGTGCCGCAAGGGTGCCGAGCGTGGCAATACCCGACGTCGCAAGGAACGTGCGTCTCTTCATCATTGGTAGATCTCCATGTTGGGTTGATCGTGTTTGTTTCGCGCAACACCCGGCAGGGCGCGGAGCATTTCGTTTAGCAGATTGGCCTCGATCGGCGCGGTGTTGCCAAAGGTGTTGCGGGGCAGCGACACTTTCACCAGATCACCGCCAACGATATTGGGCCAGGCACGGCCGCGCAAGATCCCGAATGCCTGCCATGTGGACAGGCCGCCCGGTTCGACCGTGCCCGTGCCGGGGGCAAAATCCGGGTCCAACGCGTCGATATCAAAGCTCAAGCACATCGGCGCGCCGCCGCCGACCTTGCGCACCCGTTCCATCAAAGGGGCCAGCGAACGGTGCCGACATTGCCTCCGGGGCGCAGCGTGCGCCTGAGAACACGAGGCGTGGTCATGTTCGCAGTTCTGTACACCCAATCCCAAACATTAATCAGCCGACCGCCACATCCTGAACCTTCCCTGCCCAGTGACTTCCCGGATCCATCCAGGCCAGATTGCGTTGCACGGCTGCGCGGCTCGCACCGGTCGAGGTCGCAAATATGATATTCAAAGGGCAGCTTACGCCGGGACTCTGTCCGTTTGTCCAATTTGCAAGGCTGGCAGCATAGGAAGTTCTAGCAAAGGCTTCTTTTGTCTAGTTCAGAAGTTTGCGACAAAACCTGCATCGCCAGCCCCCCGGGGAGGAAGGTGTGGATCAACCGCGCGGATGAGCACTTTCCGCTTCGGCGACGTCCTGGGTTAGGCGGTCGATGGTCTCGTCCCGCGTCAGTTCGCCGACGATGAGCTGGGTCACCCGGGCCACGGCCGCGTCGTAGACCGCGCCCGCACCGAGCGTCCCCTGCTTAGGGTAGCCTAAATACCGCCCCACACTAATAAAGAAACATGCCAGTTGCTTAAATAGCGAGCCTGTGTGACAACCCCTCGTATGATGGACGATGTCACAGATACGCGCTTGGGGCGCTATGTTGGAACCCCCATCGGTGGCGAGGTCGTCCGCGCATTCGTGCCGCCCACATTGCCGCCCGACCCGCCTATCGACGTCCTTCCCTTGCTGACCAAGCTCAGTGCGGCCGAGCGCGCCCTCGGGCGTCTTGACGGGATCACCATGCTGCTGCCGCGCCATGATCTCTTTCTCTATATGTGCGTTCGCAAGGAAGCGGTGCTGTCTTCTCAGATCGAGGGCACCCAGTCGACGCTGACCGACCTCTTGCGGTTCGAGGCAGCGGCCGAGCCAGGCCAGGCATTCGACGATGTCCGAGAGGTCTCGAACTACGTTGACGCAATGATGTACGGTCTGGATCAGCTGGACGAGCTTCCGCTGTCCCTGCGCCTGATCCGCGAAATGCATGCACGGCTGATGGAGGGCAACCGTGGCGGCGACAAGAACCCCGGCGAGTTCCGGCGGAGCCAGAACTGGATCGGCGGCACGCGGCCCGGCAATGCCATGTTCGTTCCGGTCCCGCCGAACGAACTTGGACCCTGCCTGTCGGACTTCGAGGCGTTCATTCACGAAGAGGCGTCCGGCCTGCCGCCCCTGATCAAGGCCGGTTTGCTGCACGTCCAGTTCGAAACCATCCATCCGTTTCTGGACGGCAACGGCCGGATCGGAAGACTTTTGATCACGCTTTTTCTCTGCACGAAGGGATCGCTGCAGGCACCGCTTCTGTATCTCAGCCTGTATCTGAAAACGCATCGGTCAGTGTATTACGCGCTCTTACAGTCCGTTCGTGAAACCGGCGCTTGGGAAGAGTGGCTGGCGTTCTTTCTGGACGGCGCGGCCCAGACGGCCAACCAGGCCTTTGACGCCGCGACGCGAATTGTCGAGCTGTTCAAGGCCGACCGGGACCGGATCACCGCTGACAGTGATCGCGCGGGATCCTCCTTGCGAGTCCATGAGTGGCTGCAGTCGAACCCTTTCGTCACCTCGAACCAGCTGGTTGACAAGATCGGGTTGTCGGCGCCGACCGTCAACGCGGCCCTCGCGGATCTTGAACGGCTGGGCATCGTGACCGAAGTCACTGGCAAACGCCGGAACCGGGTGTTCAGCTATCAGAGATACCTCGACATTCTGAGCGAGGGCACGGCGCCGCTTTAGACTGTGGTGTTCTGCATCCTTCCGGGTCGGCTTCCGCCTTTCCAACGTCCTCGCAACCGGAGATCGCCCCAGCCGGTCTTCGTCGTCGATCATTTCGAAGAGATTGCTATCACCGGTCCAGCGCCAGAGGACGAGATTGAGGTTTGCCTCGGATGTGCCAGGGGCGAAACTCCTCACGAGCAGGCCCGCGAACCCCGCCGCAATCAATGCAATTGCGAAGTCCTGCGTCGGCACCGGCTGCCCGTCGAGCATGGCCGATCGCCAACCCGGATCGGCAAGGCTTTGCGCGGCCATGCCATGAGCGCCGAGCGCGCCCGCGTCCCGTGTGTCGAAGATCGGACCGAGATCGGCGCGACAGGCGACCAGCGTCGTCGGTTGCAGATTGCCCACTTGGTTCGCCTCGCGCAAAGCCGTGGCCGGATCGAGAGCGGTGTAGAGCGCGGCTGTGCCCTTCGGATTGAACCGCCCGCCGAAAAGCGCGGCGCCGCGACCCGACAGGGGATCGCGGGCATAGACCGGGTTCAGGGCGCGGTAGAGCGAACCTGTATAGCGTCCGTCGTTCAGCGGCATCAGGCGTAGACGCCCGCGTCCACCGCGTCGACATATTCGAGCACCTGTTGCGCCTTGCCGTCCTGGACGAGCTGCATCGCGGTGCGCCCGTCAAAGCCGGGCAGGGGTTCGGACCGGTACCAGGCATAGGCCATGAGCTCGGAGCCGAAGCGCGGCTGCACCTTGTTGAGCACCTCGACCAGTTCACGCAGGCGGCGCTGTGTCTTGGCGGACCGGATCCGGGTCCGGCGCTGAAGCGCGTCCTTGCCCAGGCCAACGGTCATTGCGACCTCCTCGGAGGAGGTGCGAAGAATTGCGGCGATCTTCTTAGGCTCGAACAACCCCCCTTCGGCGAATTGAGCGATCTGCATGGGCGTTCCTCATCATCGGTAATTATGACAGTATATAGCGTTAATTTGACCGAATCTCAAGTCTCATTGGAAGTGTGTAAGAGATGGGCTGGCTCACGCGCTGAGTCGGCAGTCTCGCCGCTCCTTTTCCTTGTGCCATGCTATTGTAGCGCATCCCCATCCAAAACGCAGACTGCCGTTGGCATGCGCCGCTGCAAGATGTTGTTCGGAACAGTGCTCCTCCTTTTTCCAGACCTGCGCGGGTCAGCGATCCGTTTGCCATTTCTTGTTTGGTCAGGGGGGATTTGGGCAAGCCAAACGCCCCCTTTCTGTCAGGGGGAAGGCGCGGCCTCCCCCCTCGGGCAATGCGATTAGACAGGGCCG
>JBBKWG010000202.1:0-25862 GCA_037968835.1 Paracoccaceae bacterium
CTGCGGCCAGCCCGACTAGATCATCAGCAGCAATGACGCCGGAACTCCGAACATCCGGAGGAAGGTGCGGCTGAAATGCGCTGAATCAGCAAATCCCGCATCATGCGCGGCGTTGGTCAGGGTGGAACCCCCAGCAATTCCGTTTACGGCAACCATTAGCCGCCGCCAAAGCACATAGGTGCGATAGGGCAGGCCAACCTCTTGGACAAAGAGATGGCTGAACCGGCTTTCCGAGAGACAGGCGATATCGGCAGCCTCACCGGCATCAAGTCGCGAGTCTAGGGCGCCGGAAAGCCTTTCAAGCACTCGCGCGATGCGCTGATCGATAGCATGCACCGGCACATCGTCGCCCGCGAGGCGCACCGCAAGTTCTTGCCCCAGACCGGCGAGCATAGCGTCTTGCGGACGGTGTTCGCCAAAAATGCAGGCCAGGCGATCCGCGATGTCCGCGAAGATTTCCGGATCGAGCCGCGCGGACCTTCGGCCTGCAAGATCGCGCAGGACTGCCGCACCGATCCTGCTTTCGGGTTCGACAAAGATCATCGCGTTGCGACCTTGCGGAGCATAGGCATGGGGCACATCCGGCGCGATGAGCACCACCGGGCCCTCCACCACCCCGTCATCAATGCGAAACGCGAAACTGCCGCCCACCGAAAACGTCAACTGGATGGCATGGTGTGCGTGGAAATTCGTGCTGGGCTGGATTGTTGCCGAAGACGGCACGTCGAACGCCCAGAGACTTGCGCCTTCCCACAGAACGATGCGTCCGCGTGCGATGTGTTTCATGGATTATCTTACCGGTTTTCGGGTCGCCTGAAAAGTTAGCCGTTTCGTTCAATCGCCCGGTTCGGCGACGCGTCTATAGAAGCGTATCGCAGCCATCTACCGAACCAAGAAATTGAAAGGAACTGTCATGTCCACCCTCGTTTCGCGCCGAGCTTTTCTGATCTCCGCGCCGGTCGCCCTAGTCCTTGCCAGCGATGCCACCGCTGGGTTCTTCATGCGCCCGGTCCCTAAAGACCTCGACCTCTCCATGACGAAACGGTCTCTCGGCGGGCTCTATCGGTGTGCGCTTTCACCCTTAGCCATGCCAATCACCGTCGGAAAAATGTACGCATGGACTGCTACGCTCCAAACCGCCGCAGGTGCGCCGCTGACCCGGGCCAGAATCAAGATAAGCGGTGGAATGCCGCAGCACGGTCATGGGCTTCCGACAGCCCCGCAAGTGACGAAAGAACTCGGCAACGGTCGCTACCTGATCGAAGGCGTAAAGTTCAACATGCGCGGCTGGTGGACGTTCGAGCTTGCCGTCGTCGGTGCAGACGGCGCGGACGCCGTGACCTTCAACCTGATGCTGTGAGGAGCACCATGAACATCATTCGGTATTCCCTGTTAGGCGTTCTGGGATTGGGGGCATTCGGTGTCGCGCTCAGCACGAAAGCGGCCGTCCCGGTCTGGTCGCCCGAAGAGCAGAGCTTGATCCATTCGCTGTCACTTGCGGCCCTTGAGCCTGTGCCGCCAAACCCGTCAAACCGCGTCGCGGACGATCCGCGCGCCGTGGAGCTTGGCCGCGCGATCTTTTCCGACACAAGGTTCAGTGCCGATGGCACGGTCTCCTGCGCATCGTGTCATTTGCCGGACCGCCAGTTTCAGGACGACCTGCCGCTCGGGAAGGGCATTGGCACAACCGGACGACGGACAATGCCGATTGCGGGCATGGCCCACAGCCCGTTCCTGTTCTGGGACGGGCGCAAGGACAGCCTCTGGTCGCAGGCGCTTGGTCCGATGGAAAGCCCCGTGGAACATGGCGGGGACCGCACCCAATATGTTCACCTCGTCGCTGAAGCCTATCGCGCGCCGTATGAGGCCCTGTTCGGCACCCTTCCCGAACTTGCCCACCTGCCGCGACGCGCCGGTCCGGTGGAAGAACCCGATGCCGCGGCGACTTGGCAGAAGATGTCGGAACCGGATCGTGTGGCGGTGTCGCGCGTATTCGCCAACATCGGCAAAGCCATCGAGGCGTTCGAGCGCACAATCCAACCGGCGGCGACACGATTCGACGCCTATGCGTCCGCGCTTATGTCAGGGACAGACAGCGCGATCCTGACCGAAGACGAGATTGCCGGACTGCGCTTGTTCGTCGGAAAGGGAGAATGCGTGAACTGCCACAACGGTCCCTTGCTCAGCGATAACCACTTCCACAATACCGGCGTGGCTGCTGAGCCAGGTGCGCCCGAAGACGTTGGCCGTGAAGCGGGTGCCCTGCTTGTCCGCGACGACCCTTTCAATTGCCTTGGCGCTTTCAGTGACGCCGCGCCCGAAGAGTGCTCGGAACTGCGATTCATGACCGTCAGCGGTCCCGACGAAGTTGGCGCATTCAAGACCCCGTCATTGCGCGGCGCCAAATCGCGCGCGCCCTATATGCACGCGGGTCAGATCGCGACGCTCGATGCCGTCATCCGACACTACCAGTCCGCGCCTGTTGCAACGGTCGGCCACAGCGAACTCAGGCCGCTGAATCTTAGCGACGTGGAATTGAACCAGCTCGTTTCGTTTGTAGGGGCACTGGAATCCATTTCGGCTTCTCCCGAGTAAGCCCGCGCCCAGACTCGCCATGCGAGACCTTCAACCCGACCAACCACAAGGAAGCCAGCAATGATCAACTACTCCGTTCTCAAAGACCGACTGGCACTCGATCGGCGGTCCTTTACAGAGCTGGCGACAAGTCTGAGCATCATAGCCGTTGCCGGCGCGACACTTTATAATCTCGGGTTTTTCGCACCAATCGAGTGGAGTCTGATTTCACTCCTCACAGTTCAGGATCTGTTGATTGGCACCGCCGTAGCCGCCGTGCCCATGGCGGTGGCGACCTGGGTGGCACTTCTTCTTGGGAACTTGGTCAGATTGTCATCATCCCGCATGCGGATGGCCTTGGTCACGGGACTCCCAACGCTCGTCGTTTCCGGGTACGGGTTCTTTTATTTCTATTCCGGCCCGGGTCAGTCCACCCTCGGCCATCTCGCAAGCGGTTACTTGCTTCTCTGGGTCGCCGCGATGGCAGTCAACATCGTCTTCAAATCGAATACCTTGCCCACGTTCTGGCTCGTTCTTTCATTACTTTATATTCCCACCGCTGCAGGCATGTCAGACAGCGCCGCGGCTTCGAGTGCCATTCGTCCAATTTCGGAAATCGAAACCGACAGGGAATTGATTGCAGGGCGCATCGTTCGCATCACCTCGACTTATTTGTTGGTCTCTCGAGGCAACGAAATTATCACGATGCCGATGAGCAAAGTCAGAGAAGTGAGACGGCAATACATCCAGTCTCCCGAGTCCGACTTCCTAGGTCGAGCCGCGATACTCAGTCCTAAATCTAATAGGTCGATCAAGTCCGAGACAACCAGACAGGCTATTCAATCCACCGATACGAAACTCAATTCGTAACCGACCTTGATCATGTCGCCGCCCCAGTTTAGCCCCAAAAAGCGGACTGAACCGTCCTTCATTCCTTGCGGCGAACACAGTCAGTTCCGGGGCTGCATAACCACCACTTCGCCAGCTTGTCGGACGTCCCGCGCGGCCTTGGTCTCAGTATCGGGCTCAGGATCGTGCGTCACAGCCGACCACCGGGGGAACAAGTTCCGCAACGAGCGAAGCACGCGGTAAACTTTGCTGTCATGCGACCGTGTGACTATCATCAGCATCGAGGGCGTCACGATCAGCGTCAGCACCGTCGAAAAGGCAAGGCCGAAGACAATGGCCGACGACAGCGAGATCCACCATTGCGTCGATGGCGCGCCGTAGGTCGTCTCGTGCGTCAGTATCTCGAGGTTGAATCCGAAGGCGATTGGAAGAACGCCAAGGATTGCGGTCATGGCAGTCAGCACCACGGGGCGCGCGCGTTCGCGGCAGGTTTGCAGGATCGCGTCGCGCTTGTCGACGCCCTTGGATCTCAGATGGTCATAGGTGTCGATCAGCACGATGTTGTTGTTCACCACGATCCCCGCCAGCGCAATCACTCCGATGCCTGACATGACTATTCCGAAGGGCTGACCCATGATCATGAGACCGAGGAAGACCCCGATAGTGGACATGACGACAGCGACCAGAACCAACCCAACCGACAGGAACTTGTTGAACTGTGCGAGTAGCACGATGAAGATCAGAAAGATGGCTGCCATTCCCGCCTTGGCCAGAAATGCACCGGCAGCCTTCTGCTCTTCGTCCTCGCCGGCGAAACGATAGCTGATGCCCTCTGCATCCAGGTTCATCGAGTCCAGCTTCGAGACTACCTGCTGGCGCACCAAATCGGCCTGAACCCCCTCGGTAATGCCTGCCTGCACCGTAATTGTCCGGGCGCCATCAATTCGAGTGAGCGTGCCCACGGCTTGCGTTGGCTCCCGCGTGACGAAGTTCGATATCGGGACCGAGCCCTGCGGGGTTTCGATCCGGAGTTCATCCAGTGTGGACAGCGTACGCTCGGACTCGGGCAGTCGCAGGGTTATGTCCACCGGATCGTCTGCGCCCGACGGGCGGTATTCGGTCAGCTTCAGCCCGTTGGTTACAAGTTGGACCATCGACCCCACCGCAGTTGGTGCGATGCCGAAGCGCGCGGCCTTGGCGCGATCGACCTTGATCTCCCAGTCCAGGCCCGGCGGAGGAAGACCGTCCGAAGTGTCGATGACGTCGGGAACTCCTTCCAGCACTGCCGCGACACGCTGGGCGGCGTCGCCAAGTCCCGCCGGATTGTCAGCCGACAACAGGATCTGGATCGCCTTGCCGGTCGGCGGGCCGGCCTGAGGAACAGAGACTTCGACTTCTGCCCCGGGGATGCCTTCCATCGCCACCCGCAGATCGGCGAGGATCGCGTTTGCATCCTTGCGCTCGCGCCAGTCGACGAATTCGTACTGGATCGTGCCGACGACATCTTCATCGACCTGTTGCCCGAACCCACCGCCGCCCGAGCCGACCCGCGTATAGACGCTGGTGATGCCGGGCCATCCCAGGATACGCCTCTCAGCCTCGCGAACCAGAGTGTCCTTTTCGGTGATCGACAGGTTGCCCCGCGCGTGAACGTACATGAGTCCATAGTCCGGTTCGACGTTCGGGAAGAATTCCACGCCCTTTCCATATTTTCCGTACGCCATAGGCACCGCAAAAAGAATCGCAACGGCGAGAAACACGACCATGAAGGGGTGGTTCATTGCACGTTTGACGAACCACATGTACAGCCCATCCTTCGGCGGCGGTTCGGCGTGGGTATTCTTGGCGAAGACCGCGCCAAGCGTTGGCGTGAAGACCAGCGCGTATAGCATCGACGCACTCAAAGTGGCGATCAGGGTGATCGGCATATATTTCATGAACTCGCCGACGATGCCCGGCCAGAACAGGAGCGGTGAGAAGGCGGCAATCCGGGTCATGGTGGCCGCAATCACCGGACCCGCCATTCGCTGGGATGCGAGGTGGAATGCCTCGACCCGGTTCATGCCTTCCTGCATCCGGCGTTCGGCGAATTCGGTAACAATGATCGCATCGTCTACCAACATGCCCACCGCAAGAATGAGGCTGAACAGCACGACGAGGTTCACCGTCAGACCCGCCAGTTGGAGGAACAGGATTCCCATCAGGAAAGACGACGGAATCGCCATCCCAATGAACAGCGAGGCGCGGCCGCTCAGCGCAAACAAGATGACCACAAAGACCAGGATCACGGCGGTCAGAACGCTGTTCTGCAAGTCGCTGAGTAGTTGCCGGATCATCGTCGACTTGTCTTGGGAGAAGCTGATTTGAACCCCCGCAGGCAACAGTTTCTGGAACTCCACCGCGACTGCTTTCACCTTGTCGACCGTCTCGACAAGGTTGGCTCCGGTCCTTTTGGATATCTCGATCGCAACCGCCGGTTTGCCGTCCAACCGAGTTATCGAAGTTGCATCCTTGAACGTCGAGCGAACTTCGGCGATGTCGCGCGCGCGCACAGTGGCGTTGGGGCCAACGACTATCGGGAAATTCGCGGCATCTTCGATGCTCTCGATCAGTGCCGGAACCTTGACCGCATAACGTCCCTGATCACCCTCAATCGAGCCCGCGGCGACCAGACTGTTGCCCGCGTTTATCGCGGCGATCACCTGGTCGATCTTCAGCCCGTAGGCGGTCAGACGGGTGCGGTCGATCACCGCTTCGACCAGATCATCGCGCACACCCTGAAGTGCTGCGTCCAGAACGCCGGGGACTTCCTCGATCCGGTCTCGCAGTGCGCGCGCCGCGGCGCCCAATGCGCGTTCAGACATTTCGCCCGAAAGCGTCAGGACCAACACGGGAAATTCCGAGATGTTAACCTCATTCACGGTCGGCTCGTCGGTGCCCTGTGGCAAGTCACGCTTGGCGTCGTCGACCTTGCTACGCACGTCGTCCAGCGCCTTGCCCAGATCGGCGCCAGCCTGGAATTCGATAACCACGTTGCCGCCACCCTGATAGGCGGTCGAACTCATCTGCTTGATGCCCGAAATTGTCTTGATCTGCGATTCCATTGGCCGAAGCAGAAGTCGCTCGGAATCTTCGGGCGAGATGCCCGAATAGTTCATGCTGACATAGATTATCGGAATCTGGATGTCCGGCTCGGCTTCTTTCGGGATCGAGGCGTACGACATTGCGCCAACGACGATAAGGAAGATCAGCACCGATATTGTGAGGCGTGCGTTCCGTATCGCTCGGCCGACGATATCCATCAGTTCTGTCCCGGCGCCCTTGCCCCGGCGGCGGCCGAGGCGTCTATGCCCACGACATCCTGCCCGTCGGTCACAAGATCCTGTCCGGATACGACCACGCGAGTGCCGTCAGGGATCCCGGTGACGACCAGACCCTCGGGCGTGTCGTCGATTATATTGACTCCCAGGAAAGAAACCTTGCTGTCGGCTTCAAGCGTCCTGACGCCGATCGTCCCGTCAGTGCCCAGTGTGATGATCGAGCGCGGCACGATAACTGACATGATTTCCTGAGTGTCTACAGTTATCTCGGCAGACATGCCGGACGGGATGGAAAGATCGTGATTCGGAACAGCGATTTCAACCGGGAATGTTCGTGTCAGATCCGACGCCTCGCGCCGGATATACCGGACGGTTCCTTCTGCTTGGGTTCCGTTGGCGAAATTCACCTGCGTGCTGGCACCGACAGAAACTTGCGCCAGATCGCGCTCGCTGATTTCTCCGACGGCAATGATCGGATCCAGCGCGATAATAGATGCGATATCGGTGCCGGGTTGAACCCACGAACCCTCTTCGACGAAAACATCGTCCACGATCGCCGCGAAGGGAACGCGCAATTCCATCCGGTCCACTTCAGCCTTTGCCATCTCCAGCGATGAGATTGCGGATGCCAGATCGGACGATGAAGCGTCCGCCCTCAATTGTGAAATTTTGCCGGTGGCCAGTAGGTCAATGTCAACCTCGGCAACCTTGGCGCGCTGCGCGACCAGAGCTTCGGCTGCATCGACTGCCGAGGCTTTCTCCGGCCCGTCAAGCGCCATCAAAATCTGGCCTTCGCCCACTTTGGCACCTTTTTCGACGGAGATTTTCGCAATTACACCGGCCGTCCGCGCGGCCAACACCGTCCGTTTGTCGGCACTGGTCAGACCCGAAATCCGCAGTTGGCGGCTGTAGGGAGTGTTTTGGGCCAATGCGAAAGCGACCATTTGCCGCTCGGGTTCGGGTGGCTCAACAGGCGCGGCCGCCAAAGTGTCCACGCTATTGTCGATCTCGCTGCCGACAAAGGAGTATTTTCCGGTCGCGACCCAAGCGCCCGCCACAATCAAAACAGTGACCGCAAGTACAGTATGAAGCTTAATGCCAGCCAAGAGAGTCCCCGGAATCCATTTGTTTCATCGCGCAAGTCAATTGTTGACGAGGAATAGCCTTGGTCGCCAACGCCGTCCCGTTAACATAGTAGATGGCATTGTCATATTAAATCGCGATCTGCCAATTTTAGACTCCGGCACTTCCTAGCCGACCCTACCGAAGCGGCACCTCTACACGGCACCAGACTTCAGACATTGGCGCGACGCACCATTCCGAACAAGTCCCGGGGGTCGTCGGGGTCCGCGATCATGTCAAGGTTCTGGTAGTGGCCGGTCTCCTCCAGTTTGTCGTAGACGTAGCGGAGTGCCGAGAAATCTTCGGTCGCGAACCCGACGCTGTCGAACAAGGTGATCTGCTTTTCATCCCTGCGACCTTGCGCAGCGCCGGTGATGACCTGCCATAGCTCTGTCACCGGATAGTCGTCGTCCAACTGCTGTATCTCGCCCTCGATCCGGGTCTGGGGCGGATACTCCACAAAAATGTCAGAGCGCAGCAGGATATCACGATGCAATTCGGTCTTGCCGGGACAGTCCCCGCCGATCGCGTTGATGTGTTGCCCGGCACCGACCATGTTGTCGCTCAAGATCGTCGCGTATTGTTTGTCGGCGGTGCATGTGGTGATGATCTCGGCGCCCTGAACAGCCTCTTCGGCCGATGTGCACGCCTCGATTTTCAATCCTGACGAAGCGAGGTTTGCGACTGCCTTTTTCGTTGCCGACGGATCGATGTCGAACAGCCGAACCCGCTCTATTCCGATCAGTTTCTGGAACGCGAGTGCCTGAAACTCGCACTGGGCACCGTTACCAATCAAGGCCATCGTCTTGGCGTTCTTCGGCGCAAGATATTTCGCCGCGACCGCAGACGTGGCGGCGGTGCGCAGGGCGGTGAGGACCGTCATTTCTGACAGCATGATCGGATAGCCATTGTCGACGCGGGCCAGAAGGCCGAACGCCGTCACCGTCTGGAACCCCTTGGCCATATTCGCCGGGTGACCGTTGACGTATTTGAAACCGTACATGATGCCGTCCGACGTCGGCATCAGTTCAATGACTCCCTCGGCCGAGTGAGATGGAACGCGCGGGGTCTTGTCGAAATCGGGCCACCGGCGGAAGTCTTCTTCGATGTACCCGGCAATACCCTGGATCATGTCCCGGATGCCGATGCTGTTAACGATGCGAAGCATGTCGGCGACGCTGACGAACGGCACCATTGCAAGACCTGATGGTGCGGGCGCTTTTTTGGCCATTTCCAGTTCCCTCAGTATGTCGTTGTCGGGCGATCGAGAACCTTGCGGCCCATCAGGCTTGCGCAAAGATCGACCATCAACTGCGCCGTACGACCGCGCTCATCAAGGAACGGATTCAATTCGACCATATCGAGCGATGTGACCAAACTGCTTTCATGCAGCATTTCCATGATCAGATGCGCTTCGCGGAAAGTCGCGCCTCCGGGCACAGTGGTACCGACGGCAGGCGCAACGCCCGGGTCAAGGAAATCGACGTCCAGACTGACGTGAAGCCGACCACTTGCCGCTTTGACGCGGGCAAGAAAAGTATCCAGCGCCGCCTTGACGCCGATCTCGTCGATCCGGCGCATATCGTAGACTTCGATATTCGATGCGCGGATAAGCTCAAGCTCGGCCAGATCGACAGAGCGCAGCCCAATAAAGCACAGGTTTTCGGGCACAATCGGGTTGGGCAGCGCGGGATAGTATTTCTCAAACCCCTCCAGCCCCATCAAATACGCCATCGGGGTGCCGTGCAGATTTCCGCTGGCGGTGCTTTCCAGAGTGTGAAGGTCGGGGTGAGCATCCAGCCACAGAACGAACTGCGGTTGCGAAAGCTCCGCCGCGTGTCTTGCCACACCTGCCACGGTCCCGATCGAAATCGAGTGATCGCCACCAAGAAAAATGGGCATGTCGGAGGCTGTCGACGCTTGATACGCCGCGTCTTGAAGCGCTGCGGACCATCCGACAATCTGCGACAGATTTCGAATGGCGGCATTCTTGTGGGACATATCCGGCGTCGGATTCTGGGTGCAGTTCCCGATATCCTCGACCTCGTGACCGAGTTCGCGGAGCAGGTCGTTCAAACCCGCCGTCCTGAACGCATCGGGGCCCATAAGACACCCCGCCTGACTTGCACCGGCTTCAACAGGCGCGCCGACAATTCGACATTTCATCTCTGACCACCATTCATCGGAAAGGATTTCCGCAGCTACAATCGTCGAGACAGCGAAAGGCCGGTAGTTGGAGAGATGTCATTTTTGTGAAATAGATTTTGCAAAATGTATAGCCGAGGGACAAAACGCAAAATGACGATACTCGACCCGACAGACCGTCGACTTTTGGACTTCCTGAAGCATGACGGGCGCATGTCGATCACGGAATTGGCCGCAAGGCTCGGTCTTTCAAGGGTGACAGTGAGTTCGAGGATCGAGCGGCTTCAGTCCCAAAGGATCATTCAACGGTTCACTGTTCAGGTCTCGGCTGCGGGAGATGAGGGTCTTGTTCGCGCGATCACAACAATCGAAATTCAGGGACTGAAATCCGAGTTGGTGCAACGTCACCTGAGGCAGATGCCCGAAATCGTCACGCTGCATACCACCAACGGGAAATGGGGGCTGGTCGCGTTCTCAGAAACCCGGACGCTGGCGGAATTCGACGACATGCTGACCGCGATTGGACGGATCCCCGGTGTGATGAGTGCCGAAACCTGTTTGCTTCTCGATCAGGTGCTCTAGGCGTCTTCCACGAGGACAACGCCCGGCAGCGATTTGATAGCACCCTTTATCTGTGGCGAAACGGGCCAGCCGTCTCCGATTGGAACGCGCACGTCCTGGGGCGCATCCCGAAGCGGGACGCTAAGTGCGGTGATTGAGATCGGACCCCTTGTTCGTATCGACGCATCGCCGTGGAAACGCTCGAGCACGGATTGGATCATCGCTACGGCGCCAACGTCGTCGATCATGATGTTCAGCCCGGCGGAATCGGCATCGACAATGGTGTCAATCGGCGAGGCCGAGCGGGCGACAGGGTCGAACTGGCCTTCGTTGAAACGTGCCTCAAGAGTCATCACCACCTGCACGGTCTGCTCGAACACCTTGCGGATGCTCTCAAAGTCATCTGGGAACAGCGCAATGCCAGCGACCTGACCAGTCGGGTCGGAGATATTCATTCGGAAGAACCGAGTGCCGCGACCTGATTTCCTTTCCTGCAAGGCGGACACGACGACGCCGACCCGTGCGATGGCAGCGCCTTCCTGCTCGGCCTTCTCCTGAAGCTCGGCAAGTGTCGCCAGGCCCCTTCGCTTCAACGCGGCCGAATAGTCATCCAGAGGATGGCCGGAGAGGTAAAATCCAATCGCCGTTTGTTCTTCTGCCAAGCGCTCGTTCGGCAGCCAGTCTTCGACAGGGGAAAGGCGCGGTTCGGGCAAATCCTCACCGGCTTCTCCGAACAGTGAAACCTGATTGGACGCCTTCTGCTCATGGATCGCACCGGAATATGCGGTCAATGCGTCCAGTGACCGGAATATCCGATGCCGGTTCGGATCAAGTTGATCGAACGCACCGGACCGCGCCAGCATTTCTAATGGCCGCTTGCCGACCCGCTTCAAGTCGACACGGCGGGCGAAGTCGAACACGGTCGAGAACGGCTTTTCTCCGCGCGCATCGACCAGCAATTGCATCGCGTCGCCACCGATATTCTTCAGCGCGCCAAGTGCATATACCAGCTTGCCTTCGTCGACGCCGAACCGTGCGGCTGATCGGTTGACGCAAGGCGGAACAATCTCGATCTCCAACCCGCGCCGGACTTCTTCGGCATACACGGCCAGTTTTTCAGTCTGGTGCAAATCACAGTTCATGACGCCCGCCATGAACTCGACCGCATGATTGGCTTTCAGCCACGCCGTTTGATAGCTGACGACCGCATACGCGGCGGCATGAGATTTGTTGAAGCCATAGTTGGCGAATTTATCGAGCAGGTTCCAGACTTCCAACGCCTTCTTCTTGTCGACGCCGTTCTTTGCGGCACCGTCAAGAAACTTCGGGCGCTCTTCATCCATCGCCGACTGAATCTTCTTACCCATTGCCCTGCGCAACAGATCGGCACCACCAAGGCTGTAGCCAGCCATCTCTTGCGCAATCTGCATCACCTGCTCCTGATAGACGATGATGCCTTGGGTTTCGTCCAGCACGTGGTCGATCAGGGGATGTAACTTCTCGCGATTGGCGCGCCCGTTCTTGACGTCGCAGTATTGTGGAATGTTCTCCATTGGACCGGGCCGATAGAGGGCAACCAGCGCGACGATATCCTCGATACACGTCGGTCGCATGCGCCGAAGCGCGTCCATCATGCCTGAGCTTTCTACCTGGAACACGGCAACGGTGCGGGCTTTTGCGTAAAGTTCGTAAGTCGTGGGATCATCAAGCGGGATTTGCCCGATATCAATTTCCACGCCCCGCTTCTTCAGCAGATCCAAGGCGTTCTGGATAACCGTCAAGGTCTTGAGCCCGAGGAAATCGAACTTCACCAGCCCAGCCTGCTCAACCCACTTCATGTTGAACTGCGTCGCCGGCATTTCCGAACGTGGATCCCGGTAAAGCGGGACAAGGGCATCCAACGGTCGATCCGCGATCACGACACCGGCCGCATGGGTCGAGGCATTGCGCAGCAAGCCTTCGACCTGCTGCCCGTATTCCAGAAGTCGCGCAACGACCTCTTCGGATTTGGCTTCCTGGCGCAGACGCGGTTCATCGGCCAGCGCCTTTTCGATCGAGACCGGTTTAACGCCCTCAACCGGGATCAGTTTGGACAGGCGATCGACCTGACCGTAGGGCATTTGCAGAACACGACCGATGTCGCGCACCGCCGCTTTCGACAAAAGCGCGCCGAATGTGATGATCTGACCTACGCGGTCCTTGCCGTATTTTTCCTGTACGTATCGGATCACCTCTTCGCGGCGGTCCATGCAGAAGTCGATATCGAAGTCGGGAATCGAGACCCGCTCGGGATTGAGAAAGCGCTCGAACAACAAGGAATAGCGCAGCGGATCAAGGTCCGTAATCGTCAGCGCATAAGCAACAAGCGAGCCGGCACCTGATCCACGGCCCGGACCAACCGGAATGTCGTGATCTTTGGCCCATTTGATGAAGTCGGCCACGATCAGGAAATACCCGGGAAACCCCATTTCTTCGATGATGCCCAGTTCGAATTCCAGGCGCTTTTCGTAGTCGTCGACCGATGCCGCATGCTCGATCACGTGCAGACGTTTCTTGAGGCCGTCGCGCGACTGCCTGCGAAGCTCCTCGATCTCGTCGTCGGCGAATTTGGGCAGGATCGGTTCATGACGCTCGACCGCAAATGCGCACCGCTTTGCGATTTCGACGGTGTTCTCCAACGCTTCGGGGAGATCGGCAAATAGCGCGGCCATTTCCTGAGGAGTCTTGAAGTAGTGCTGCTGCGTTAACCGGCGTCGGGGCGCTTGCTGATCGACATAGGCCCCATCCGCAATGCAGATGAGCGCGTCATGGGCCGCATACATCTTGCTGTCAGGGAAGTAGACATCGTTGGTGGCGACCAGCGGCAAATCCATCGAATAAGCCATCTCGATGGTCGGCCGTTCTGTCAATCGCTCGGCGTCAGGCAGTTGGCCGGTCTCTGTCGGATGGCGCTGAAGTTCGATGTAAAGGCGGCTTGAGAACACTGCGGCAAGCTGCGTCAGGATCGACTCGGCTTTTTCGCGTTGGCCTGCCTGAAGCAGGCGGCCGATAGGACCATCCGGGCCACCAGTCAGGCAAATCAATCCTTCAGAGTGGTCTCTTAAGTCGCTGAGGGCAATCTGAGGAATGTCCGTTTCCCGCAAGTAAAGCGCGGAATTCAACTTCATCAGGCTCTCGTAGCCCACCTGTGATTGAGCCAGCAAAACGATGGGCGCGGGGCGCGACGGCTTATCACCCGGAGCCGGATTGTCGTAGGCGAGCGCGATCTGGCACCCGATGATCGGCTGTATGCCCGCCTCGACGGCGGAAACCGAAAATTCCAGAGCCGCGAACATGTTGTTGGTGTCGGTAACAGCCACGGCGGGCATGCCCGATTTCCGGCAGAGTTCGGGAAGTGCCTTCAGGCGAACGGCGCCCTCCAGAAGCGAATATTCCGTGTGAACGCGAAGGTGGATGAATCGAGGATTGGAAGCCATGCCGCCACAGTATGAAGCGGCGCTGCGAAGCGGAAGCGAGAATTCGGCGACAGCGTCACAAAACTGCGGAATCACAGAGTCACTTGCCAAACGCCTAATATCACGCTTTGATCTTCATTCAGAACATGGCGCGCGCTCTCTACGCCGCATCGACGGCGCGCAACAGCCACTGAAATTCGGGTAAGGCGGCGGGATTTCACATGACAGTCAGGTTTTCTCTGAATGGGGAAACTGTAGAGGCGGACGTCGCACCGACGGTCACGCTTCTGGATTGGCTGCGCGAGTCGCGTGGTCTGAAGGGTACCAAGGAAGGCTGCAACGAAGGCGACTGCGGCGCTTGTACGGTGATGGTGACCGATGAAAGCGGACCGCGCGCACTTAATGCCTGCATCCTTTTCGTGCCCCAAATCCACGGCAAGGCAGTGCGCACGGTCGAAGGGATTGCCGGCCCAAAAGGCGAGCTGCATCCAGCGCAGAAGGCGATGATTGAAATGCACGGAAGCCAGTGCGGTTTTTGCACGCCCGGGTTCGTCGTTTCGATGGCCGTCGGACACGCGACCGGACGGAGTGACCACGATGACGTGCTGGCTGGCAATCTCTGCCGTTGCACCGGGTATGCTCCGATTGTGCGCGCGGCCGAGGCTGCCGCCGGGCAACCGATTCCCGACTGGATTGGCGATGCGCCCGTCGATGCTGCGCCGGTCGCCTACGCACCAGAAACGTCGGACGAGTTGGCCAGATGGTATGCGGACAACCCCGATGCGACGCTGGTTGCAGGGGCGACTGACGTGGGATTGTGGGTCACCAAACAGCTTCGAGATCTGAGAAAAGTCGCCTTCCTGAACCGTTGCCGCGACCTGCAGAACATCGACGTGTCAGGCGAACGGATCATCATCGGTGCGGCCGTCACCATGACGCAACTGCTGCCCGTCTTGCGCAAGCACCACCCGTCTTACGCCGAGTTGGTGCGCCGTTATGGTTCCGAGCAGGTTCGCAACGCCGCGACCATTGGAGGCAATATCGCAAATGGCTCGCCCATCGGCGACAACCCTCCCGCGCTTATCGCGCTGGGCGCGACACTTCATCTGCGAACAGTTGAAACCCGACGCGAGATGCCAATCGAGGATTTTTTCATCGACTACGGAAAGCAGGACCGCAAACCCGGCGAACTGGTCGACCACATCGAGATCCCCGCAAGCGCGCCCGCACTACGTTGCTACAAAATTTCGAAACGGTTCGACCAGGACATTTCGGCGGTATGCGGCTGCTTCAACGTCACCATCGAGAACGGCACTGTGACGAATGCCCGGATCGCCTTCGGCGGCATGGCTGGCATCCCCAAACGTGCCGGGTCCGTCGAGGCTGCTATCATCGGCAAGACGTGGAGCGAAGCGACAGTTCGCGCTGCGATTCCCCAGCTTAGTGACGATTTCACCCCTCTCACGGACATGCGGGCGAGCGCCGCCTATCGGCTTGCGAGTGCCGAGAACCTGCTGCTTCGCTACTTCCACGATCTGAACGGAGAAGCGACGAGCGTTCTGGAGGTTCGGCCATGAGCGTTGCCAAGCCGCTTCCCCACGACGCCGCTTCTCTGCATGTCACCGGACAGGCGCGTTACGTCGACGACATTCCGCTGCCATCGAATACTTTGCACCTCGCGTTCGGGATGTCAGAGATCGCCCACGGACAGATCAGCTCGATTGATCTGGAGGCGGTCCGGTCTGCTCCGGGTGTTGTCGCTGTGCTGACTGCGGAAGATCTGCCGTTCCACAACGATGTCTCTCCGGCGCCTTCGCCCGAACCGATGCTGGCAGAAGGCACCGTTCACTATGTTGGCCAGCCGATATTTCTGGTCGCGGCGACCAGTCACCTTCTGGCCCGCAAGGCCGTGCGACAGGCCAAAATCGCGTACGAAGAATTTCCCGCGATCCTGACGATCGACGAGGCGATTGCGGCGAACAGTCGATTTGAAGACGGACCGCGCGTTTATGAGAAGGGCAACGCCGCTGAAGCGGTCGCGAAGTCTCCAAGGATAGTCGAAGGCTCGATCGAGATGGGAGGACAGGAGCACTTCTATCTTGAAGGTCAGGCTGCCTGTGCGTTGCCGCAGGAAGGCGGTGACATGATCGTCCATTCGTCGACGCAGCACCCGACCGAGATACAGCACAAGGTGGCGGAAGCCCTCGACGTTCCGATGAACGCGGTGCGATGCGAAGTTCGGCGCATGGGAGGCGGATTTGGCGGCAAGGAAAGTCAGGGCAACGCACTGGCCGTATCTTGTGCAGTGACGGCGATGCTGACCGGTCGGCCCTGTTCAATGCGTTATGACCGTGACGACGACATGATCATCACCGGCAAGCGGCACGATTTTCGTATAAGTTACCGGGCAGGCACGGACGATCACGGTAAGATCGCCGCCATCGAGTTTCTTCAGTTATGTCGCTGTGGCTGGTCAATGGACCTTTCGTTACCGGTCGCTGATCGCGCAATGTTACACGCTGACAACGCGTATTTCATCCCAAACATGAGGATCGAATCCCATCGTCTGAAAACCAACACGCAATCGGCCACCGCATTTCGCGGTTTTGGTGGACCGCAAGGGATGGTTGGAATCGAGCGGGTGATGGATCACGTCGCCCATGTCCTCGGACGTGATCCGTTGGAAGTCCGCAAGACCAATTACTATCGCGCGGCCCCGAAATCCGGCCCGGGAACGGGAAAGCGGATTGGCGCGAAGCATTCTCCCAGCACGGATGAGATCGCGCCACAAACGACGCCCTATCACATGCCCGTCGAAGATTTCATTCTGCACGAGATGACCGATAATCTGGTTGAATCGTCCGATTATCTGGCGAGACGTGAAGCAATCCGGGCGTGGAATGCGGAGAACAAAATTCTCAAGAAGGGCATTGCCCTGACGCCAGTCAAATTCGGCATCAGTTTCACCTTAACGCATCTCAATCAGGCCGGTGCTTTGGTCCATGTCTATGCCGACGGTTCGATACACATGAATCACGGTGGCACCGAAATGGGCCAGGGTTTGTTCCAGAAGGTGGCGCAGGTGGCTGCTGCGCGCTTCGGTGTTCAGACCGATCGGGTCAAGATTACGGCCACTGACACGGCGAAAGTACCCAACACCAGCGCGACCGCCGCGTCTTCGGGCTCTGACTTGAACGGGATGGCCGTGAAGGCTGCCTGTGACACGATCCGGGATCGGCTGGCAGAATTCGTCGCTGCACGTGCACAGGCAGAGGCATCCAGCGTTCGTTTCGAGGACGGGCATGTGCTCGTTGGTGGCGAAAGCCTGAGCTTCGAGAGCGTGGTCAAGGACGCCTACATGAACCGTATCAGCCTTTCGGCGACGGGGTTCTATAAGACACCTAAAATCGTCTGGGATCGGATCAAGGGCGAAGGGCGGCCGTTCCTTTATTTCGCCTATGGCGCAGCCGTCACCGAAGTCGTCATCGACACGTTGACGGGCGAAAATCGTATTCTGCGAACCGACATTCTGCACGATTGCGGTGCTTCACTGAATCCGGCGCTGGATATCGGCCAGATCGAGGGCGGATACGTGCAGGGCGCGGGGTGGCTTACGACGGAAGAACTGGTCTGGGACGACAAGGGGCGACTGCGCACTCATGCCCCGTCCACCTACAAGATTCCGGCCTGCTCGGATCGGCCCGCGATATTCAATGTCGCACTTTGGGAGAATGAAAACCGTGAGAGCACGATCTACCGATCCAAAGCCGTCGGAGAACCGCCATTGATGCTGGGTATCTCGGCCTTGATGGCGCTCAGCGACGCAATCGGATCCTGCGGGGCGGCGTATCCGTCGCTTGATGCCCCCGCAACTGCGGAGCGTATATTGATGACTGTTCGTCAGGTTCAGACATGACGTTCCAACTGGATCATATAAAGCACCATGTCGAAGGTGGCTCTGTTGCGCGTGTGTTGATTGTCGGCGCGCAAGGTTCGGTGCCCCGCGGCTCCGGAACATCCATGTTAGTGACTGAAAGTGCCTGTTTAGGCACGATTGGCGGCGGCGCGCTTGAGTTCGAAGCGATCAGAGTAGCGCGTGAAGCACTGGCAGACGGCCGGGACAGGCTTGACAGGCGCCCCCTCGGACCCTCGCTGGGCCAATGCTGCGGTGGAGCGGTCACAGTTCTGACCGAAGTATGGAGCGCCGAAAGGCTAGTGCATCAGATCGCGGGTGATGTCGTTGCGCGTCCGCTGCCCGGCACGGATACCGCAATGCCGCTTGCAATTCGGCACTCGATTGCTGCCCGACGATCCGGTCGCGGCGATCAAAGTCCTGTAATGGTAGACGGCTGGATTCTGGAGGCCATCAGCCAGCCAGAGCGAACCATCTGGGTTTGGGGTGCTGGTCACGTTGGTCGCGCGGTCGTCAGTGTTCTTGCGCCGTTCTCGGACATCTCGATCTATTGGTGCGATACAGGTCTGGACCGGTTTCCGTCATCGCTGCCCGATGCCGTCGATGCGTTGGTTGCGGAAAATCCCGCTGAACTTGTGACATTGTGCAACCCCGACGCCGAACATCTGGTCCTGACGTATAGCCATGCGCTGGATCTTGAGCTTTGCCACCGACTTCTTGGGCGACCGTTCCGAAGTCTCGGACTCATCGGATCGGCCACGAAGCGATCCCGGTTCCGAAAACGGCTCGGCGAACTCGGACATTCGATCGAGCAAGTCGACCGGATTACCTGTCCGATTGGCGACCCGAGTCTTGGCAAGCATCCGCAAGCAATTGCGCTAGGGGTGGCGACTGCACTACTCAGAGTTAGGGATAGGGGGACCGGGATGATCGGTAAGAGCGCTTGAGCGGCCAGCCGCTGTTGTCAGTCGAAGGCCTTACAAAAGCCTATCCCGGCGTCATCGCAAACGATTCTGTCGGCTTCACCGTCGGCAAAGGCGAAGTTCACGCGCTTCTGGGCGAGAACGGGGCCGGCAAGTCGACGCTTGTTAAGATGGTATACGGCCTTGTGCGTCCCGACAGCGGTCGAATGACGTTCGCTGGCAAACCCTACGAGCCGTCGAGTCCGCACGAGGCGCGCTCGACCGGGGTAGCGATGGTTTTCCAGCACTTCAGTCTGTTTGAGGCGCTCGACGTTGCCGAGAATGTGGCATTGGGTATGGAAAATCCGCCCCCGATGAGCCAGCTTGCGAAGCGAATTCGCGAGGTCAGCGAGACTTACGGTCTGCCTCTGGACCCATCGCGTCTTGTCGGCGATCTGTCCGCCGGCGAAAGACAGCGCGTCGAAATCATCCGCTGCTTGTTGCAGGATCCCAAGCTTCTGATCATGGACGAACCGACGAGCGTGCTTACCCCTCAAGAGGTCGACATCTTATTCAAGACCCTCAGAAAACTTCAGTCTGAAGGAACGTCGATCCTCTATATTTCGCACAAACTCGAAGAAATTCGCGCGCTTTGCGATGGGGCTACAATTCTGCGGCTCGGAAAGGTGGTCGGCACCTGCGACCCGCGTGAGCAATCCGCAAGGGCGATGGCGGAAATGATGGTCGGCAGTGAACTGAAGACGCCGACGGCGGGCGGGCGAGAGTTTGGCGAAGTCGCACTTTCCGTTCGGTCCCTGTCGGTCAAGTCGGCGAATCCGTTCGGAACATCCCTCAAAGACGTGTCGTTTGACGTGCGAAAAGGCGAGGTTCTCGGAATCGGTGGGGTTGCGGGCAACGGTCAGGATGAGCTTCTGGGCGCGTTGTCGGGGGAACTTCGCGTGGCGTCCCAATCGGTAAACTTGCACGGCGCGCCGATCGGACATCATGGACCGACCGAACGGCGTCGGCTGGGACTACTCACCGCGCCGGAAGAGCGGCTTGGCCATGCTGCGGCACCCGACATGAGCCTGATCGAGAACGCCGCGCTCACGGCGTGGGTTCGCAAGGACATGGTGTCCGGCGGATTCCTGAATTGGCACAAGGCGCGGGAGTTTGCCGAAGAGGTGATCAAGACATTCGACGTCCGCACACCCAGCGCGGCCAACGCAGCCCGCGCGCTTTCTGGTGGCAATCTTCAGAAGTTCGTAATCGGTCGCGAAATTCTGCAAGCGCCGGAAGTGCTGGTCGTCAATCAGCCAACCTGGGGTGTTGACGCGAGTGCCGCAGCGGCAATCAGGCAAGCGTTGCTGGACCTCGCATTGAACGGGGCCGCCGTCATCGTGATTTCGCAGGATCTGGATGAGTTGATGGAGATATCCGACCATTTCGCTGCTTTGAACGAGGGACGATTGAGCAAGCCAAGACCTGCGTCGGGCCTGACGATCGAGGAAATAGGCCTGATGATGGGCGGCGCTCACGGAATGGAGGTGGCCCATGTTTGATCGCTGTTTCTTGAAGTCAGGCGGCCGCAAATGATCCGGCTTGAAAAACGTCCCGTTACCTCGCAGGCGTGGACCTGGGCGACTCCGCTGTTCGCAGTTCTGGCAACCATGATCGCCGGCGGCTTCCTGTTCGCCGCACTCGGCAAGGACCCGTTTGCCGTTATCCGGACAATTTTCTGGGACCCGGTTTTTGGCGAGTTCGCGTTTTACTATCGCGGTCAATTGCTGGTCAAAGCTGGACCGCTGATCCTCATTGCGGTTGGGCTGTCGCTGGGATTTCGCGCCGGTATCTGGAACATCGGCGCAGAGGGTCAGTACATTATCGGGGCAATTTGCGGCGCGGCAGTTGGGCTGGCGTTTTATCCGATGGAATCCTTCATCATCTTTCCGCTGATGATCGTCGCCGGTGCTTTGGGCGGTCTGCTTTGGGCGATGATCCCCGGCATCCTGAAGACGAAGTTCAACACCAACGAAATACTTGTGTCGCTCCTTCTGGTGTATGTCGCGGAACAGATACTGGCGTGGACCGCGCTTGGTCCTCTCCGGAATCCAGAGGGGGCGGGATTTCCGGGTTCGCGGAACCTCAGACATTACGAAAGCGCGGCCAACAACGAGTTGATCGCCGGATCGGGAATGCATTGGGGCGTCGTGGCGGCGTTCATCGCGGTCCTGTTCGCCTATATCCTCCTCAGCCGTCACATCATGGGCTTCAACATCCGCCTGACAGGCGAAAGCCCACGCGCGGCGCGATTTGCAGGCGTATCGCCGACGCGGCTAATCCTTTTCTGCCTTGGCCTATCCGGTGCATTGGCGGGCCTCGCCGGGCTTTTTGAAGTTGCGGGTCCAGCCGGACAGATCAGCATCGACTTCAATGTAGGTTACGGATTCACGGCGATCATCGTGGCCTTTCTGGGGCGACTTCACCCGATCGGCATCCTGCTCGCCGGGCTCTTGTTGGCGCTGACGTATATCGGTGGTGAGGCCGCGCAGGCGTCCCTCGGATTGCCTGCGGCCGCCATTCAGGCGTTTCAGGGAATGCTGCTATTCTTTCTGTTGGCTTTCGACGTGCTGACGAACTTTCGCGTCCGGTTCGGACGGGAAATCAAGGTATAGGGAGGCGCGAATATGGGAACCAACGCAAGCCAGAGGTCGCGCTGATGGATCTGTCTTCAATCAATCCAATCCTACTTGTCGCGTCTCTGATGGTCGCCTCGACACCGATATTGTTGGCGGCCATTGGCGAGATGGTGGCCGAGAAATCGGGGGTTCTGAACCTTGGCGTCGAAGGCATGATGATTACCGGTGCGATCTGCGGCTTTGCGATGGCGGTCGAGACCGGGTCTCCAACGCTGGGCTTCATAGCCGCCGCTATCGGAGGGGCTGTTCTGTCGATGCTATTTGGATTGCTGACGCAATTTTTGCTCTCCAATCAGGTTGCAACCGGTCTGGCACTGACACTCTTCGGACTCGGAATCTCGTCGTTGCTGGGACAAGGCTATGTCGGGGTCAAACCGCCATCGACGCCCGATCTCGATATCCCCCTCCTAAGCGATCTGCCGTACGTCGGCGGGATGTTCTTCAGCCACGATCTGATGGTGTATCTGTCGCTGGCTCTTGTCGCGGGGGTTTGGGCATTCTTGAAGTTCACGCGTGCCGGGCTTATTCTGCGCGCTGTGGGAGAAAGCCATGACGCGGCTCATGCGCTTGGCTACAACGTAATCGCCGTACGCTTGATGAGCATTGCGTTCGGTGGCGCCTGCGCCGGTCTTGGCGGCGCGTACCTCAGCCTTGTCCGTGTGCCGCAATGGACGGAAGGCATGACAGCAGGCGCTGGCTGGATCGCACTTGCCATTGTCGTCTTTGCATCATGGCGGGCGGGACGGGTTCTTTTGGGCGCGTACCTTTTCGGCGGTGTGACCGTTTTGCAGTTGAACCTGCAAGCGGCTGGCATCGCAATTCCTGTCGAACTCTTGTCGATGTCGCCGTACCTGATAACCATCCTTGTGCTGGTCATCATATCTTCCGACCGCAACCGCGCCGCGCTGAACGCGCCGGCGTCGCTCGGTCGGGCCTTTCATGCCTCGCATTGAGGCGTTTGTTTTACCAATGGGGAGACTAAAATGAAAAAACGTACATTTCTAACAACTTCGGCTGCCGCGATTGCACTTGCCACCGCAGGATGGGCGGCAGGACATGAGCCAACCAAGGTCGGGTTCATCTATGTCGGCCCGGTTGGCGATGGCGGTTGGACTTTTGAACACGATCAGGGCCGTCTGGCCGTCGAAGAGCATTTCGGCGACAAGGTTGAGACCGTCTTTCAGGAGAACGTTCCTGAAGGCGCGGACGCCGAACGCGCAATGACACAGATGGCGCTTCAGGGTGCCGATCTGATTTTCACGACGTCGTTTGGGTATATGGATCCGACCATCAACGTGGCGGCCAAATTCCCGGATGTGAAATTTGAGCACGCGACTGGCTACAAGACCGCCGACAACGTCGGTGTCTACTCGGCACGGTTCTATGAGGGTCGCGCGGTTCAGGGACTGATCGCGGGCCGCATGACCAAGTCGAACAAGATCGGATACATCGCCTCTTTCCCGATCCCGGAAGTCATTCGGGGCATCAACTCGGCCTATATTCACGCCAAGAAAGTGAACCCCGATGTCGAGTTTTCGGTCGTTTGGGCTTACACATGGTTCGATCCGGCCAAAGAGGCCGATGCCGCGAAGGCGCTGATTGAACAGGGTGCGGACGTTATCCTTCAACACACCGATTCCACGGCACCACAGGCGGCGGCCCAAGCGGCAGGCGATGTTATTACCTTTGGTCAAGCGTCGGATATGGCGGAATACGCACCGCTCCCACGGGTGTCGTCGATCATCGACAACTGGGCACCCTACTACATCGCGCGGACCCAGGCTGTCATTGATGGCACGTGGACAAGCGACAACACGTGGGATGGCATCGGTGCGGGAATGGTCAAAATCGGAGAAATCTCCGACGCGGTTCCAGCCGACGTGAAGGCCGAGGCCGAGGCCCTGCAGGACTCGATTTCGTCAGACGCGTACCACCCGTTCACCGGCCCACTGAAGAAGCAAGATGGATCGGATTGGCTCGCTGAGGGTGAAACCGCCGATGACGGAACGCTTGCTGGCATGAACTTCTATGTCGAAGGACTGACCGGCACGATCCCGAACTGATCGGTTCATCAACTAGCAAAGGCCGCCTCTGTGCGGCCTTTGGCTTTCCAGCATCTAGCTGCAATCAGACGAAGCCGAGTGGGAGTGACGGAATGGAAACGATATCGGGCAAGAAAATCTCGTCATACTGTTTCGGGACAATGCAGTTCGGCAAGAAAGCGAGCGAGGCCGACAGCGCCAGCATGTATTCGGCCTGTCGCGGCGCTGGGATAAATTTCTTCGATACTGCCTATGCTTACACTGAGGGGCGTTCTGAAGAGATCCTTGGCGAACTCATAGCTCACGAACGCGACGACGTTTTCATTGCCACCAAGTGCGCCAATCTGAAAACCGCAACATCCGAAATCATACATCGCGAGTTCTCGGAAAGTCGTCGTCGCCTGAAACTTGAAACTGTCGATGCACTTTATATCCATCAATGGGATCCCGTGACGCCGCTTGAAGTGTCATTGGGTGTGATCGCCGGCTATGTGAATGAGGGCGCCGTCCGATACGTGGCACTGTCGAACTTCGCGGCATGGCAGGTCATGAAGGCCCAGAAAGCCGCCGAAGAAGTCGGCATTACGATTTCACTGCTTCAACCGATGTACAATCTCGTGAAGCGACAGGCTGAGGTCGAGATCCTTCCCATGGCTGTTTCTGAAGGGTTTGCGGTTGCACCCTATTCGCCACTTGGCGGTGGTCTATTGACCGGCAAGTACGTTGCTGGGGACGGCGGTCGGCTGAAAGACGATCCGATGTATGCCTTGCGGTATGCACCGACCTGGATGCATGATACGGCAGCAGGTCTAGCGGCTCTTGCGGCTGAAGCGGGTGTTCACTCGGCGACTTTGGCAGTCGCGTGGGTCGCTCGACACAAGGGTGTTTCAGCACCGATAATCTCCGCGCGATCGACAGAGCAATTGGAAGTGTCTCTCGCGGCGCTTTCGTTCGACATGGACGACGACTTGTATTCGGCGATATCCGCGCTTTCCCCCGCCCCGCCTCCAGCAACGGACCGGCTTGAGGAGGCTTGAATAAAGCTCTCGCTATCGTTGGGAGCGCAGGCGCCCTATGCGAATGCAATGGTTCTGTATGCTGAAACGGCTGCGGCAATCGCGCCGGTGGGCAGTCAGCCTTGCCCATCGGAACTCGGGGTTGGCAGGATCAAATTCAGTATCCGATCACGCGAAGTCAGGCGAGTAACTCACCCGTTCTCGTAGTTTGTAACGCGGCGCCGGGTAGTCGGCGAATTTCGGTGCCAGATCAGGAAAGGTGCTGCGCAATTCGTTGCGGACCTTGGGATCAATGTCTTTCAGGTTCTCGTCCGATGGCAGGAAACTTTCCAATGGCATTCCATTCGCGCAAATGACCTGATGCTCGTCGAATACGATGTTGTAGTAAGTCACTTCCTCGGGCGCGCGGTCCACGAAAGCGCTGTCGTTCAAACCGGCAATGTCGCGCGCTGGCACGAGGCAGCTTTCGCCGTCGGGTTCGTCCTGCAGCCGCCAGCCCGGTATGAGCAAGCGATGCGCGCCGCCAACCGAAAGGTCGCGTTGCGGCATCATCGGCCCGATCGCCCGAGGTCGTAAAACGATCGGAGCCAGGGAGGGGTCGGCGGCGATTTCCGCGGCCGTGATGGTGCGGGTCCACGTCATCCGGACAGGCTGCAATCCATTGTCGCGCGTGACGACAAGATCGCCTTTGCGCATGAATTCGACGCGGCGCGGTCCACAGGGTGTTCGCAGATTTGCACCCGCGCATAATCCGGTTGTTCCGGCTTTTGCCGGTGCTCCCGAGTCTGAAATTTTCGCGACCATTGTCATCCGTAGTCCCTCTTCGCATGACGTTATCCCGTCTTCAGCACAGCCTAGTTTCAAATGTGACGTAATTAGGGACACGTCGTGGTGAATCCGCGGTGTGCGCCGCAATGTGCGCTCGAATTGCTTCGAATTTGTCAACGATGGAGCGGAAACGGTTGGATTATGTATTGGACTGCAAACAAAACGCGGCGTGATTCCCCATTGTCTAGGCGTCCAATGCGCGCTCTTTTGCCGATTGCGCGCTTGCCAGTTCGTCTAGAATTGTTTGCACGACTGCTTTTGGGTCGGAAGAGGTATGGATTGGACGACCGACGACAAAATGGTCGGCACCTTCCGCAATCGCCTCACCGGGTGTCATGATCCGTTTTTGATCGTCAGGCGCCGAGCCTTTTGGCCGAACTCCGGGCGTAACGATCAAACGACCTGCCGCCTCGGGCAGCGCTCTTATAAGCCGCGC
>JBBKWG010000203.1:0-46335 GCA_037968835.1 Paracoccaceae bacterium
ATCGAATCCGCCGATGTGGTCCTTATGTCCGGCGATCTGAGGGGTGTGGTCAATGCCGTCGAAGTTTCCCGCCGCACCATGAGCAACATCCGTCAGAATCTGGTTTGGGCGTTCGGCTACAACGCCGCGCTAATCCCCGTTGCCGCTGGAGTGCTTTACCCCGCATTCGGGATCCTGTTGTCGCCGGTCTTTGCCGCAGGAGCCATGGCGCTTTCGTCGGTGTCGGTTCTTAGCAACGCGCTGAGGCTGCGTCGGATCGCGCCTGTCATGGATGAGCGAGAGAAACTTACCCCGGGGGTCGCGCGCCCAATTGCGCAACCCGCTGAATAGGAGAACGACAATGAACATCGGAGAAGTCGCCGACCGCTCGGGCCTGCCACCTAAAACGATCCGCTACTACGAGGATATTGGCCTCGTCCGTCCCCTTCGCCACGACAACGGCTATCGCGCATTCCGCGAAACCGATCTGCACAAGCTCGCGTTTCTCGGGCGGGCGCGGGCGCTTGGCTTCTCGATCGAAGACTGTCGCACGCTTCTGGATCTCTACGAAGACGAAAGTCGCGAAAGTGGGCAGGTGAAGGCACTTGCAGAGCAGCATCTGCAGCAGATCGACCAGAAAATCACGCAGCTTCAATCCATGCGGGAGACTCTCTCGCACATGATTGAGGCCTGCCACGGCGATCACCGTCCGGATTGCCCGATTTTAAGCGATCTGGCGGGACCGCAACTCAAATCATAGGGAGCGTCCGCAAATCCCCCCAAATAAAAATCCGGAATTTGTCGGAACTTTCCAGCGCTGGAGGGTCGTTCCCACTAAAGAATTGATTGGAATTTGAGGTTTACATGTCCTACTGGCGCTTTTTTGCGATGATTATCACGTCAACGATCGTGATGTATGGCTTGATGTATGCGAACTCGTACGCGCTAGAACACCTCTATTTCAGTGAAAGCCGAGTCTACATGGCGCTCTATATGGGCGCCATGATGGCGGTCATCATGCTGGCTTTCATGTTGGGGATGTACGCAAACCGCACGGTCAACATCGCGATTTTCGTCGGCAGCGCGGTCATTTTCGTTGGAGCGATTTACTTGTTCCGAAGTCAGGACACCATTCAGGATCGCTCGTGGATGCGCGCAATGATTCCGCACCACTCGATTGCAGTTCTAACCAGCAGTCGCGCCAATTTTACCGATCCGCGCGTCGCCAAACTCGCAAGCGATATCGTCACGGCGCAAAACCGTGAAATCTCGGAAATGCGCTTCCTTATCGAGGACATAACCGAGAACGGCGAAGCAGAAGCGGGCTTTCCGACGGGAGAGAATTCAGAGCCGGCGTCTATTGAAACGCTCGCGGTCGCACTGGAAACGCCGGAAATCGCCGGAATCAGACCGGCGCCGTTGAAGGCGGAAGAAATCCAGCGTGCGCTCAGCGATGCGGGCAAATGCGAGTTCAGTCGGGCAGTCGACGCCGACCCCGTTCTCGTGGCATCCGACACTGGTGCCGTGATCAAGGTTTCGGGTTCGCTCATCCGTCTGGACATATCGCCGGATAACGCGGCCGGCCAGGCATTCAGCGCGGACGGCGTAAACGTCGAGATCAGACCGGATAGCGACGATGGCGAAGGCGCCAACCTGATTTTCGATCTTCAGACCGAGCCACCGCTTCGTATCGGGTTCAACGGCTACTGGACTTGCAACTCCGCAAATGGATGACGCCATGCCCAAGGACACCCCACGCACCGCACAGCTTTTCCGCATGGTCATGAAGGATCATGTCTGCCCCTACGGCCTGAAAGCAAAGGATCTTCTTGAACGCGAGGGATATGCCGTTGACGATAACTGGCTTGAGACCGCGGACGAGACCGACGCTTTCAAGCATAAGCACGGTGTCGATACGACACCGCAGGTCTTCATCGGGGGCGAGCGCATCGGCGGTTACGATGCGCTTCGCAAGTACTTCGGGCAGGACGTTCCCGACAAAGACGACACCACTTATCAGCCGGTGATCGCCATTTTCGTGGTCGCTTTCCTGATGGCGCTGGCGCTCAGCTGGGCGGTTTACGGAGCCCTGTTCACACTCCGTGGGTTCGAGTGGTTCGTTGCGATTTCGATGTGTATCCTGGCAATCCAGAAACTTCGCGATCTGGAAAGCTTTTCCACGATGTTTCTGAACTACGACCTCCTCGCGCGCCGCTGGGTGCGCTACGGCTATCTCTATCCGTTCGGCGAGGCGATTGCGGGCATTTTGATGATCGCAGGTGCCCTGATCTGGGTCAGCGCACCAATTGCGCTTTTCATCGGAACGATCGGTGCCATTTCCGTCTTCAAGGCCGTCTACGTCGATGGACGCGAGTTGAAATGTGCCTGCGTCGGCGGAGAATCGAATGTTCCGTTGGGGTTTGTGTCACTTACCGAAAATCTGATGATGATGTTCATGGGAATCTGGATGCCGATGCGCGTCTTTGGATGGGTGTGACGCGAACTGCGAAGAAACATCGGTCAAATTCGCGATCTAGCTTCAATGTGATTGAAACCTGTGTTCTCGACCGCCTGCGTGCACGATAGGGTCCCCGCACGGGCATAATCCTCTGAAAACTGGCGGCCCGTCGGATAGGAAGCGAAACACCCGTGTCTCAACTTAATCGGCTAAACCGCGCCATCTCCATCGCGTTGCTGGCAACTCTGCAGGGGCTGATCTTCAGCCCCAAGCCAGCCCTCGCGCAGCCGTCTCTGTTCACCTCGATTGAATATCTTGATGTGCCTGCCAGCAGCGAGGCGCAGGAGCCTAATCTCTTCGCGTTGCCAGATGGACGCATTCTTGTGAGCTGGACGCAACCGGCGAACAACGGATTCGCGGTCATGTTGGCAATTGGCAACGAGGATGGCTTCACCACTCCGAATGAAGTCGTCTCGTCGGACGATCTGTTTGTCAACTGGGCGGACTTTCCCTCGGTGGCCGCGTTTCCGAACGGAACCATTGCGGCACATTGGCTCCGCGAAACCGGTACGAGCGAATATTCCTACGATGTGAATATTTCTCTCTCCGGCGACGAGGGCGCGACGTGGGGCGAGGTTCTCGTGCCGCACCGCGATGCCACGCAAAGCCAGCACGGCTTCGTGACACTGCTGCCTGTCCCCGACGACAAACTCGCGGTTATCTGGCTTGATGCACGCGCCTATGACGAGACTTCGGACGGGGAAAAGGCAACCGCCTTCACGAATGCGATGCAGCTTCGCACCACGTTCGTCACGCTTGACGGCGAATTCTCGGAAGACACCGCACTTGATCTGCGCACCTGCACTTGCTGTCAGACATCTGCCGCCATCACTGGTAACGGAACAATTCTGGTCGTGTACCGTGACCGGACCGAAACCGAAATTCGCGACATTTCGCTAATCCGCATGTCCAAGGGTGCGTGGTCCGAACCGATCTCTGTCTACGACGATGGTTGGGAGATCTCGGGCTGCCCGGTGAACGGCCCGTCAATCGACGCCAATGGCTCGAACGCGGTCGTTGCGTGGTTTACCGCCGCCAACGACTTACCTGCGGTCAACATTGCCTTCTCGGACAACGACGGACTGAGTTTCCAATCCCCCTCGCGCATCGACCGCGGCGAGGCTGCGGGACGAGTGAATGTTCTGCAACTGGAAGATGGATCCGCCATCGTTTCGTGGGTTGAATGGACCAATGCGGGCGAAGAACTTCGTATTTGCCTCGCAACGCCTCAGGACGGATGTGCAACCTCTGAGACGATCATGGTCAACACAGCGCCCGGGTCGATCAATTTTCCGCGGATGGTGCGAAGTGGCAGCACGATTTACATCGCGTGGACTCAGCCCGGTCCGGGTCGCGACGACACCACTACGATCCGAATGGTGGCCGCCACGTTCTGATTTACCCGACGCGCTGCAATCCCGTCAGATCGCGTTGACCACCTTTGCCAGCATATCCCGCACTTTGCCCGCAACCGCGTGCAGTTCGTGATTTTCGATCGCCGTCATCGAAGCAACCGGGTCGATTGCGGACACCTGAACGCCGCCGTCGGTCTCGCGAAGAATGACGTTGCACGGCAGCATCGCGCCTACGTTCGGTTCGATCTCGATCGCCTGAAACGCCATCTGCGGATTGCAAGTGCCTAGGATGCGATATCCGGTCATTTCTTCCCCCAGCTTCTTCTTCATCGTCGCTTGCACGTCGATTTCCGTCAGCACACCAAAGCCGGCATCGGCCAGCGCGCTGCGGGTCCGGGCGTCGATCTCGTCAATGCTCTCACCCGGGAAGAGGCGATCCATCGTGTAAGATATTTTGCTAACTCCAATCGTTATTTCTTGAGGTATTTGACGAGCGCGGCAATCGCAAGTGCGACCAGCACCAGCAGCAGAATGCCCCATATCCAGCCAAAACCCATCCCGAATCCCATTCCAAGTCCGTTCATCGTGACTTCCTTTCATCGCGCGGCCGAGGCGTGATCCGGCGGACCAGCCTCGGCTGCCCGGTTTCAGTTATCGTTCATCATGCCATTGTCGTCGCCGTCGTTCATCGGCATGCCTTGCTGCTGTCCGCTGTTGCGAACCGCCATCATCCGCCGCATCTGGTCAGCCGGCGCAACCATCTCTTCGTCGCTGATCTGTCCGTCGCCGTCAGCATCGAAGGCCTGGAAGCGGTCAACAGTCGTCTCGCGGATATGCGCGGAATGCATGGTCTCGAATTCCTCGAGCGAAAGGGAGCCGTTGCCGTCGGCGTCGTATGTGCCGAGGGATTCAAGCAGACCGGTTCGTAGTTCTTCCGGCGTGACGTTGCCATCCTCGTCGGCGTCGAACAGTTCCTGCAGATGACCTGCGCCGCCCATCATGCCGCCACCCATCATACCGCCACCCATCATACCGCCGCCCATCATACCGCCACCCATCATGCCGCCGCGACCACTGTGCATCATCTCCATCATCCCACTCATGTGATCCCCCGTGCCACCTTCCGATGCCGAGTGATGGAAGCCGCCTGCGTTATCGCCTCGGCGTGCTTGTCCGGATCCATGATCGCTGTCCGCGAGGACCGGGATCGCAACCACCGCGCCAAGCGCGGCAAGGATCGTTGTTGTAAGTGCAAGGCGTTTCATAAGTTCGTCCTCCGAATTTGCGTTTCTATACGCTGGAGTTGACGTGCAACTGTCTCAGAAGTTTGTCAGCGCGGAACCGAATTTGTCGCAATGTGTGTCAAACCGGGTAACGCTCGGGAAACGGCACAACTTTTCTGACTTTGGATGGTAGGCAGGGTGTAGAAAAAACTAAGCAAAGCCGTTCGCCGAGACCGATGTCCAAAAGTCCTCACATCCTCGTCGTCGATGACCATCGCGACATCCGCGATGCGCTTGCGCGCTATCTTGAGAAGAACGGAATGCGCGCCACTGTGGCCGCCGATGCCCGCGCAATGGATGCCGCGATGAAGGCAGGTAACTTCGACTTGGTCGTTCTGGATGTCATGATGCCCGGTGAAGACGGGTTGTCGGTGTGTCGGCGTCTGCGCAGCGAAAGCGATCTTCCAATCCTCATGCTGACGGCGCTCGGAGAAGAAACAGACCGGATTGTCGGACTTGAGATGGGCGCCGACGATTACCTTGCCAAGCCATTCAGCCCCCGCGAGCTTCTGGCGCGTATCCGGGCCATACTCCGCCGCAGCCAGCCGGTGAAAATCGAGGGTGGATCGCTCGCAGGACATCGGATCGCCTTCGATAGATGGGAACTCGATAGCGACAGGCGCGTGCTGACCGACAGCAATCGCGTGGAAACCACGCTGACAACCGCCGAATTTCGGCTACTGACCGTATTTCTCGAACGACCGCGTTTCGTGCTCAGCCGCGCGCAGCTATTGGACCTCACCAGCGGTCGGCAGGCCCAGATTTTTGACCGGGCCATAGACAACCAGATCAGCCGATTGCGGCGCAAGATCGAATTGGATCCGACCGATCCGCGGTTGATAACCACGGTCTGGGGCGGTGGATATTCGCTTTCGGCAGATGTCAGGACGCTTCAGTGACGCGCCGGTTTTTCCCGCGATCCATGGGTGGGCAGCTTCTGGTGATGCTGCTTGTGGCGCTTGTTATCAGCCAGGGACTAAGCCTCGTGATTTTCAGCGACGAACGTGATCGCGCGGTCCGTGCCGCGCTCGCTTTCGAGGCCGCGGGACGTGCTGCGAACGTGGTGCAGCTGCTTGAAAGCGCCCCGACCGATCTTCATGCCGAAATCATCGCCGCGGCAAGTTCGCCCTTGGTGCGGTTCTGGATCAGCCCCAAGCCCGCGGTCGATCACACCTATCACGACGATGCGGGAGTGGCCGACAGGCTGCGGCGCGCGCTGAGCGATCCTGCCCGCGACGTGCGACTGGAAGTCCACGACCGGACCGCCAACCTTCCGGGCATCGACGATGTGCCGATCTCGATGCAGCAGATGCACGCGTCGATGCTAGCAGAGCGTACCGGACCACTGGAACTCGCGATGTCCGTCCAGCTTTCCTCCGGGACGTGGTTGAATATAAGCTCAATGTTCCACCGACCCGTGGGCCAGTGGCTGTCGTCTGATATCCTCGCTCTCGCAATTGCAGCCGCATTGATTACTGTCGTGGCCATCATCACCGCAGTTCGTGTCGTGAAACCCATGCGCTCTCTTGCAAGGGCTGCTGAGCACGCCGGTCGTGGGGAAATCCGCTCCGATGTGCCTGAATCCGGGCCTCAGGAGGTGCGCGATACAATCCGCGCCTTCAACAGCATGCAAGACCGCCTCAGTCGGTTTCTGAGTGACCGGACGCGGATGCTGGCCGCATTGAGCCACGATCTGCGCTCGCCGTTGACGGCCATGCGCCTGAGGTTGGAATTCATCGAAGCGGGGGAGGACCGGGATCGGCTCATGGCGATGGTCGATGAAATGCAGATGATGGCCGAGGCAACCCTGGCCTTTGCCCGTGGCGAGGCCGAAGCCGAGAAATCCGCCGAAATTGATCTTGCCGACATGCTGCGCGATCTGGCCGCCGAAACCGACGAGGACGAGCGTGTGACCTTCAAGGACAATGCGCCGACCACTTTGGCAAAGGTCCGTCCTGTCGCATTCAAACGCGCATTGAGAAATCTCATAGACAACGCCATTCGATATGGCGATCGCGCCGAAATCGGACTTCTTCGTCAGGACGACGAGGCGATTATCTCGATTTCAGATCAGGGGTCCGGATTGCCGGAAGATCAGCTTGAAACGGTTTTCGAGCCGTTCCAAAGGATCGAAACGTCCCGCAACCGCGATACTGGCGGCGCTGGTCTTGGGCTGGCAATCGCGCGTTCTGTCATTCGCGCTCACGGCGGCGACATCACTCTCACCAACCGATCAGGCGGCGGATTGGCGGCAACTGTCCGGTTGCCTCTCTAGAGCGCAATTACCCCCCGCGCGTTCGAAACGCTCAGTCGTGATCGTCGTCCTTGCCTGTCTCGTGATGATCGTCCTCGCCCTCGTGATGCATCATTTCTTCGATTTCGGGGGGAATATCGGATTTCCTGAACTTCTTCTGCTCCTCGGGATCGTGAACAAAGGCGATGATATCGGCCAACTCGCCGCCAGTAAGCTCGATCTGCTCGCCCATTTCGTCCTCCTGCAAGGCAACCATTGCAGCCGCGCCTCGCCACATCCGGGCCGCGAACTCGAACGGGTTCATCGCCTCTTCCATGAATTCTGCGCCGAACATCGCCGCGTCTTCACCGCCAACCCCGTTGACGGAATGGCAGATCACGCACCCTTTTGAAGCAAATAGCTCCCGCCCGCGTTCGGCATTCATTTCGGGCACCAATAGACCCGGCGACATCATATCGCCCGACATCATGTGAGTTCCGCCATCCGTTGCACCCGATTGCGACGCGATCAGGCAGAGCGCCGTGATACCAATCAATTTCGATTTCATCTTCTCGTCTCCTTGCTGGCTTGGAAGTCGATCTGAGACTTCGGTAGCAACTGGTCTGTCTACCACTCGATACCCCGCTCAGTCCGCGCAAGCGCCGCTTCGATTTCTGCCCTCGGCTCCAGCCCGTCCAGCGGACGGATGGCCAAATCGAGCCTGCGTGCTGCGTTGTAACCTTGCGCCGCGGCCTCTGTGGGCGACGCACCATATAGCGTTTGGTATCGAACGGCAAAGCTGTCGGTCGCGGTGGCCAGCGACCAGTCGCTTGGCAATGTGCCTGAACCAAAAACTATGCTGTCGCCCGAATAGGTCGCGACGGCTTTAGTGACGTCTGCCTCCGGTCCCAGTGCGATGACGACCCCGGGCGGCAGCTTCGGCGTTCCCGTCAGCCCTTCGACCTTGCTGGCAGCACCCGGCGGCAATGCAAGCACCTGCACATCGACCCCGCCCAGATGACCGTCTGACGTCTCGTTCGGGTGACCGTCACGTTCGTCTGCCGCCAAAAGGAAGCCGCGAACGGCGTCCGCAAGTACCGTCTCGCGGTCCGGACCCGCCGCCAGGATCGCCGCTGTGAATTCGTGCGCACTCGCCACGCCCGACGCGAAGATCGCCGCTCCGGCGAGCAGACCACGAAAATATGCGAAAGCCTTCATATCTTCGCTGCCCTCAGCCGCAGGGAATTAAGCACCACCGAAATCGAGGATGCGCTCATGGCGAATGCCGCGAACATCGGGCTGATAAGGATGCCGAACACCGGGAACAGGACGCCCGCAGCCACCGGAACACCCGACGCGTTGTAGATCAGCGCGAAAAACAGGTTCTGCCGGATATTCCGCATCGTTGCGCGCGCAAGACGCCGCGCCCGGACGATGCCGTCAAGATTGCCTTTGACCAATGTGATGCCGGCGCTCTCGATCGCGACATCAGCGCCGGTTCCCATCGCGATCCCGACATCGGCTTGTGCAAGGGCAGGTGCGTCGTTTACCCCATCGCCGGCCATCGCGACTTTCGCGCCTTTCGCCTGCAACTCCTTGATGATGGTCGCCTTGTCCTCAGGCAGAACGTCGGCGCGGATCTCATCGATCCCCAGACGCGCGGCGACGGCCTTGGCGGTCCGTTCGTTGTCGCCGGTCGCCATGATGATCCGAAACCCCAGTTCATGCAGCGCCTTGAGCGCGGCAGGCGTTGTCTCTTTCACCGGGTCGGCGACGCTGACCGTGCCCGCGATTTCGCCGTCCACGACGACGAACATAACCGTCTCACCTTCGTCGCGTCGGGCGTTTGCCTGCTCGGTCAGTTCGGTTGCTTCAAGCCCCAGATCCTGCACAAGCTTGAGATTGCCGAGCGCGACCGACCGGCCATCGACAATTCCCTTGACGCCTTTGCCGGTAACCGCCTCGAAATCACCGGCTTGTCCAAGGTCCACGCCACGCGCTTCGGCCCCCGCAACAATCGCCTCTGCGAGTGGATGTTCCGACCCCTTTTCAAGAGTTGCCGCAAGGCGCAGCACCTCCTCCTCGTCGTGGCCGGGTTGCGGAAATACACCGACAAGTTTCGGCTTTCCTTCGGTCAGCGTGCCGGTCTTGTCGACGATCAGCGTATCGACCTTCTCGAAACGCTCAAGCGCCTCGGCGTCTCTGATCAGAACACCCGCCTGTGCCCCGCGCCCGGTTGCAGTCATGATCGACATCGGTGTCGCCAGTCCAAGCGCACAGGGACACGCTATGATGAGGACCGCCACTGCCGAGATAAGCGCATAGGAAAGCGACGGCGCCGGACCCCAAATCGCCCAGGCGATGAACGCCAGGATCGCTATTCCGATAACTGCCGGCACGAAATAGCCCGCAACCTTGTCCGCGTATTTCTGGATCGGCGCCCGCGAGCGCTGAGCTTTTGCCACCATTTCGACGATCCGGCTCAACATCGTATCGGCACCGACGCGCCGCGCTTCGATGATCAGCGATCCGGTCCCGTTGATCGTGGCACCGGTCACGGTTTCCCCGGCCACCTTCTCGACCGGCAGGGGCTCGCCTGTGATCATGCTTTCATCGACCGACGAGCGACCGTCGCTGACAATGCCGTCCACGGGCACCTTTTCACCCGGGCGAACCCGAAGCTTGTCCCCGACCTGCACGTCTTCCAGCGGGATCTCGTCTTCCGAACCATCGTCATGGATGATCCTGGCCATCTTCGGGGCAAGGTCCAGCAATGCCCGGATCGCCTTTCCGGTGCCTTCGCGGGCGCGCAACTCCATGACCTGACCAAGAAGAACCAGTGTCACGATGACCGCCGCGGCCTCGAAGTACACGCCAACATGGCCATCGGCGTCCCGGAACCCGTCCGGGAATATCTGCGGGACAAGCACCGCCACCACGCTGAACAGCCACGCGGCCATCACGCCCATGCTGATCAGCGAAAACATGTTCAGGTTGCCCGTGCGGAAGGAATTCCACCCGCGCACAAGGAAGGGCCAACCGCACCATAAGACGGCGGGAGTGCCGAGGATCAATTCGATCCAGAGCGTCCCGCGTTCGCCGAAAATATCGCGGACCCCGGAGAAGCCGACAATCGGCCCCATCGTCAGGATCAAAAGCGGGATTGTCAGCGCGGTGCCGACCCAGAACCTCTGCGTGAAGTCCACCAGTTCGGGGTTCGGTCCGTCCTCGACCATCGTCGCGGATTCCAGTTCCAGCCCCATGCCACAGATCGGGCACGATCCGGGATCGAGCTGGCGAACCTGCGGGTGCATCGGGCAGGTATAGACCGGCCCATCATACCCCGTGGGCACAATGTCATAGTCGCCGCCGTCGGCAGGTTTCTGACCTGCATGGACTTCCGAGTGCGCCTGATGGTCGTGGTGCGCGTGGGCGTCGACCTCGCTTTCCGGGACTAGATGCATCCCGCATTTGGAGCAATCCCCCGGTCCCTCCTGCCGCACCTCCGGGTGCATCGGACACACATATATCGTCGCCAACGAAGCGGCGTTTGAATGATGAGAGGAAGTTGTGTTCATCGTCGAGTCCCCGGGTTTGATTCCATTTCAGGACTGTGCACCCTTCCAGCGGTGGGAAGGTCAAGGGGGTCGCCAACTGAAGACGCGACAATCGCACCGGCCGCACTCAGGATTTCGCCAGCATCAGCGCGGCAATCTACACCGCTGCGCCCGACATTCCGGTTCAAACCTCCGCCACACCGACCACGTAATTGTTGCCGTAGACCTTCGCGCATTTCGGGCATGTCGTGTAGAACATGAACACGCGCTTTGCTTCGTGCCCGTGCGCTTTTGCGGCGATTTTCATTTCGTGGGTCCAGTCTTTGACCTTGCGATAGGGCCCCTCAAACACCCGAGTGATGAAGTCGCCGCTCAACGCGGTCATTTCCTCTTTGTCCACCTCACTTGTTACGGCGAAATAGTGCTCGGTTTCCCAAGGCGAAACGTCGCGGCTAAGCACAAGCGTCTGTTCGGGATCAAAGGCGCTCGCGTCCTCGATATTGGTTTGCACCCGAGTAAACACATGGCCCATGTCCAGCGGGACGTGCATCGCGGTTTTGGTGGTCGCCCGCACAAACGGCTTGTCCTTGAAGTGCAGTTCCTGATTATCCCATCCTTCGGGATTGAATCGTGGGCAGCATACGGTGGGATTGTCGCTCGCATCAAGACGAGGCAGGGCATTCTCGCGCATGGACGTTCTCCTGATGAAATCCGTCCCCGGATTCTATCCGGGCGTCAGCGAAATTCTTTGATCTCACTCAATCCGGCGGCAATTCCTCAGGGTTCGAAGTCCTCATCGCTCCACTATCGGCCATGATCCGTTGCAGAACATTTGCGGCAAGCGTCTCAAGTTCCCCGTCGCTCTCCACCCGGTGCCACGTAATCGGACCGACGCTGGTCAGTTCCTGCTGGCGCGCAACGGTGACATCGGCATCTGATGCGTCCAACGCGCGCCCGTCCACGCGCTGCACCCGCGTTTCGATACCTGCATCAAGCCATATGCCGCAAAACGCGCACCCCAGGTCTTCAGCGATCGTCTGCGCCAGAGTTCGTTCGGAAACATCACCATGGACGGCATCCAGAATGACGGCATGTCCCGCGCCAAGTGCCCGTCGCGCCTTTTCGCGAAGCGCAACGTAAACCAAATCCGTTACATCCCGGTGATAAGCCTCCGGCGGCAACTTAATGTTGGGCTCGACGTCGAATTGGGCCTTTCGCTCCAGATCGCTTCTAAGATGGATGGCGCCGGGAAACGCACCCAGTATTGGCGCGATACGATGGGCGAGAGTGGTCTTTCCAGTTCCCGACAAACCGCCAATGGCGACAAGGACCGGGCGCGGCGGATCAAGATAGGCAATCGCCTGATCCATGAAAATATGGGCGTCACCGATAAGCGCGGGCCGATTGGACTGGAAGTCGGCGGTTTGGATATCGACCATTGCGCGGATCGCTGCCCGGATGGCGAGGTAGAGCGGCAGCGCCGCAAGTCCCTCAAGATGCTCGTCCTCCTTTCCGTGATAAAGATAGCTGTTCAGCACTCGGTTGGCGATGGCCGGCAGCCTTCGGTGATCAAGATCCATCAACAGAAACGCCAGATCGTACAAGATATCACAAGTGCCAAGCCGCTCGTCGAATTCAAGCGCATCGAACGGCGTCGGTTGACCGTTCCACATGATTATATTGTGAAGATGAAGATCGCCGTGACAGCGTCGGACCCAGCCCAGCCTTGTTCGGTCATCAAGCAATCGACTTTGCCTGTTCAGCACCTCGCGCGCGGATGCGATGAAGCGACTGATGCAATCGCCGCCCAATTCCGCCGTCATGCCACCAAGAACGCGGTCGAGTTCATCGACGATATCACCGATCAATTCCGCACCGCCGAGTTCTGACTTTGGTGCCTTTCGGTGATAGCCGGCCAGCGATCGTCCAAGCGCCTCGGCGACCCTTGCGTCGATCACGCCAAGGTCAGCCATGACCGACAATTCGGCGTCGTCGGGGAAACGGTCCATACGCAGCACCCACTCGACAACCGGCCCGAATCCGTCGAAAGCTAGCGATCCGTCGCCTTCACGCGTGATTGCAACAACGTCCCGATAAAGTTCCGGTGCAGCGTCCTTGTTTAGCTCAAGTTCCCTTTCCAGCATCGCCTTGCGTAGCTCAAGTGTGGAGAAATCGAGGTAATCGTAGCGGATCGCGCGCTTGATCTTCAACGCTTCGCCGGTGTGCAGAAAGACGACAGCGCCGTGCGTTTCAATGACCCGATCCACGTCCGCCGGCCCGTCCGAACGGTTCTGTTTCAGGAATTCGAGAATTTCCTGCTGATCTTCGGGCATACTCAGCCTTTGCTGACCGGGATTGGAAGGTTATCTCGTGCTCCGGATCAATCACGCTCCATTAGACGCCAAGACGCGCAGCGTCGTATTGAGATAGATCAGACCTGTTTATGATCGCACCCCAGTGTCGCCCGGCTCAATTTGGTCGTCACATCACCGACGTCACATTGCGTCTGCCGCCACCCCTGTTGCGAAAGCGCACTATTTGCCGATCTTGATCTTGCGAACCGACGCTTTCGCCTCGGCTGGCTTTGCGATGCGCAGCTTGAGCACGCCATCAGCGAATTTCGCCACCACGGCGTCCTCGTGCGGCGTGAAACCAAGCGGAATGCTGCGCCGGAGATTGCCATAACGACGCTCGACAAGGTGATCGGTGTCTTCCTTTTCCTCATGATCGCTCGATTTCTCGCCTTTCAGCGTCAGCACATTGTTGGCGATCGAAACATCAAGGTCGCTTTCCTTGACGCCGGGTATTTCTGCGGTGATTTCAATCGCTTCATCAGTCTCGACGATATCAAGTGCCGGCATCAAAGGGCCGCCCGACGCCTCGAAGGACTCCGAAACGGACGTCGGGACTTGTTGACGAACACGATCGAAGAACTGGTTCATTTCGCGATTGAGATTGCGGAAGAACGGCGAAGTCGAAATCTCGTCGGACAGGATCTCCGGAAGTGAATTTTTGGGCATCTCATGTCTCCAACAATAACGAACTGGCGCACCAATGCGCCGATTGCTGATTGGCAAGACAGTCGAGCGACGCGGTTGATCCCCGTCAATCGGGCACGCGGAATTCGCGGTATACCGAAGACTGACGCACATTTTTCGGAGGATATTTCATGGCACGAAAACGGCTCCTTCTCTGCCTGTCGGTGATTTCTGTACTTGCAGGGACCGCAACCGCTGACACGCTTTCGCGCAGCAACGGATCAGACGACTTTGTCGCCGGTGGCGCGGTCGTCGAAAGGCTGGATGCCAAGCAGGATGCTTTTATCGCAGGTCGCGCCGTGACCGCGAAAGGGACGGTCGCGGGCGATTTGCACGCCGCCGGATTTGACGTCGATATCGAAACCGAGACCAGCGGCGATCTCTATGCTGCCGGCGCGACGGTTTCCATTCGCGCACCCGTCGCGCAGGACTTGTCGCTGATCGGCTTTACCGTGCGCACTGCGGAAGACGCGGTTATCGGCGGCAACGCACGCCTGATGGGGGAAACCGTCACCATCGACGGACCTGTGAACGGCGCCCTTTCCGCAGCAGGTCGCGAAGTCGTCCTGAACGCGGCAATAACCGGCGACACGTGGATCACGGCCCGCACCATCACTTTCGGCCCGAACGCCGTGATTTCCGGCAAGTTCGCCTATTCGTCGGAGCGCGAAATCCTGGTCCCCGAACGGGTCATCCCGGCCGACCGCGTTACCTTCGAGAAGCTGAGTGTCCCGCAAACGCTCGATGACATTGGCGAGGTGTGGGATGTGACCGAATACCCGGTTCTGCCCGGCTTCATGTCGATGTTTGCCAGCTTCCTGATAACCCTCGCGTTCCTCCTGATCCTGGGCGCGCTCTTTCTCGCTTTCCTCTTCAAACCCGTGGAAAACCTCCGAACTTCGCTGGTATCCCGCCCGGGTCAAACCATGCTGGCCGGAGTAGTCGGCCTGTCTGCCCTGTTCGGTCTGGTCCCGGTCTCGGCAATGACGATCGTTGGAATCCTATTTGTGCCGATTGTCATCCTCGCCATCGTTCTCGTGTGGATCCTCGGATACGCGCTCGGGGCCTATTCTGTCGCCGTTCACGTCTGGCAGGCGTTCGCCGGTGGAAAAGAACTGACCAACGCGCTCAGGCTGGGGATCCTCGCGCTTGCCCTGATCGTGGTTGGCGCGCTGAACTACATCCCATTCGTCGGGTGGGTCGCCAATTTCACCCTTGTTCTGCTGGGCATCGGCGCAATGACCATCGCGCTTGCCGAACGGATGATCGGGAAGGCGGACAAGACCACCACCGGCGAAATCCGATCATAACAAGGGAGAATGCCAATGTCCGCTCAGGGACTTGCCGTCATTGATCACACCGTCCAGATCACGCACGAATGGATCAACGAGTTGACCGAAAGGCTCGACTGGACTCAGCACAAGGACGCGCTTCGATTGTTGCGCGTCACATTGCACCGGATCCGCGACCATCTTGAAGTTGACGAGTGCGCACAGCTTTCGGCTCAACTGCCGCTTCTGATCCGCGGTATGTATTTCGAGGGCTGGGTGCCAAAACACACGCCGATCAAAGTGCGAAAGGCGATGGAATTTTTCGCGGCCATCGAAGAAGACGTCGCGGACCTCGTCGAATATCGCGGTAGCCAGGACATTTGCACCATTTTCAAACTGCTGAATGCCCGGATTTCCCGAGGCGAGATTGAAGACATCCGCGCATGTCTCCCCAACGATATCAGGGCCTATTGGCCAGAACCCTGATATCGCTGGCCGTGCCCACCTAGTCGCAACTTTCCGCCAGCGAAAGCAGTGCATCCGGCTTCAGGACAATGACGGTCTGGATGTTCTCCAGCGCGATGATCCCGGATTTGCGAAATTGCGTAAAGGTGCGGCTGACCGTCTCGGTTGTCAGTCCAAGGAAATCTGCAATATCGGATCGCGGCATAGGCAGGCTGATCCGGCCCGCCGCCGCAGCTTTCGCCCCCAGCCTTTCGGTCATTGCCACCAGGAATGAGGCGACCTTTTCGCTCGCGGATTTGCGGCCGAGCATCAAGAAGTGATCCTGCATCGCGCCGATTTCGCGCAAGGCAGCCTGCAACAGCAATTGGTGCGCCACCGGATCGTCCGCCTCTGAATCCAGCAGCGACATCTTGTAGGATACGACCCGCGCCGGAAGCAAAGCCTCGCAATCGGTGTGGTGACGTCCGCCACTTGGAAAGCCGACCACATCGCCGGGAAAGCCGAATGCGATCACCTGCCGGCGTCCATCCTGCATCAACCGGGTCAGGCGCAGCACCCCTTCGGTGACGCGGTAAAGGCGCCGTGCATCGTCGCCCTCAAAGAAAAGATAGGCCCCGTCCTTCAGGCAAAGCTCCGGACGCGAAGCGACAGACAAATCAATGTCCAGCGCCACAGCATTGGCATGAGTTTGTGTTGGCAGCGTCACATACATCGAAAAATCCCCGTGATTTCGTTGCTGTGACGGGTTTGGCCGATGTGTGTCGCTGCAATTACCGCGTCGAAGTATCGCTTTGTATCAATTTGTAATGACAGGTCGCTTTGATATACTCTGGGGCGATTGAGTGATAACCCATATTTTTCACATGACGCACATTTTTGGGGGCAGAGAAATGAGTCCCGGTCGCGTGCTTCTGGTCGATGACGATCCGAAGATCCGAACAGTTGTCCGCAAGAGCCTGGAAGGCGAGGGCTTCGAGATCATCGAAGCCGATACCGCTGAATGTGCGCTGGGCGTGTTCGCAGGCGACGACATTGATCTGGTGATGCTCGACATAAACCTTGGCGCGGACAACGGATTCGAGGTTGCCCGTAACATCCGCAAGACATCGCAGATCCCGATCATCATGATCTCGGGCAAGGAGGAAATCATCGACAAGGTTGTCGGGCTTGAACTTGGCGCCGACGATTATATCACCAAGCCTTTTCACATCCGCGAGGTGCTGGCCCGCGTCCGCGCTGTTCTCAGGCGCTCGCAAAAGGCAAACGGCAGCGACGTCGAAAACCCCCGCAGCGGCGCGCGCAGGTCCGGTAGCAGGGTATATCATTTCGACGGACTGTCGCTCGCGCTCGATAGTCTGGAGCTGTTCGGTCGGGACGGCAAAGAGCAGGAATTGACAAGCGCCGATTTTCGTCTGCTCGGCGTGTTCCTCAAGCGTCCCAAGCGCGTTCTGTCGCGCGAGCAATTGATGGACCTGACCGGCGGCATCGACTGGACGCCGCTGGACCGCACGATCGACAATCAGGTCGCACGGCTGCGCAAGAAGATCGAGCGCGACCCGTCACAACCCAATCTGATCAAGACAGTGCGCGGCATCGGTTACATGTTCGTCAGCGAAGTTGACGAAAATACAGATCACGACCTGTCGAAAAGGGCCTGAAGCTGTCGCGACAGATCGGATTGCCGATACGGTTTGCGCAACATTGCAAAGCGTTGTCCGTCATCCGAACCGGGCGCGCTCGAATGCGCATAGCCTGATGTCAGAAGCATTCGGATGCCGGGAAACTGCCGCGAAAGCTGGTCCGCCAGAAGATAGCCGTTCAGGTTGCCCGGCATCATGACGTCCGAGAAAACCAGATCGACTTTCGCGCCCGAGGCAAGCATTTCAAAGGCTTCATCGCCGCTTTCGGCTTCCAGCGTCTCGAACCCGAGATCGTGCAGTCGGTCGACCGACGCCTTGCGGACATGGGCATCGTCCTCGACGACCAGAATCGTTCGTCCATGCGCGCGGATCGGCACGATTTCCGGCTCGATATGCTCCAAGTGCGTGTCCGCATTGGCCGGGAAATAAAGACTGATCTCGCTCCCGTGGCCGATCTCGCTGTAAATGGAGACGTGCCCGCCCGACTGCCTGACAAATCCGTAAACCATGGCCAGCCCAAGCCCGGTCCCCTTTCCCGGCGGCTTGGTCGAGAAAAACGGCTCGAATGCACGGCGCTGGGCTTCCTCGCTCATACCTTCGCCATTGTCGCGAATGGACAGGCGGACATACGATCCCTCGGCGACGTTCGTTTCCTGCGCGATGTAGGAATCGTCAATCTCGATATTCGACAGCGTGAATACCAGATCGCCGCCATCGGGCATGGCATCGCGCGCGTTCAGGACCAGATTGACAAGGCTGCTCTGAAGGCGCGCGGGATCAAGCCAGACCTGATCGACGTCGGGGTCGAGTTTGAGCTCGATCCGGTGCTTGGGACCAATCGTGCGGCGCAACAGCGAAAGCGCCTCGTTGCAGGCGACGCTTACGTCGATCAACTCGGGCTTCAGAATGCCCTTCCTCGCAAAACTCAGCAGACGAGATGTCAGATCGGCACCCAGTTCCGCCGCCTCCAGCGCATCGTCCGCCAGTTCACGAAGCGAAGTGTCGTCCAGCCGCATCTGCAACAGCTCAAGATTACCGATCATAACGGTCAGCAAGTTGTTGAAATCATGCGCAATACCTCCGGTCATCTGCCCGATTGCATCCAGCCGCTGCGATCTTTCCAGCGCGGCTTCGGTGGCGCGCCGGAGGGTCAGGTCATGCATGATCGCAATGAACATCACATCGCCGTCGATGTCCGCGCGACCCACCGAAATATGCATCGGAAACGCGTTTCCATCGCGGCGCTGGCCCTCGACGTCGCGGCCGATGTCGATAATGCGCTTCTCGCCGGTCCTGAGGTAGTGGTCGATGTAACCGGCGTGCAAATGGCTCATCGGTTCGGGCATCAGGATATCGACCAGTTCGCCCACCAGTTCGTCGTGCGCGTAGCCGAACAGTTCGGACGCCGCCTGATTGATACGAATGATCGTTCCACCGGAATCCGCAACGATCACTGCATCGACCGCAGCGTCGAGTATCGCCGTCAGCCACGCGCTGTCATGTCTATCTTCGGTGTTCCCTGTCACGGATCAAAGAGTGGCGGCGACGTTGGCGCTCCGCAAGTCAAAATCGTTTGGCCTTAACGGCCCAACATCGCGGGCGATCCTGCCAGCCAATCTAGGTCATCGACGCGCCCCTGCCGTCCCACCGCAATTCCTGCAGAAGCGCGATATACCGCATCAGATCCGATAGCGTCAGAACCCCCAGAAGTCGCCCCGCCTCGGCCACCAGGAATTTGCGCCGCCCGGAATGGGTCATGCGCTTCAGAACTTCGTCGGCCCGCAGATTTCCCGCGATCGTATTGCTGTCGTCGACTTCGTAGAACACGTCGCCAACCTGCGTCGTCGCCCAGTTGTCGCGATCAATCTTCACCAGAACGGAATTGTCGATAAAGCCCAGCAAAACGCCATCCTCGACCACCGGCACGAAACTCGTCCGGTTCGGCAGCATCACCCGATCGACCAGATCCGACAGCGAACGCTCGGGCGTGACGGTCACTGGGTCCTGGGTCATCATCATCGCGGCGGACTTGTCCGAAAGATACGATTTCATCAATTGCGACGCATAGGCACTCCGCGAAGCGAACAACAAGAACAGCCCGATCAAGGCTTGCCACAACCCACCCATCAGGTTGCCAGCAAAAAGACTGAACAGGCCCAATCCGACCAGGACATAGGAAATGGTCGCCCCGACGCCGGACGCGGTGCGGGTGGCCTCCAGCAGATTGCCGCTGCGGTTCCACAGGAACGCCCGAAACACCCTTCCACCATCCAGCGGAAAGGCCGGCAACAAGTTGAACAAGGCAAGGATCGCGTTGACGATCGCAAGATAAATCAGAACATCCGCGGCAGGGGGAGGAACGCCGAACGCGTGCCCGAGGATCGCAAGCATCCAGAAGCCACCGGCAAGCCCGAGGCTCATCAACGGCCCGACGACCGCAATCCAGAACTCGCTGCTCGCGGTCTTCGGCTCCGATGTTAACTCGGCGACGCCGCCAAAGATGAAAAGAGTGATGCCCTCGATCTCGACGCCGCTGCGCCTCGCAACAATCGCGTGTGCCAGTTCATGCAGAATGAGCGACCCGAAAAAAGCCAGCATCGCAATTGTCGCCATTGCGTAATACGTGGCTTGGCCAAGGTTTGGCGATAGCGACGGAAACACCTGCGTTGCAAGGCTCCAGGTGATCAGCGCCGCTATGATAAGCCAGCTCGGATCGACCTTTATATCAAATCCCTGCAAATTGAGAATCTTCACGGCGTGCGAAAACATTGCCGAGTCTCCAGAACCTGCAAGATGCTAACGCCGTTCCTGCCAGTCCAGATTGATCTTTCTCAAGCGCGGAACAATGTGCCGACCCAGAACGCGATACCAGCGGCGATGCCCCCGATCACAAGCGTCTCGACGCCCGACCGCCACCACGGCGCCAGCGACCAGCGGCTTTTCGCGGTGCCGATTGCGAAAAAGGTCAGGGCGGTGGCACCGATGGCGATCTCGAAGGCTTGTGGGATGCCCAGCACGAACGGCAGCAGCGGCACGCTTCCCGCAGTCAGAAAGGCGATGAACGTCGCAATCGCCGAGCGAAGCGGGCGCGGATCATCAAGCGTCAGGCCGTATTCGTCGGTCAGCATGATCTCGATCCATTTCTCGCGGTTCTCGGCTATCACGTCTGTAGCCTCGTCAAGAACCCGTCCATGAAGCCCTCGCAGTTGCAGGATTTGCCGCAACTCCTCCCTCTCGCCGACGGGTTCCTGGCGGATGTGGCGCTCTTCGATCGAGCGAAGCCGGTCGCGATCGTCAAGGTCGGCTTTGGTCCCCGAATAATTCCCGGCGGCCATCGAAAACCCGTCGGCCAGGATATTCGCGATGCCAAGTGCGACGATAATGGTCGTTGGTAATCCGGCCCCCTGAACGCCCGCAACGATAGCAAAAGTCGTGACTGCACCGTCAATGGCGCCGAACACCATGTCGCGCAGGTACGTCCGGCGCGCGCCGCCGCTCAAACGCTCGGCAATTTCGGATTTCGTGTGCCCGTGCTCGATAACCATGCGGTGCCTCCGTTGCCGCAAGCTATTTTGCGACAACGACGGCTGCTTTGAGCAAGATCAACCAACCTGCCCCGGCGCGTCACAGACACGCCGACGGCTTCAAGGGTTTACGCGGCCAATTGTCGTGCCGTCGAAAACGACACCAATCGGCGGCTTTGCTCGTCCCACAAATGCAGGCTGGCGCACTTCATGCTTTCGCGAAGGGTCATGCGTCCGCAATCAATCAACTCGCGATGATCCTTCAGCACTTCTGGCAGCCGGTAGAACGGGATGCGGCTATAAAGGTGGTGAACATGGTGGATGCCGATATTCACCGTGAACCAGCGCAGGATTGGCGGCAGGTCGTAGTGTGAACTTCCGTGCAATGCCGCGTCGTGCAACTGCCATTCTTCGGCCTGCTCCCAGTGGGTCGCCTCGAACTGGTGCTGGACGTAAAACAGCCAGACGCCAATCGACGCGGCGATCAGGGTCGATGGCAAAAAGACCAGGAACAGCGCCTGCATCCCGCCAAAATAAATGATCGTGCCCAGAACTGCGGCGATTGCCGCATTGGTGCCCATCGCGCTGATCCAGTACTTGCGTCCCTGGTTCATCAGCCCGAGCGGCAGGCGGTTCTGGAGAATGAATATATATGTCGGACCGATACCGAACATCACGATCGGGTGCCGGTAGGCGCGATAAAGCAAGCGCCCGATCCGAGTCCGCTGATGATATTCCTCGATGGTCAACGTCATGATGTCGCCAATGCCGCGCCGCGCAAGGTTGCCGGTGTGGCTGTGGTGAAGCGAATGCGTGCGCCGCCAGACGTCGTAGGGCGTCAGTGTCACGACACCAAGGGCCCGCCCGATCCAGTCGCTGACGTTGCGGTTGTCCAGAAACGATCCGTGTCCGCAATCGTGTTGAATGCCGAAGATACGGACCAGAAAACACCCGTTCAGGACCGAGATAAGAAACGCACCGATATAGCTGTAATCCGCGATCCAGCACGCCAGAACCCACAAGGCCGCGAACGGGATCAGACTGACCGCCAGTTCGAAACTGCTGCGAAGGGTGTCGGGCTCGCGGTATTTGGCCAGAACCTGCACCCAATCACGAGGGGAGGCGACCGGTTTGGAATCGGCTTGTACTTTCATCACCTTCTTCTTCTTTTTGTTGGGATGCTGACTACCGCGACTGCGTTACCAGAAAGTATAGTGCGCCTCACGGCAGATAGCGGACAACATCACAGTGGTGTTTCATGCTCGAGCGTCACTGCGCCCTCATTTCGTTCTCTTTAAGACATTACGGCGATTTCCGCCATAGCCTGAAATCATTGGAAGCGTGGATTCCGGCGGCTTGTGGCCCGCCGCCTGCACTGTCCTCACGTGGCGCTGTCAGGTGCAATCCGCGAGGAGGGGCCGTTTGCCAGGAAATGCTGCGCCGAAATCGGGCCATAAGCGGCCCCCAGAACCCGCGCATTCGCACCGACGCCCCCTTCCTCGATCTCGGGCACGATCAGACCACGGGCGTCCATTGCCTGTATGTTGGCACGGACAGAATCGACAAGGCGGGTCCGCACGTATTCGGGAAATGCACCGTCGATCACGATTGCTTCGAAATCAACCACCGCGCAGGCCGACAGGGCCGCCGCGGCCATGACATAGGCGGCCTCGTCGATCCACGGCCCAAGCTGATCGGAGAACCGCGACCAGTCCTCGTTGCCGTCCCACAAAAGCATCGGATCACCGCCGGCGGCGGCAATCTGGTCCTCCAGAAAGTGCAACGACGCGATGTCCATCAACTGAACGCTCCGTCCGGACCTGTCGACGCTGCGAAGCGGTCCCATGGCGCCGGCATTGCTGAACCGTCCCTCGAAAACCGAGTTGTTGAGGACGATCCCGCCACCGACGAAAAAGCCGACGAAGAAATAGGCGTAGTCGCGAAAGCGAGCACCGTTGCCGAAGACATTCTCGCCATGACAGCCTGCCGTCGCGTCATTGATTAGCATCGTCGGAAGTTCACTGAAACGCGCAACTTCTGCTGCAATGTCAATGGTTTGCCACGCTGCGATCTCGACGGAAGAAGCGCCGACCTCCTCGTTCCATTTCCACAGATCGAACGGCGCGGCAATGCCGATCCCGCCGATCCGCTTGCGCGATTTTATCGGCAACGCTTCCGTCATCTGGCGGATACCGTCCCGCAGAAACGCGAACACGGTGTCCGGCAGCGGATATTGATAATGGATCTGGATCTGATCGAGAAGTGTTCCGCTGAGGTCCATCAACGCCAGATCGGAACTCCTCCGCCCGATCTTCATGCCGAACGAAAACGCCCCTCGTGGATCAAGGCTTATCGGCACCGAAGGTTTGCCGACACGCCCGCGCACCGGCTCGCCACGAACCACAAGACCGTCATTTTCAAGGCTCCGCAGAATCACCGAAACGGTTTGCGCCGACAAACCCGCGCGGCGCGAAAGTTCGCTGCCCGCCATCGGACCCAATCGGCGTATCATCGTCAGCAGCAAACGCTCGTTATAATCGCGCACGCCGCTTGGAAGTGCCCCTGCGCTGAACGTTTCGACCGGATTCTCGGGCATCTGATATCCCTTCTCTCAAGGCTCAAACTGAAACGCGCGACTTAATAAGTCAACTTGATTTATTTATTGACGAACGTTGCGAATCGAGGCAGAAATGATGCAACCTCAATTGGAGGTGATCAGGCGAAAGCCTTTGGCATTACGCTGAAAACTCAATGTCCCAGGGAGGGAACCATGAAGAAACTACTTGCTGGCACCGCACTTGCGGTCCTGTCGATGTCCGGTTCGGCCTTTGCCGCGGCGCACTCGACCACCGCTTGTCTTATCACCAAGACCGACACCAACCCGTTCTTCGTCAAGATGAAGGAAGGCGCTGAAGCCAAAGCAGCCGAGCTTGGCATCGAACTGAAGTCATTCGCAGGCAAGGTCGATGGCGACCACGAGACCCAGGTTCAGGCAATTGAAACCTGCATCGCCGACGGCGCATCCGGTATCCTGCTGACCGCTTCGGACACGTCGTCGATCGTTTCGGCCGTGACTCAAGCCCGCGATGCCGGCCTTCTGGTCATCGCGCTCGACACGCCGCTCGACCCAATCGACGCTGCCGATGCAACCTTCGCTACTGACAACTTCCTTGCCGGCCAACTGATCGGTGAGTGGGCCGCCGCCACGCTTGGCGACGAAGCCGCAAATGCAAAGATCGCGATGCTCGATCTCGCCGTCAGCCAGCCATCGGTCGACGTTCTGCGCGATCAGGGCTTCCTGACCGGCTTTGGTATTGATGTCGGCGATCCGAACAAATGGGGCGACGAGACGGATTCGCGCATCGTCGGCAACGACGTGACTGCGGGCAATGAAGAAGGTGGCCGCAAGGCGATGGAAAGCCTTCTGGCGAAAGATCCGGGCATCAACGTGGTCTACACGATCAACGAACCCGCCGCTGCCGGTGCCTATGAGGCGCTGAAATCCTTTGGCCGTGAAAACGACGTGCTGATCGTTTCGGTCGATGGCGGCTGCCCCGGCGTCCAGAACGTCGCCGACGGTGTCATTGGTGCCACCAGCCAGCAATATCCGCTGCTGATGGCTTCCAAAGGTATCGAAGCGATTGCCGAGTTCGCGAAATCGGGCAACAAGCCCGCACCGAGCGAAGGCAAAGAGTTCTTCGACACCGGTGTTGCGCTGGTGACCGACAAGCCAGTCGACGGTGTGACCTCGATCTCGGTCGCCGAAGGCAACGATCTCTGCTGGGGCTAAGACCGGTCAGAAATTTGGAGGGCGCCCCGGTGCCCTCCATACACCGACCGCGACAAGTGCGTTCCGGTCTGCCATCATCCCAAACCATCTGACGGGTCCAACGGACGCCTTTCGGAAAGGGAGGATCAACCATGTCCAGTCCAACGACTAACACCGACAGTTACGAGAGCGCGATTTCCAAGGGCCCTCAGACCGTCGCCGAGTTCGAAGAGCGCAAGCGCGGTTTCGTCGGCAACTTCCAGCACCTCCTGCATGTCAATCCAGCTCTCGTGCCGCTCATCGTTCTTGTAGCCTCGGTTGTCATATTTGGCCTCCTTCTGGGATCGAAGTTCTTCTCTCCCTTTGCGTTGACGCTTATTCTTCAGCAGGTGCAGATCGTCGGTATCGTCGCCGCCGCGCAAAGCCTCGTCATCCTGACCGCAGGCATCGACCTCAGCGTCGGCGCGATCATGGTGTTGTCGTCGGTCGTTATGGGTCAGTTCACATTCCGATACGGCATTCCCGCCCCGATCTCGATCATGGCCGGGCTGCTCGTCGGAACGCTGTGCGGCTATATCAACGGATTCCTCATCGCCAAACTGAAACTGCCGCCGTTCATCGTGACGCTCGGCATGTGGCAAATCGTGCTGGCGACGAACTTCCTTTACTCGGCCAACGAAACCATCCGCTCTCAGGATATCGAGGCGAACGCGCCCCTGCTGCAGTTGTTCGGCGCCAAATTCAATATCGGCGGCGCGGTCTTCACGGTCGGCGTCGCGTTCATGCTGGCGCTCATATTCCTGCTGGCCTACGTGCTCAAGCACACGGCCTGGGGCCGCCACGTCTATGCCGTCGGCGACGATCCCGAAGCGGCCGAGCTTTCCGGCGTCAACGTCAAGGGCGTGCTGATTTCCGTCTATATGCTGTCGGGTCTCATCTGCGCTTTCGCAGGCTGGGCGCTGATCGGTCGGATCGGGTCGGTCTCGCCGACATCGGGACAACTGGCGAACATCGAAAGCATCACTGCTGTCGTGATCGGAGGCATCTCGCTCTTTGGCGGGCGCGGTTCGATCATGGGAACGCTGTTCGGAGCACTCATCGTTGGCGTGTTCACGCTCGGACTAAGGTTGCTTGGCGCCGATGCACAATGGACCTTCCTTCTCATCGGACTTCTCATCATCGCCGCAGTCGCGGTCGATCAGTGGATCAGAAAGGTGTCAGCGTAATGGAACCCATTCTTTCAGGACGGAACCTGGTCAAGCGCTACGGCAGAGTGACCGCCCTCGACCATTGCGACTTCGAACTCATGCCAGGCGAAATCCTGGCCGTCATCGGCGACAACGGCGCAGGCAAGACCACGCTCATCAAGGCGGTGTCGGGGGCGGTGATCCCCGACGAGGGCGAGGTCCATCTGGACGGCAAAGTGGTAAACTTCAACTCGCCCATAGACGCCCGCGCAGCCGGTATTGAAACGGTGTATCAGACCCTCGCCATGTCGCCCGCGCTTTCGATTGCGGACAATATGTTCATGGGTCGCGAGATCCGGCGCCCCGGCTTTCGTGGCAAATGGATGCGTCAGCTTGACCGGCCCGCGATGGAGAAATTCGCCCGCGACAAGCTGACCGAACTCGGTCTGATGACTATCCAGAACATCAACCAGGCGGTGGAAACCCTTTCCGGCGGTCAGCGTCAGGGCGTCGCGGTGGCGCGGGCAGCGGCTTTCGGCTCCAAGGTCATCATCCTCGACGAACCGACGGCAGCGCTCGGCGTCAAGGAATCGCGCAAGGTGCTGGAACTCATTCTGGACGTCAGATCGCGCGGCATTCCGATCATCCTGATCAGTCACAACATGCCGCACGTCTTTGAAGTCGCCGACCGCATCCATGTCCACCGGCTTGGCAAGCGCCTGTGCGTGATCAAGCCGAGCGACTACACGATGTCCGACGCGGTTGCCTTCATGACCGGCGCCAAGGAAGCCCCCGAGGAAGTCGCCGCGGCATGACATCCGAATTAGACGGCCCGCGTCGATTGGCGCGGGCGGTCGCAGACCAGATACCGGAAAAAAATGACGCGCCGGGACGCCAACTCATCGCGATCGCCGGTCCCCCCGCATCCGGAAAATCGACCGTTGCCGCCCTGCTGGCCGAAGACCTGAAACGACGCGGCCGCAATGCCGGACTGGCCGCAATGGACGGCTTCCATCTCGACAATTCAATCCTGAAACACCGCGGCCTTCTGCGCCGAAAAGGCGCGCCGGAAACATTCGACGTCGAAGGATTCATCAACGCAATCAACCGGTTGTCTGGGGGCGGGGACGTCATCATTCCGACCTTCGATCGCGCGCTCGACAAGGCAATCGCCGGCAGCGCCTTTATCGCGGCAGATCAGGACATCGTGGTGGTGGAGGGGAATTACCTTGCCTTCGACGAACCTCGATGGCGCGATCTCGCGGCTTACTGGAGCTTCTCCGCTTTCCTGTCGGTAGCCGAGGAAACGCTCGAATCACGTCTGACCGCCCGATGGATCGCACACGGACTTCCCCGCGATCAGGCCCACCAGCGCGCCATGGAAAACGACATTCCCAACGCCCGCCGCATCATGCGCGCCCGCCTTCCAGTCGATCTCGTCCTCGACGAATGAGCCGCAAAGACTGCTAGAGCGTCACACCTTCTACGCTGTGTTCCAGCCGCATCAAAGCGTCCGCCAGACCCTCGCGATTGGGGTTCAGCCGCTCGACCTCGCGCCACGCGGCAAGCGCGTCGGCGGACATTCCAAGTTCTTCAAGGATCAGCGCCAGACCACTCAGCGCCCCGAAATGACGCGGGTTCATCGCCAGCGCGCGCCGGATATCTTCCATCGCCATTCCATACTGACCCTGCTGGTAAAAAGCAGTCGCGCGCGCATTGTAACCTTCGGCGAACTCGGGCGCATGATCTATCAAGGCCGTGAAATGCTCGACCGCCGTGACGCTGTCGCCCTCGGCCAGTGCCTCGCGTCCGCGTTCCAGAAGCAAATCCATCGATTCCGATCCCGACTTCGACCAGATGTCGTATATGCGCCCCTCGATCTGGGCGGCGGTGGCGGAATCGGCATTCAGCAACCCCTCGAACAACGCCTCGAGTTCGTCCTCGCTCGCGAAAGCAGCCGTCAGCAAAAGCAGACTTGCGCTTGCTGCCGCAACGGCACATTTGAGATATGACAGTATCCGACCCATAACGATCCCAAGACTAGCGCAATTCGGGGCGAATGCGAGCCCTCTGGCAATCACGAACTTACGAGGAGAACGACATGAGCGACGTAATCGGTCAGGCAGTGGAAACGCTGAACGCCAAATTGGAGAACAGCGGATTCGAAGGCACCGCCAAGTTCGTCATCGAGGAGGAAGGCGCGATCATGCTCGACGGCAATGGCGCCCGTGCGGGCGACGACGACGCCGATGTCACCATGACGGCGGACACCGAAACCTTCCGCTCGATCCTCGACGGATCGCTGAACCCGACGTCCGCGTTCATGTCGGGCCAACTCAAGATCGACGGCGATATGGGTGCGGCAATGCGATTGGGTGCCGTTCTTTCGTGACCCGGACACCCGGCGCGCCGGCACCGTTTTACCAGACACTTTCCGAAGGCCCGGCGTCCGGCCATGCGGTCTGGCGAAAGACCGACGACGGGGTCCTGATCCGCGTCGGTTTCTGGCCGCTTGACGGTGCCGCCGGGACAATCTTCGTCTTCAACGGGCGCACCGAATACATCGAGAAATACGGTCGCCTCGCAACCGATCTGACCGACGCCGGTTATGCAATCGCGACGCTTGACTGGCGCGGGCAGGGCCTCTCAGACAGGCTAACCGTTGATCCGCGCCTCGGCCATGTCGAACATTTCCTGGATTACCAGAAAGACGTGGCCGAGGTTCTTGAAGCCGCCCGCGAAGCCGGAATGCCCGAACCCTATTATCTGATCGCGCATTCGATGGGCGGCACCATCGGGCTCAGGGCCATTCTCGATGGACTGCCGGTCAGGCGCGCGGTTTTTTCCGCCCCGATGTGGGGCATCTACTTCACGCCGGCGCTGCGTCCACTGGCCAATATCCTGCCGAAAGTGGTCAGTCGATTGGAACTCAGCCTGAAATATGCACCGGGAACCGGACCCGAAGCGTTTCCGCTGAAGACGGCGTTTGATGAAAATATGCTGACCACCGACCCCGATCACTACGAGTATTTCCGCCGACAGGCCACGGCCCACGAGGAATTTGCCGAAGGTGGCCCATCACTCCACTGGCTCGCTGAATCGCTGACCGAAATGCTGGAACTCGCCCGCTGTCCGCGCCCGCGATTGCCGGTCAAGACCTACCTCGGCACGCGCGAGGAAATCGTCGATTCCGCCGCGATCCGGAAGTTGCACGACGACTGGCCCTCGGCAGAACTGATTATCGTCGACGGTGCCAAGCACGAAGTCATCATGGAGCGGCCCGAGCTTCGCGCAATATTCCTGGACGGAACGTGCCGCTTCTTCGATGCCGACCGGGCGACGGAGTCCGAAAACTAGATTTCGACCTCGAGGAACGCGTCGCGCAGCGCTTTCGACCAGGCATGGCTCATCTTGAGGAACGTCGGATCCTGATCCTCGATCCGCCGCGCACTCGCGATTTCCATCCGACCCCGTTCGATCACCACCATGTCCAGCGGCATTCCGACGCTCAGGTTCGATCTCAATGTCGAATCCATGCTCAGCAGGACAGCTTTCTCGGCGTCCTTCAGACTGGTTTCCGGCGTCACGACCCGGTCGAGAATCGGCTTGCCGTATTTATGCTCGCCGATCTGAAGATAAGGTGTATCCGTCGTCGCTTCGATGAAATTACCCTCGGGATAGATCAGAAACATCCGGATATCGCCGCCTTCGCGCTGCCCGGCAACGATCATCGACGCCGATGCGCTGGAAGCGTTGTCGCCCATCCGGCCCGCGATGTCCCGGCTGACGTCCGCAAGGGCTTTGCCAACGATTCGAGCGACTTGCAGCATCGTCGGCGCCATCAGGATCGACGTCTGAGGCGTTGCTTCGATCTCGTGTATGGCCTCGTCAAGCCGGGCCAGCGTCGTTTGCGTGACCGAAAGACTTCCCGCCGTCATGATCGCGATGACACGCTCTCCGGGATTAACGAACGTGAACATCTTCCGATAAATCGAGATATTGTCCAGTCCGGCATTCGTGCGCGTATCGCTCAGACAGACCATGCCGTCATTCAGAAGCAGGCCAACACAATAGGTCATGTGATTTCATTCGCTTTTTAAGGTTCTCGGGCAAGCTATGGCTTTGAGAGTCTCGTTACAAGGCGCGTCGGGAATGGGAAGAAATGGTGCGGAAAGGGGCCCGCAACAACAGTAAAAATCGCAAGACACTCTCCAAAATTAAATGGGGCGCGTTCCCCCCACGGAACGCGCCCCAGCCCCACCCAGTCCGGCGCGTCGGATCCTGGAGAACCGCGACACGCGCCGAGGGCGTTTCTGAATAAAATGCGAGTTAGAAAATATCGCTCGGACATGCGAACGCCGGCATCGTCCAGACCTCACCTCTACGCCGGGCAAGGGCATAGCGCTTCGGTCTGGAATAACGCCGAGCAGCAGGATTGCGCGATTTAGGAGAGGTCTTCGTCAGGCCGGAGAAATCAGCCATCTGGCGATCTAGGGGGACAGTATTCAGGGACGAAACCATCATCTAAAGCACCTTCATTTACTCGTTACACTTACACGAACTCGCGGAACACACATGCGACTTCGAGACCCTGATACGTCAGGATTGTGGCAGAAATAGGGCGTCGATCGGCAATCAAGGCGAACCCGCCATATTTTTTTTGCGGGGCGAGCAAACCAGCCGCCCTGCGCAATTCTCAGCCGGCATCCTTGTAGCTGACCGACTTCACGTCCGCGTCCGGATCGGACTTTTCGCGGCGCACCAGCAGACGGTTCAGCGCGTTGACATAAGCCTTGGCGCTGGCAACAACCGTATCGGTGTCCGCCGATTGACCTGTCGAGATCCGTCCGTCCTCCTCAAGCCTGACGCTGACCGTCGCCTGCGCGTCGGTCCCTTCGGTCACCGCGTGAACCTGATACAGTTCAAGGTTCGCATCGTTCGGGAAAAGCGCCTTTACCGCCTTGAACGTCGCATCGACCGGTCCGTCGCCCTGCGCGGTCGTGCGATGTTCGATGCCGTCGATGGACAACACCAGATCCGCCGATTGCGGCGCTTCGGTCCCGCAGATAACCCGCAGAAATTTCACCTGGATGCGGTCGTGCGCCTCGCCCGAGGCCTGGTCGCGCATCAGCGCCAGAAGGTCGTCGTCGTAAACCTCCTTCTTGCGGTCGGCCAGCGCCTTGAAGCGAACGAAGACATCGTTCAACTGGTTGTCCGCCAACTCGAAGCCATGCTCCTTCAGCTTGGAACGCAGCGCCGCGCGACCCGAATGCTTGCCCATCACGATATTGGTGGCCGCAAGTCCGACGTCCTCGGGGCGCATGATCTCGAAGGTCTCGGAGTTCTTCAGCATCCCGTCCTGATGGATGCCGGATTCGTGGGCGAACGCGTTCTTGCCGACGATGGCCTTGTTGTATTGAACCGGAAATCCCGACACCGTGGCGACCCGCCGCGATATGTTCATCAACCTGGTGGTGTCGATCCCGGTCGTGAACGGCATGATGTCGTGGCGCACTTTCATCGCCATCACCACCTCTTCCATCGCCGTGTTACCGGCGCGCTCTCCCAGACCGTTGATCGTGCACTCGATCTGGCGCGCACCGCCCTCGACGGCGGCCAGACTGTTCGCCGTCGCCATGCCAAGATCGTTGTGGCAATGGGTGGCGAATATCACCTCGTCCGCGCCCGGCACCTCGGCGATCAGACGGCGGATCAGGTCGGCGCTTTCGACAGGGGCGGTATAGCCAACGGTGTCGGGGATATTGATCGTCGTCGCACCAGCCTTGATCGCGATCTCGACGGTGCGGCACAGATAATCCCACTCCGTCCGCGTCGCGTCCATCGGCGACCACTGGACGTTGTCGCAAAGATTGCGGGCGTGGGTGACGGTGTCGTGAATCCGCTCGGCCATCTCATCGCGGTCAAGGTTCGGGATCGCGCGGTGCAGCGGCGAGGTGCCGATAAAGGTATGGATGCGCGGCCGCTTGGCGTGCTTCACTGCCTCCCAGCAGCGGTCGATGTCCTTGTAGTTGGCGCGCGCGAGGCCGCAGATCACCGACGTTTTCGCCAGCTTTGCAATATCGCGGACGGCCTCGAAATCACCCTCCGAGGCGATCGGGAAACCGGCTTCGATAATGTCGACGCCCATCTCGTCCAGAAGGCTTGCGATCTCTACCTTCTCGTCGTGGCTCATGGTCGCGCCCGGGGATTGCTCGCCATCGCGCAAGGTCGTGTCGAAAATCAACACGCGGTTCTTGTCTTGGGTCATTTTCGGATCTCTCTTTTCCTTAGCGTTGCCTGGCGCTGGTCCTCCTCTGAGCGGTCGCGCCGAAAGGCACGCTCAGAGGCGGCTAAGGAGTAGGATGAGGCCAGCGCGCGCCGGGGCACGCAGCTTGCGATGATCGCTGAGGATATCGTAGGTCTGGCTCATGGAGCGAGACGATAGGAGGTGACGGGCGGCTTGTAAAGTCTCCGCGTCTTCACCTGTCGGCCCGGATGTCCGGAACGGAACATCGGGCTAACCGCATGAAAGGGATGCACATTCAGGCCAAGCTCAAGCGAACCGCGATGACTTAGCGCGCCATCCGGAAGTATTCCGCCTCGAACCGGTTCTCCATTCCCGCGCCATTGCAAAAGCCCATCTGCATGTTCGACGTGCTGTCGATTTCACCGCCCGAAACCATCGACACGCCTTCGATACCGTTGGCGTTCGCCTCGAAGTCGATCTTCTTCTCGGCGATGATCTGACTGCCGTACATGCTGAGCTTCGCCGGGAAATTGACCCCGCCAAGCGTGACGACCTGCGAACCGCCTCCGGGCGCGCAACCGTCATCACGACCAAACGTAACGCCGGACGCGCCGGAAATCGCGGCAATGTCTCTGTTCTCGGAAATGATCAGCACGTCTTCAAGCGTGGAGTTCGACCCGATGGTGATCAGGCAATCGGTATAGATCGCGCCGCGAACAAGGGTCGTGCCGGACGGGATCTTGACAGTGTTTCCACCGCCGCCGCCGCTACCGCCACCCTTTTTGCCACCACCGTTGCCGTTACCGTTGCCATTGCCACTCGAACCGCCGCCGGTTCCGACGCCGCCGGACCCTGCGCTTGCGTTGCCCAGATTGCCACAGTCGAATTCGTGGATCTCGCCTGCCCGCCAGACCGACGCGTCAAGATTGGTCGACGCAGACATGACGTTGCGCTTGATCGCAGGCTTCAGATAGTCCGCGCGGTAATAGTCGGAGGACGAATCGTCGAACCCGCCGATGATGTCGTAAATGCGCTGAAGCACGCGGATGCGGTAGGCACCGTCGCGCAGGGCGTTCTGAAGTCCGGCGTTCTTGGTGAACCCGCCGGAAGGCATCACAAGGTCACGGGTGTCGGGCATCGACACGATGACGCCATCCTCGAAGACGTTGTTGTTGTTAATCTCGATATGGCTGTTTGAGTGGATGCAGACCCCGTCGTGTAGAGGTTGTTGGATTGCACATCGACACGGTCCTGCGCGACAAAGCCTTCGCGAAAACAGGTCGGATAATAGGTTTCGTAAACCGATTCCGCGACGACATCGAAATTCTGGAAGCCGACGAAGCGCAGGAAGTAGGACACCACCGCATTGTCACGACCGGCAAGCCGTTGGGTGCTGACCAGAACGCCGTCGTCCGAACCGGGGATGATCTGGAATTCGTCGTTGACCACATCCCACTTGCCGAACTGAATGTCCTCGGCCTTTATCGTGTCGCCGTATTTCGATACCGGTAGCGCCCGTTGTGCGATCTGGACTGCGATTGCCTTGGCTTCGGATTCCGATTTGAATTCACGCGCCATAAGAGCAGCGTGGGCCGCTGAATCGGCGGCCATCTGAAGGTGGGTTCGCACGGTGATCAGGTTGGCTACGTCAAGTCCAAGCCCGCCGACGCAGACCATCGCAATAAATAGGATCAATCCGAAGGCGGTCATTGCACCGTCTTCGCGGCGAATCAGTCGTCTTATCAAATGTTCGATGCGCATTTTTCGCACCTCCGATGAAATAAATTACTCATTTCTAAACAATTCGATTTGACCGGTCCGCGGCTTAAAAGTGTTCTTACAGCGGCAATAGGGCGAAAAAACCCCATTCCGACCGCACTTTTGACGCGACTGTTTACGTTAGGGAAATTGTGTCGCTGATATGACCGGATCGTTTCGCGAAAGCCTTCAGGCCTCGGCAGCCAGATCGGAAACCGACAACCCGGCGCGCGCTGCAACAGCTTCGCCCAGCCAGGCCGGATCCATCGTCGGCACCGATGACAGCAAAAGCTGGGTGTATTCCGGGTAGGGCGGATTGAGAATGTCGTCCTTGATGCCCTGCTCGACGACTTTGCCCCGCCACATGACGACGATTTCATCGGCGATGGCCTGAACCGTGGCAAGGTCGTGGGTGATGAAGATATAGGTGATGCCAAGCTCCTTCTGGAGCCGCATCAACAGCTTGAGGATGCCTTCCTGCACGATCTGGTCAAGCGCCGATGTCACCTCGTCGCAGATGATGACCTCGGGTTCGGCGGCAAGCGCGCGGGCGATACAGACACGCTGCTTCTGGCCGCCCGACAGCTCGCCCGGCAGACGGTCCATGAACGACTCGTCAAGCTCGATCAACTCCAGAAGTTTCGCGACCTCTTCGTCCTTCTTGCGTCCCTTTATTCCGCGATAGAATTCCAGCGGGCGTCCGATGATCTCACGCAGGGTATGGCGCGGGTTCATGGCGGTGTCGGCGCTTTGATAGATCATCTGGATGCGGCGCAACTGATCCTTGGACCGGCCCTTGAGCGTCGGCGGCAGCGCCTCGCCATCGAACATCACGCGACCCTTCAAGGGCGGCAGAAGCCCGGTGATGACGCGCGCGGTGGTCGATTTCCCGGACCCGGATTCACCAACGACAGCCACCGTCTTGCCACGCGGAACCGAGATCGACACGTTGTGCAGCACCGGCACCGTCCCATAGGCGGCGGTCACATTTTCGATGCTGAGCACATGATCGTCGCTGGTTTCCGCCGGCTTTTCGATCGAGCGGACGGACCACAGCGATTTCGTATAGTCTTCCTTGGGGTTCGACAGCATTTCGGCGGTCGGCGCTTCTTCGACCTCCTCGCCGTAGCGCAGCACCTTGATGCGGTCGGCCATCTGCGCCACCACCGCCAGATCGTGCGTGATATAGATCGCGGCGGTGTTGAACCGGTCGACCGCTTCGCGCATCGCGGCCAGCACGTTGACCTGCGTCGTCACATCAAGCGCCGTTGTCGGTTCGTCGAAGATGATCAGATCGGGGCGGGCCGACATCGCCATCGCGGTCATGGCGCGCTGCAACTGGCCGCCCGACACCTGGTGCGGATAGCGCTCGCCGATGTGGTCGGGATCGGGCAAGTCCATCGCCGCGTAAAGCGTGCGGGCGTCGTCGCGCGCCTCGGTCGCGGATTTCACGTCATGGGTCAGGCTGGCCTCGATCGTCTGGTCGATCAATCGGTGCGCCGGGTTGAACGCAGCCGCCGCGGATTGCGCGACGTAAGCAATGCGTGAGCCGCGCAGTTCCTGCTTCTTGGCCTCGCTCATCTTCATCAGATCGTGCCCGTCGAACCAGATCTCGCCCGAGGTCAGACGGCAGCCCGGACGCGCAAATCCCATCGCCGCAAGGCCAAGCGTGGACTTGCCGGCCCCGGATTCTCCGATCAGTCCCAGCACCTCGCCACGCCTCAGCGTCAGATCGACACCCTTGATGATCTCGTGCCATTTCTCGTCCGAGAACCCGTCGATGACGACGTTCTTCATGCGCAAGAGGATGTCGTCGTCGCTCATTCTTTCAGCCCGCTCGATTTCATCAGGAACCAGTCGACCACGAAGTTCACCGCGATGGTCAGAAGCGCGATGGCGAACGCGGGCAGGATCGGAGTGATCCCGGCTTTCAGGTCGTATTGCGCGAACTGGATCAGCGAGGCGTTGTCGCGCACCATCGACCCCCAGTCCGCCGTCGGGGGCTGGATGCCGACACCCAGAAAGCTGAGCGCGGCGATGGTCAGGAACACGAAGCAGAAGCGCAGGCCGAACTCGGCCACCAGCGGCGGCATGATGTTGGGCAGGATCTCGCGGCGCATGACCCAGCCAAGGCCCTCGCCGCGAAGCCGCGCGGCCTCGACGTATTCCATGACGACGACGTTCATCGCCACGGCGCGGGTCAATCGGAAAACGCGGGTTGAATCGAGCACCGCGATGATGAAGATCAGCGACGGGATCGACGAGCCGAAGATCGACAGCAGCATCAGCGCGAAGATCAGCGGCGGGATCGCCATCAGCACATCGACGGCGCGGCTCAAAAGCTGGTCGGTCCAGCCCCGGCTGATCGCCGCCGCAAGTCCAAGCCCGCCACCGATGGCGAACGCGACAAGCGTTGTGACAAGCGCGATACCGATGGTGTTGCGCGCACCGAAGATCAGGCGGGACAGGATATCGCGGCCGATCTGGTCGGTGCCAAGCGGGAAATCACCACCCCAGGGCGCGAACGGAATGGGGTGAATCTCGGCCTCGCCGTAGGGTGCGAGAAGCGGCGCGAACAGCGCGACGAACAGATAGAACGCGATCACCACCATGCCGAACCACGCGGTCGGAGGCGCCTTTCGCAATTCGATCTTCATGCGTTCCAGACGGGTGCGCCGGGCGCGAACCTGCCCGACCTCGTCCTTGGCGGAATATGTTTGCTGCGTGTCGCTCATCGGGGATGCAAGAGCCTTGGGTTGGTGACAATCGACACGATGTCGGCCAGCAGGTTCAAAAGGATGTAGGTCGTCGCGAAGATCAGCGCGCAGGCCTGCACCACCGGAATATCGCGCGACGTCACCGCATCGACCATCAACTGCCCGATGCCGGGATAGACGAACACGACCTCGACCACGACGACGCCGACCACCAGATAGGCAAGGTTGAAGGCGATGACGTTGGCGATCGGTGCCCACGCATTCGGCAACGCGTGCCGCATGATGACGCGCACCGGCGACAGCCCCTTGAGCCGCGCCATCTCGATATAGGGCGAGGCCAGAAGGTTGATGATCGCCGCCCGCGTCATCCGCATCATGTGCGCGATGATCACCAGCGACAGCGTCATCGACGGCAGCGCGCAGCGATAGACCCGCTCCCAGAACGGCGTGTCGATGTTGATGTTGGCAAGCGACGGGAACACCGGGTTCAGCGACGACAGGAACAGGATCAGAAGGTAGGCGACCAGGAATTCCGGCATCGAGATCGTCGAAAGCGTCAGCGCGTTCACCACCCGGTCATAGATCGAATTGCGATAAAGCGCGGCGGTGATGCCAAGCGCCAGCGCCACCGGCACCGCGATAATCGCCGTCATCGAGGCGAGAAAAAGCGTGTTGGCCAGCCGTGGCGCGATCAGGTCGATCACCGGGCGCGACCGGTCCACGCCCGACGATGCACGACCCGAGAACGACGTGCCGAAGTCGCCCGTCATCACCGATCCGATCCAGTCGAAATAGCGCACATAGGCGGGCTGATCGAGCCCAAGCTCGCGCCGGAACGCGGCGACGTTCTCCTCGGTCGCAAGCTGGCCGAGCACGGCTTCGGTGAAGTCTCCGGGCAGGAATTCGATGGAACTGAAGATCACCAGGGAAACGAAGAACAGCGTCAGGAGGCCCAGTCCAAGACGCTGAAGCACTGTCGATACGACAGGATGCAAACCGATATCTCCCCGCTTGGCAGCTTTCGGGATTCATTCCCGCATTGTCGCCACCACTTCGCCAGAGACTAGGCGATGGAGGGGCGGAATGGCAACTGCGGCGTTAACACAGGTAGCGAGATGCCATTTTTGACCCGGCGAGGGTGGAAAGTCCGCAAGGCGGGACGAAACTGCGGCTCGTTGCGTCCGCACCAATGGCCCGTTCAGCAACCGTGCATCCGCCTGATGACCGCTCACAAAATGTTCATCGGCCAAAATGCGCCAGATGCCAAAAAACGACTTTGGAAATCGACGCGGGTGCACCTATTTTATCAATGGCGATCCAATTGGGGAACGCAAACGGTTAGTGTATCTGCGAAGTCAGACGGGGTTCGCGCAAGTGAGAAATGGCAGACGGTCCTAGCTTGCTCGTCGCCGCCTCTCCAGAATGCTCGCGCCTGAGCGGAGGAAAGTCGGGCCATGCTCCAGCACAGCATCACCAGTCTTTGTGCATTCGTCGTTCAGGCAGTTCGGGTATTTCGAAACGCTCTGGTCGACCTCAGATTTGGTTCTCTGCTCAGCGGCAAAATCCCAACGAAGTATCGCGACAAGGGCGCAGTTGATACGGTCAATTCCGACTACGTCGCAATAGCGCGCCTTTGCTCCGGGCGCATTGGTCCGGACGACGTTCTGGTAGACATCGGATGCGGAAAAGGTCGCGTCATTAAATGGTGGCTAGGCCAGGGATACAGGAATCGGATCATAGGACTTGAACTTGATCCCGTCGTCGCCGGTCAAACCAGGCGACGGTTTTCACATGTGCAAAACGTTGATATTCTGGACGGAGATGCAGCAGAACTTATTCCCCGAAGCGGCACCATCTTCTATCTCTATAATCCATTCAATAGAGAAAAAATGATGGAGTTTCAGACTCAACTCGTTAAACGATCGCACGATATTTCTCGAGTGAGAGTGCTATATAACAATTGCAAGCACGTTGATGTCTTTGAAAGTGACGACAACTGGCGCGTCAAGCGTATCGACATCGGCGGCTCCAGATTCAAGCCATTCGACGCGGCAGCGTTGATAAGTTGGACACCCTGATAGTTATTGGCATCAAGCCATCACAAATCCGTCGCCGCGCGATTTGCACTGTGTTGGAATATAAGGCCGCAAATTCGGCGCGATGTTTGAAACTCGGCGCGTTCGACAAAGCACTTAACGCGGTCTCATTGCTTAACCCGTCGGTTTCGACAAATGGTATCAAACGGCAAATATCGCGAAAGTTCTTGAATGCCTTTGTATCAATCCGCTTCAATATCAATTCCTGAATCGAGGATTTCTCAGCCTCGGAGAGATCCAGCTTCTTGACCTTCCGAAGTAACCGGTCGCCTCCTCCCCCACCTACATGAACTGCCGCCCGATATCCCTTCCGAACTCTTTCTCGAACACGCAGACATCCCCCTCCCACGCCGCAATCCTGGCTAGCGTCGACCATGCCTCGGCGCTGGCATGAAGCGAGGCGCTGCACTCGGTCCGCACCCGCCAGTCGCCCCGGCCCAGCGTGGTTTCCCAGACGATCTCGCCCTTGGCCGACAACGGGTCGTCGGGGTGGATCGACCAGCGCTCGACGGATTTCGCGCCGCTTTCCAGCCCGTGCGCCCGGTCGCGCACCGCGCCGTCGTCGGTCTCGATGATGGTGATTTCCGTGCCGTCGGGTTCAATTTCCACGCGGCGCGTCATGCTCGCCTCGCGCAGGCGGTCGATCTGCCAGGGTGTTGCGGCTTCGGGCGGCTCGAACGTCCATTCGTCGCCATCCGCAGTTTCGCGCACCGGCAACGACAGCGTGCCCGAGGTGACATCGAACCCCTCGGCGTCCGGAACCGGCCACAGGAACGGCCACCAGGCGGACGATACCGCAAGACGCAGGCGGTGGCCCTCGGGCAGGCGGTAGGCGCATTGATCGAGCGTGATCGTGATATCGAGCGGCTCGCCCGGCACCAGCGGCGCGGGCAACGCGTGCGAGGCGTGGTGCGCGAGGTTCAAAAACCCGTGGGTAATAAGTGCGGAGGTTCCGTCGGGGCGCAGGTCGCAAAGGCGCAGCGCGACAAGGCCCGAAACAGCGTGGGGGGTCACTTGCAAATGGACCACCGGCGCGCCCACGATGTCGGTCGTTGCATCGGCGGGCGCGGCCTCAAAGCAGACCGAAACGTCGTCGTCGTCGCCCTGATCGCCCGGCAATTCGGGGCCGAACGCGAAGGGGAAGTATTCGCCCGCGGTGCGTCCACAAGTCTGCGGCGATGCGACCCGCCGCCGGAACGGGCCGGGAATGTCGCCAAGCGTGGTTTCGCTGAGGTGAAGAACGCGTTTCGGCACGTCCCCATCAAGCGCGATCCAGCGGCCGGGGCGGGTGTCCAGCCAGCGTGCCGGCGCGACCGAATCCATCAGCCAGAGTCGTTCGCGCGGGTCGTTCTCAACACCGGTTTCAATTCCTTTCAGCCAGCGATCCCACCACCGAAGCGCCTCTTGCAGAAAGCCGATGCGGGGTTCGGGACCGGCGTAGTGCGGATACTTGTGAATCCACGGCCCGACGATGGCCTTGGCCGGCACGTCGAGATTGCGCACCAAAGCGGCGGGCGCGTTGCGGTAGCCGTCGTGCCAGCCACCGAAAGCCAGGACAGCGGCCCGGATCGCGGAATAATCCTCGCGGATCGAGCCGTGCTGCCAATAGGCGTCGCGGGTCTGGTGGTCGAGCCACATTTCCAGCAGGAACGGCTGCGCCTCCAGCCGCTCCAGCCACATCCGCCGCCAGGTCTCGCCGACAATCGCCGGGTCGGGCGCGCGCGAGGAATAAGCCAGCATCTGCGCCGCCCAGCCGAGGTTCTCGGTCAGCATCGCGCCGCCTTTGTAGTGGATATCGTCGCCGTAACGATCGACCGTGGTGCACAGCGCGATAACCGCCTCCAGCCCCTCGGGGCGCAGCGCGGCAACTTGCAGGGCGTTGAACCCACCCCACGAAATGCCCATCATCCCCAGCTTGCCGTTGCACCATTTCTGGTCGCGCAGCCACGCCAAGACGGCCAGCGCGTCGTCCCATTCCTGAGCCGTATACTCGTCGGCCATCAGCCCTTCGCTGTCGCCGTTGCCGCGCATGTCGACGCGCAGGCAAGCATAACCGTGACCGGCCAGATAGGGATGGGTCAACTCGTCCCTCGCAATCGTGCCGTCGCGTTTGCGGTAGGGCAGGTGTTCCAGAATCGCGGGCACCGGATCGGCGGCAGCGTCGTCGGGCAGCCAGAGGCGGGCGGACAGTTGAACGCCATCGGGCATGGCAATGCGCACATCGTCGTGGACGGTGACGCGGCGCGGGAACTCGGTGATGGTTTTCATGAACCGCAGACTTGCATGGGGCGCGCGTTCGCGGAAGAGGGCGCAGCACCCTCGCCGGATCGGCTTTGCACTCTAGGTTGCGGCTCGTCAGGCGGAGGAATTAATGGAGCGGGCACTGGTCATCGGCGCGTCGGGCGGCATCGGTTCGGCAGTGGCGGACGCGTTGGCGCATCGGGGCGTCGCGGTCACGCGATTGTCACGGCGCGAAAACGGGCTGGACGTGACCGACGAGGCATGTATTGCGCGGGTTCTGGGCGCGCTCGACGGGCCGTTCGATCTGATTTTCGTCGCAGTCGGTCTACTGGCGCCACCGGGCAAGGCACCCGAAAAGGCGGTGCGCGAGGTGACGGACAGCGCGCTGGCGCATCTCTTCGCGGTCAACGCCACCGGGCCGATGCTGGTTCTGAAACATGCGCTGCCGCTTCTGGCCACGGACCGCCGCGCGGTGTTTGCCGTGTTATCGGCGCGAGTCGGTTCGATCGGGGATAACGCAATTGGCGGCTGGCATTCCTATCGCGCCTCGAAAGCCGCGCTGAACCAGTTGATCCACGGCGCGGCACTCGAGCTACGCCGGACCCACAAGCAGGCGATTGCCGTCTGCCTGCACCCCGGCACCGTCGAAACGCCGTTCACCGCCGACTATGCCGGTCGCCACAAGACCGTCCCGGCGACGGAAGCCGCGGCGAACCTGATCGCCGTGATCGAGGATTTGAGCGTGCAGCAGTCGGGCGGGTTCTTCGACTATTCGGGCGCGACAGTGCCCTGGTAAAGTGGGTGCATCAAAGCGTCGTCACCGGCTAGGCGACGAACGTCATGTTCGTTGGCGAGCGGCGTGACGGCGTGCGAGTGGGCGCAGCGGGACGAGCGGGCAGGGCGCAAGACAACGCCTGATCGTTGGGACAGCAATCCTTCGGGATCGGTGCGGGACGCCAGAACCGCAAATCCGGGTTCTGCATCTCGAATACTTCGGACATTTCAGCGCGATTTGTTTCGCGCGATTTGCGCGCCGGTCGGACGAACGGATTGGGCTCGCCTTCGCGTGTCCACGCGGCATGGGTCTTGTAACGCACGCCACTTAAAAGAAAGTAGGCGTAGCGAAAAAGACTCGACCTATGCGAGAGATTTTCGGCGGTCAGACGCAACATGCGAACACTCTTTATAACAACAACTGCAACTCAACTTCACACTGGATAAGCGACGGGTCTGGCGAAAGAAAGGCAGCATCGTGCCCTTTGTGGAAACACACTTTTCAAGCGAAAATAGAGCCCGATACCCTTGACGCCCAAACGGCGTCAGTTGCCCGAGGTCTCGCCGTCGCTTGGCAACGCTCCATCGCTCCAGGTGCCCGTGCGTTCTTCGCCGGTGGCATAGCGGATGGTGCCTTCGCCCTGTCGCTTGCCACGCACGAACATGCCCTCGTAGACATCGCCGTTGGCGTATGTCGCCACACCCATGCCGTCGATTTCGCCGTCTTGCCACGCGCCCTCGTAGACAAAGCCGTCGGGCATGGTGATCTTGCCCTGACCCTCGCGTTCGCCCGCGATGAAATTGCCCTCATAGACGGTGCCGTCCGAATAGGTGGCGGTGCCGTTGCCGTCACGCTGGCCATCGGCCCAAGAGCCGTCGTAGGTATAGCCGTCGGCAAACACCATCTTGCCCTGACCGTGCATCTTGGCGTCCTTGAATTCGCCCTCGTAGACCAGCCCGTTGGCATAGGTGGCCACGCCCATGCCCTCGATCACGCCGCCGGTCCACTCGCCCTCATAGGTGTTGCCGTCGGGATAGACGATCTTGCCCAGTCCGTCGGCCAGATCGTCCTTGAACGTGCCGGTATAGACCGAGCCATCGGGATAGGTGACCTGACCTTCGCCTTCGATGCGTCCCTCGACCCAGTTGCCCGCATAGATATAGCCGTCGGACCCGGTGAACGTGCCCTGACCGTGGCGCTTGTCGTTGTCGAACTCGCCGTCGTAAATGTCGCCGTTGGCATAGGTCACCTTGCCCGCGCCCTGACGCTTGCCATCGACAAGCTGGCCTTCGTAGATGTCGCCGTTGGGCTGTGTCAGGCGACCCTCGCCGTTGATCTGGCCGGTTTTCCATTCGCCGGTATAGACCAGACCGTCGGGCATTGTCAGCGTGCCGGTTCCCTCGCGCGCGCCGCGCACCAGGTCGCCCTCATAGACCGCGCCGTCGGGGTATTCGATCCGCCCGGTCCCGTCCTTGATCCCCAGCGACCACCTGCCGTCGTAGACATAGCCGTTGGGGCTTTCCATGCGGCCCTGCCCATCGTGGAGCGCGTCGGTAAAGCCGCCCTCGTAGCGCACGCCGTTGGCATAGATCGCGACACCCTCGCCGTTGATCTTGCCGTCTTTCCATTCGCCCTCGTAGGTGCCGCCATCGGCGAACACGATCTTGCCGCGACCCTCGGGCTTGCCGGCGACGAATTCGCCCTCGTAGACGGAGCCGTTGGGGAATTCGGCGCGGCCCTGACCGCGGATTTCGCCGTCCGCCCATTCGCCTTCGTAGACATAGCCGTTGGGCAACCGGTAAGTGCCGGTGCCGTGCTGCTTTCCGTCCCGGAAAGTGCCCTCGTAAACGCCACCGTCGTCGTATTGCTTGGTGACGACGCGGTCGTCCTGCGCCGACGCGGTCGTGGCGAACGCCACCGCAAATCCGATCGCCGCTGCTCCGAGGCCGTGTTTCATACCAAAAGCCAAGATATTTCCCATCTGCGCCTGCCGTTTGCCTGTTGCGGCTAAATCTAGTGGAGGTGCTTGGGGGTCGCAACGCTTTTCCCCCAATCGTCCTGTCGCGGCGATTTTCCCGCACTCTTTCCCTTGCCGCGATGTCTGCTAAGAACTCCCCGACGAAGGAGAGCACCATGAGCGACCGCTTCCGCATCACCCTGGCCCAAATGAACCCCACGGTGGGCGATCTGGAGGGCAATGCCGCGCTGGCCAGACGCGCTTGGGAGGCCGGGCGCGACGCAGGTGCCGACTTTGTCGCGCTGACCGAGATGTTCATCACCGGCTATCAGGTTCAGGACCTGATCATGAAACCCGCGTTCGCGCGCGCCGCCATGGACCGGCTCGAGCAATTGGCAATCGAATGCGCCGACGGGCCGGCAATCGGGATTGGCGGACCGTGGGCGGAAGGCACGTCGCTACATAATTCCTACTGGGTGCTCGAAGGCGGCGCGGTAAAGACACGGGTCTTGAAGCACCACCTGCCAAACGAGACGGTTTTCGACGAGGTGCGGCTTTACGATTCGGGCGAGATCTCGGGGCCATACGCCATCGGACCGGTCCGGATCGGGACGCCGATCTGCGAGGATGCCTGGCACGAGGATGTCTGCGAGATGCTGGCCGAAACCGGTGCCGACATCCTTCTGGTCCCCAACGGCTCGCCCTATTACCGCGACAAGTTCGACACCCGACTGGCCCACATGGTCGGTCGCGTCGTCGAGACCGGACTGCCGCTGATCTACCTCAACATGGTCGGCGGACAGGACGATCAGGTGTTCGACGGCGGCACCTTCGTGCTGAATTCGGGCGGTGATCTGGCGATCAAGATGCCGGTCTTCGACGAAGCCATCACCCATGTCGATTTCACCCGGACCGCCCAGGGCTGGCAGGCCGAGCATGGCGAAAAGGCCGTGTTCCCCGACGCTTGGGAGCAGGATTACCGCGCCATGGTCGAGGGCCTGCGCGATTATCTCAAGAAGACCGGGTTCAAGAAGGTGCTTCTGGGTCTGTCGGGGGGCATCGACTCGGCCATCGTCGCGGCGATTGCCTCGGATGCGATCGGACCCGCCAACGTGCGCTGCGTCATGCTGCCGTCGCAATACACCTCGCAGGCGTCGCTGGACGATGCCGCCGATGTCGCTCAGCGATTGGGAACGCGGCTCGACACGGTGTCGATCAAGGAGCCGGTCGTGGCGGTGAACGACACCTTGTCGGACTTGTTCGCCGGAACCGAGCCGGGATTGACCGAGGAGAACATCCAGTCGCGAATGCGCGCCGTCATCCTTATGGCGATCTCCAACAAGTTCGGCGAAATGCTGTTGACCACCGGCAACAAGTCCGAAGTCGCGGTCGGATATGCGACGATCTATGGCGACATGGCGGGCGGCTATAACCCGATCAAGGATCTCTACAAGACCCGCGTTTTCGAACAATGCCGCTGGCGCAACACCAACCACCGCGACTGGATGATGGGGCCACAAGGCGAAGTCATTCCGCCCGCCGTGATCGACAAGCCACCAACGGCCGAATTGCGCGAGAACCAGCGCGACGACGACAGCCTTCCACCCTACGACGTGCTCGACGTGGTTTTGACGCAGTTGATCGACCGCGAGGCGTCGGTCGCCGAGGTCGTCATGATGGGGTTCGACCGCGACATGGTAAAGAAGGTCGAGAACCTGATCTATCTCGCCGAATACAAACGCTTCCAATCCGCACCCGGCCCGCGCCTGACGCCCCGCTCGTTCTGGCTGGACCGGCGGTATCCGATTGTGAACAAGTGGCGTGATCCGAGCTGATTTTTGTCGCCGGAATCTGAAAAGAGCGACCGGAGCCGCTCTTTTTTAGGTCAAGCAGTTCCGGATCAGACGGAACGGCGACGTGCGGCTCCGAGACCGGCCAGTGCCGTCACCAGCAAAAGCGCGCCCGCTGGCAGTGGAACCTGGGTCACATCGGGAATGTCAGATACGTCGATGTATTTGATCTTGAAATACGAATAATCGCACGGGCTGTTGCAGGTTGTGCCCGCGCCGATGCCGAAGTGGTTCGAGATATATTCTTCACCGAACGTGTAGCTGGCATAATAGCTGTTGGGAAGCGCAACAGCCGAAAGCACTTCCGCGCCGGCGACATAGAAATCGAACGTGTCGTTGTCGTGGACGTAGCTGAACCTGATGCCGTCGATCTTCACGCTTTCGCTGAAATTAAGCTGAACGACTTCGTCATAGCCATACGAGTCGACCTGATGCGAGCTGTCGTTTGCGCCGCCTTTCACGCCAAGTCCGTTGTTCTTCCAGTGCTGAACCTTGGCACCGTCAGGGTCCGCAGTAACTGTCAGCGTCAGAGTGCCGACGGTAAATTCCAGACTGTCCACCCACGCGCCATTGCTGTCCACGTTGAAGAAGTCGAATCTGGTTGTCGCGGCTTCACTTGCACTCGTCAGGGCGACGACCGCTCCCATCGCCAGAGCCAATTTTTTTGTCAATTCAAACATCGCAATAATTCCCCACCATTACATTTACTGTCGGCCGACAAGAAAATCATCGGCACGCTCACCACTTAAAATTAACGTATGAGTATTTGTCGCCGCAAGAAAAAGGCGAAAAAACGGCGGAATCGGGGCCGGTGCGTTTCTGTGCGGACTTCAATACCGGCAAACGAACGTGACTGGTGCGAACGCGACAACAAA
>JBBKWG010000204.1:0-2707 GCA_037968835.1 Paracoccaceae bacterium
AGAATGGCGCCCGGAGCACCGGAAAGCCACCAGTTCAGATAGGCATAGGCGCGCTCGTGCATGGCGCGATCCAGAGTAGCCGACAGGCACAGGCCTGAGTGCCATCCGCGATAGCCCTCAATAGGGGTGGCGTAGGCAAGGTCGATGCCGCTCGCACACAGCTCGAAATAGGCGGGCGACCAGAGCGAACCAAGACCGGTCGAGGGCTGCGCCATGAGCCGGACAGACTCTTCGTGAGTGGGCCACGAACGGGTGAAATGTCCCGCTTTACGGCGGCGATTGAGCACAACGAAGAGGGCGTCGATTTCTTCTATCGTCAGGTTCGTGCAATTCTCAATCTCGACCAGCCCAGCGGACTGCGCGGCCATCGCCACCTCGGTAACGCTGCTGGCTGGGTCTTGCGACAACATGCAGCGGGCGCCCCAGTTCTGTTCCAGAAGCCAGCTCCAGCTCTCCGGATCTGTGCGGTTGGCGGCGAGTTCGGGACGATAGGCGAAGCCGTCGGCGTTGCAAACGGTTGGCAGCATGGAAATCTGCGGCGTCGGCGCGGGACCGAGGTCGTTGTCAGCTTGGACGAATAGGATGTCGGCGGGGCAGAGGCCGACATCCTTGCGACGACCGGCTGTGCCCGTATCCGCGCCGCGAAACATCGGTGCCATCTGGTGCCAGCGATCAATACGGTCCACCTCGATCGGCATGATCGAGCCAGCGGTGTGCAGCACATCGACGGAATGGAACCACTGATCGTAGATGTCAAAGCTGTCCGGTCGGGTGACGCCGCGCTGCAGGCAGGCCGAGCCGTCGAGCACATCGAAGACGATCGGAAAGCCGAGGTCGGCGCGGACCCGGGCCTGTACTTCGCGGGAAAGAGTTACGCTTGTTCCGATAACGCGCAACGGGGTGTCCGGCCGAATTCCCATAGCGGGTCGCCCTTTCAATGAATGGCGCTCAGCCAGGTGTCGGTAGAGGGCGGCGACAGCACCGACAGCACGCGCAGACGCGCGAGCATCAGCGCCTCGACGCAGTCGAGATGGGTTTCGAGCAGACCAACCGCAGCGTCCACATTGCCCATTATGAGACCGCGCAGGATCTGATCGTAGAGGCGCAGGGCCGGCAGATCGTCGCGCAGCGGAAAGTTGCGGCGGAAAATCTGCTGCACTACTAGCGGGATTTGGTTGCGGCGGATGGAGCCCAGCATGCGTTTGTTCTTAAGGTCCTCGAATAGGTGGTGACAGATGTCGTGCTCGATGGCGTCAATCTGCGGCGCGGTCATAGTGTGAAAGTCCGCGAGGGCCGCGCCAATACGGGTAGCGAGGTCAGTGATAAATGCCGGCGACAGAGTGCCTGCGACAAGGCGGAGGGCGTGCGGCTCGAGCGCGCGGCGCATTTGCAGGGTATCGCGGATGTCACGCGCCGAAAGCTGCGGGACAATCCAATGCGACTTTCGGTCTTTGTGAATATAACTCTGTTCCATGAGGCGCCACAGCACCTCACGAGCGACCGTGCGGCTGACGCCGAAATGCTCGCCCAGTTCTGACTCAAGGATGCGGTAGTGGCCAAAGGGCATGACCGCGATGATGGCATCATGCACGATCTCGACGATGCGTTCGGCCGAAACGGTACGGTCAACGGCCCCCAGTCCGCCATGCAGCGTATCGTGCAGCAGGTCGTGGAGCTGGCGCGAACTGAGCGGCACCGGCGCGCCCTTGCCGACGATATATCCCTGACCGTCAGCAACACGGATCAGCCCGGATTTTGCCAGATTGCGCAGGGCGCGGCGCACCGGCGCGCGACTGGTGCCGATCTGGGCGGCAATGGTTCCCTCCTTGAGGGTCGCGCCGCCGGGCAGGACGCCGGATGCGATTTTGTCATGCAGCAGGTCGTGGATAATCGCATAGAGATAGCCGCCCTCACGATCTGCGATACTGGCGGATGTTTCCGGCTGTGTGTCGGGCGACGACGACTGTCGTTCAGATGAGGGTGGCATGCGCTCCGCACTCTGGTTGCCTTGTGGTCGGGCATACACCCAATCGCTCCGGCTGTGAAACCCGGGTTCCCCAGCGTCAATAAGATGATTGCATACGATGAACGTTTTCGACTAGCCTTATTCTGTCCGGAGTCGGTAGCCGCCGAGCCTATGGCGACCGGACCATTGGTACCGATCACATGGTTCGGCAAAGCAATTGGGAGCGACGTGATGACAGCAAGTGAGAACAAGAAGACCACCCGCGGCATCAGCCGCCGTGGTGTTCTGAAGGGCGGGGCTGCGGCGACGGGCGCGGCGCTCGGTTCGGGTATTCTGGGGGCACCCATGATCTGGGCGCAGACGATCCGGAACATCACCCTCAATCAGGTTGGCCCGTCCTATTCCGTCTTCTCCGACGTTACCTCCAAGGCAAGCGCGGATCTGGGCTTTACCATCACTCCGCAAGTCGCCGACACGTCGGCGCTGATGGCCAAGGTGGTGAACCAGCCCGAGACGGTGGATATTGCCGACTTTGAATTCTTCGGCCTGCAAAAAGTCTACGCCACTGGCAATGTCCGCCCGATCGAGACCAGCCGTATCACCCGCTGGGGCGAGATGACGCCACTGATGCGCGACGGCAAGAGCTTTGACGGCTCGGATCTGTCGGATCAGGGCACGCTGCCCAAAAAGGTGATCTATACCGACAGCGCGGATTCGACTCAATTCGCAGCCGACGCAACC
>JBBKWG010000205.1:0-6020 GCA_037968835.1 Paracoccaceae bacterium
CACGGCGACCTGAGATCGAGCGGATACCCGCACCGAGATCCCGTGCCCGGGTAGCTCAGGGGTAGAGCAGTGGATTGAAAATCCTCGTGTCGGTGGTTCGATTCCGCCCCCGGGCACCATTACATTCAAAGACTTAACCAAGTCAGCTAGTCTCCGAAGAGTCGTTCTGCTTATCGCCCAAAGGGGAAACGCATGTCTACGGACGCACTAAACCTTCTAGGTCTTGCGTCGAACATAATTGGTGTGGTCGTGGTATTCTTCTACGCGTTCCCACAGCCCACGTTCGAGGGGCACGTGGGATTGGAACTGGAGGACGCGACTGTGTTGGAGGACGGACGAACAGTTGCACAGCACAAGCTGGGTGCTGTAGCACTGAGAAGCAAATATCGGAACCGGGCAAGGGTTGGATTAGCCTTGCTTGGTCTCGGTTTCTCTCTTCAGCTCGTCGCTCTGCCTGTCTAGCAGTTCCGGATCTTCATGTATTGGAATACTGCACGCCGGGTCACCGACGAACTCGATAATTGCTTTCAACTTTGCGGCAGTTCCGGCTGGTGGCCAATCCGTTCCGCAAGTCGTGTCACAGTCAACCCTTGCACGATGATCGAAAAGACCACCACAATATAGGTGGCAGTAAGGATCGTAGGTTTCCATTCTCCGTCCGGCAGCGATAGCGCCAGCGCAACCGAAATACCGCCCTTCAGCCCGCCCCAGGTCATTATCGGGATCACACCTTTGCTGAACGTCCGAAACGGCTTCAACATGAGCACCGGGACGGCGACAGCCGCAAGCCTGGCCAGCAAGGCAAGGCCAAGAGCCATGAAGGCCGAAATGATCAAATCAATTTCGAACGCCACTGCGAAGACCTCGAACCCGATCATGAGGAACAGGACCGCGTCAGGATCTCATCCACCATTGCCCAGAAGGCCTCGACGTAGCGACGGGTTTCCTCGGACATGCCATGTTTGGTGCCAATATCGCCGATCAAAAGGCCAGCGCAGACAGCCATGATCGGGGCGGAAACGTGGAGCCATACTGCCAGTTCGTAGCCCCCGAACGCAAGGCCAAGTGTGATCAGCACTTCCAGGGAGTAATCATCAATCTGGCGCATGACCCGGAAGGTCAACCAACCGAGAGCCAGGCCCAGAAATGCGCCGCCAAGGGCCTCCTGCGCGAACAGACGAACGGCACCCTCCAAGCCGGAGCTATGCTGTTCGCCTGTAGGAAAGGCGAGTCCGATGAGCACAAGGAAAACCGCGTAGCCGACGCCATCGTTGAAAAGACTCTCGCCGGCGATCGTGGTTTCCAGCGACTTCGGCAAATCCGCCTCACGTAGCACACCCAATACCGCCACAGGGTCAGTCGGTGAAATTAGTGCGCCAAACACCAGCGCGGTAAGCAATGGCATACCGGTGATCCAGCTGAAACCGACGCCGACGATCGCGGTGGAAAGGCCAATGCCGATCGTCGCCATCAGGAATATTATCATCCAGTCTTTGCGCAGATCGGACAGTTTTACATGCAATGCACCGGCAAACAACAGCAAGCCCAGCATTCCCTCCAACAGCGCATCGGAAAAATCCACTTCCAGCACCTGCGCCCGGATTTGTTCTTCGAGAGTGAGTGATGGGATCAATGCGTCTGTGGCAATCACCGCGATGGATGCACAAAGCGCCACGACAAGGATGCCGATTGCAGACGGCAAGCGCAGAAAAAGGTAGTTTATGGCGCCGAAAGCTCCGGCCAGAACGATGAGCAGCGATGCGATCTGAAGTAATGTCATGGCTGTCCAGTTCGATTTGCGGGCCTTGATAGCACCCGCGCTGCCGGAGGCCAATTGGAGTATAAGACCTATCGATTTTGTCGGCCCGAAACTTGGGACAGCCCAAAAGAGCTGACGCCGCTCTCCTAAGACTTCGTGATCTCACGGACGTCCGATTTTCTGACCAATGACCCAGGATAGATTAGCTTTTCCCCGTGGGACACGCGCTGAAGCAATTCCGCCGTAACTACTCTGACCTGAACCGTGGCCCCCGCGGGAAAGGCGCGACCCGCTATCGTGCATTGAAAGAAGTCTGCCGAGCTAGCCCATCTAAAGCCAAGTGTTCCCGAAAGCGGATGCACGCTAAACCACACGCGACGATTATGAAGACTCCCGCCAGTCGCCCGTCCGACTGAGCGCAATGAGGCCGACAGAATGCTGCGCCAGCTTGAATGTCGGCACTGCGAAAGTTTCGGCGCCCCAAGACTGATCATGAGGGTCGTCCTTGGCCGAAAAGATCTTTTTCGGCGATGGCGCGGAATTTCGGGGCGTGCATCTCGCTACCACTCGCACTCTCAAACTTCGCCTTGGAGTTGATCAAGCGTCCTCGACGCATTCGGTCTTGCTGAGCACCGCCCCTAGTCCGAAACACAGCCGACCCGAAGCGCACGTTGACGCGTTTCAATTCAAGCCTTGCCACGTCGGGCAACGCAGGGCCTATACATAGATTGGCCCTGAACTGAGTTTCGGATAATCACTATTTAACAGAGCGCCAAACCCGTGAAACTGGCCGCCGCGCGTTCGAAAAGCGTGCATAAAGCCACCAACCTGGAGGAAACAATGACCTATTTCATGACCCGCAGAGCCAACCTCGGATGCAGCTTAGCCCTTGCCGCAATATTCCTTGGGGGCACCCTCACAGCGGCCGCTGCGGATGCGCTTGATGACGTCACCGCAGCAGGCGTCATCAAGGTCGGCATCTTCGAAGATTTCCCGCCCTTTGCTTCGCTAAACGCCTCGATGAAAGTCGAAGGCTATGACACGGAAGTGGCAAATGCGCTGGCCGAAGCTCTTGGCGTCAAGGCCGATCTGGTCGGGATCACCGGGCAGAACCGCATTCCCTTCCTGACCGAAGGCAAGGTCGATCTGCTGCTGAGCATCGGCTACAGTGATGAGCGCGCCCAAGTTGTGGATTATACCGATGCTTATGCCCCCTATTACATCGCCGTCATGGGCCCGGCTGAACTTGAGGTGTCGGACGCGACCGGACTTGCGGGCAAGACCATCGCAGTGAACCGAGGCACACTGGAAGACACCGAGGTTACCGCCGTCGCCCCCGCAGATGCCGACATTCAGCGATATAGCGATTACAGCGGCGTCATCGCGGCCTTCCTGTCGGGACAGGCGCAGCTGATGGTTGTGGGCAACGATGTCGGTGCCACGATCCTTGCACAGAACCCGACGATAAAGCCGGTCGAAAAATTCCTTCTGCTGACCTCACCGTCGCAGATGGCGGTGAAGAAGGGTGAGGCGCGGCTGCAAGAGGCGCTGAACGCCGCGCTGATCGACATGAAGGCCGATGGCTCGCTCAACGATCTTGCGGTGAAATGGCTGAAGCAACCGCTCGTCGAGGGTTTCTGACCCGCCTATGGGGTATGAATTAGACTTCAGCGCGATAACCGCCAATTTGGGCCTGCTCCTTCACGGGGCAGGCCTGACCACTGGTTTGACTGCCATCGCCGCGACCCTTGGCATGGCGCTCAGCATCGGAGGGGCGGCTACGGCGCTTTGGGGCGGTGCTTGGGCGCGTCGTCTGGTCGGGCTCTATGTCGAGCTGATCCGCAACACGCCGTTCATCGTGCAGCTGTTCTTCATCTTCTTTGGCCTGCCAGCGTTGGGGGTGAAGATGACCGCCTTCACTGCAGCGGCCCTTGCGATGACGATCAACCTCACCGCCTACGGAATTGAGATCGTGCGCGCAGGCATCGAGGCAGTGCCACCTGGTCAGCGCGAAGCTGCCTTTGCGCTTGGCATCACCCCGATTGCTGCTTTTATCTACATCGTTCTGCCCCAGGCTATTGCGGTGGTCTACCCCGCGCTGGTCAGCCAGATCGTGATTACAATGCTGGAAAGCGCCGTCGTGTCGCAGATCTCGGTCATGGATTTGACCCATGTGGCAGACTTGATCCAGTCCCGAACTTACCGGGCCTTCGAGACTTATTTCGCTATCGCCCTGATCTATCTTGGCATGGCGCTTTTGCTGCGGTGGCTCTTCAACCGCGCCGGGCGTCGTCTGTTTGCGGGGGGCGCACGTGATTGATCTGCCGCTGACCGATATCATCCCGTTCCTGCTTCTTGCCGCCCGTTGGACGGTTCTACTCTCGCTCATCGCTTTCGCGGGCGGGGCAATCGGCGCTACAGTGATGCTGCTGTGGCGCTTTGGCGCGCCAAAGTCTGGCGGTCGCTTCACCACGCTCTACATCCAACTGTTCCAAGGCACACCGTTGCTTTTGCAGCTATTCCTCGTGTTCTTCGGATTGCCGCTCCTGGGAATCGACGTCTCTCCGCTGATGGCGGCTACCGTCGCGCTCACGCTCTATGCTTCTGCCTTTCTTGCCGAGATCTGGCGCGGCTGCGTCGATGCCGTGCCCCGCGGCCAGTGGGACGCAAGCTCCAGTCTTGGCATGAATTTCCTCACCCAAATGCGATATGTGGTGCTGCCGCAGGCCCTCAAGATCGCCGTGCCGCCGACGGTGGGCTTTCTGGTGCAGTTGGTCAAAAGCACCGCTTTGGCCTCGATCGTCGGTTTTAACGAGCTGACGCGCTCAGGCCAGATCGTCGCCAATGCCACGTTCGAGCCGCTCCTCATCTACGGGATCGTGGCTTTAATCTATTTCGCAATGTGCTACCCGTTGACCGTCGGCTCCAGAGCGCTGGAGCGGCGGATGCGAGTTTCTCGATAGACCGGAGCTACAGATGCAAGCCCCATCAGGTGCGACCGTGCCGATGATCGAAATGCTCAATGTCAGCAAGTGGTATGGCGAGTTTCAGGTGCTCAAGGACATCTCGCTGACCGTCTCCAAAGGCGAGCGCGTTGTGATCTGCGGGCCGTCAGGCTCGGGCAAATCCACCGCGATCCGATGCATCAACCGGCTCGAACAACACCAAAAAGGCCAGATCTTCGTTGAGGGCGTGGAACTGACCGATCAGGTCAAGCACATTGATCATGTTCGCCGCGAGGTGGGCATGGTGTTCCAGCAGTTTAATCTGTTCCCGCACCTCAATGTGCTCGACAACCTCACGGTTGCCCCGCGTAGGGTCCGCAAGCAGCCACGCAATGAGGCGGAAGAGCTCGCGATGCATTATCTCTCAAGGGTTCACATCGCCGAGCAGGCGCATAAATACCCAAGCCAGTTGTCAGGCGGTCAGCAGCAACGTGTGGCAATCGCTCGTGCACTCTGCATGGAGCCGCATATCCTTTTGTTCGATGAGCCGACTTCGGCGCTTGATCCCGAGATGATCAAGGAGGTGCTCGACGTCATGGTGGCCCTGGCCGAAGAGCATATGACGATGATCTGCGTCACCCACGAAATGGGATTCGCCAAGACGGTTGCCGACAAGGTTATCTTCATGGATCAGGGTCAAATCGTCGAGGTGGCGCCGCCGTCAGAGTTCTTTTCTGCGCCGAAGAATGATCGAACCAAACAGTTCCTATCGCAGGTGCTGAAGCACTGAAGGGGTTCAAGCGGCCTTTCTTACGCCCGCAAGCCGCTTGGCCTTGGCCAATGGCGCATGCGCTATACGCAGCTCAAAGAAAACCCGCACCTTGCGTCTTGGTCTTGTGAGTCGTCAGTTATACAGGGTTTCGGTAAAATGCCATATTGCCGGGTGCCCTGCTCGGGTATTGGGAAATCGACCGAGGCCTTCGGCAGGAACTGCTCCGCTTAGATCCGGACCATGTCTATCGACTTTCGGCAAGCGATAGCTAGTTTCGAGCTTCACCCATCCACCGCTGAGTTGGCGGAGATAATCTCCCGCCGTTTCGGTCCTTTTGGTTAGGTCGGTTAGGCCGGTCGCTGACCGCTGTCGCTCAGAGACGCGGGGCGGCTTAGACGCGGCAATGCAGTCGATATGAAACAATTCGAGCCGGAGATGCGCCGTCTGATCGACAATAAATCAAGGTGGACGTGTGCGCACCGCGTGCGACACATCGAGCCGTGAAGGCGTAGGAAAAATTTATTTCGTGAGGTTCCACGCCCTC
>JBBKWG010000206.1:0-6604 GCA_037968835.1 Paracoccaceae bacterium
ATCCGGCAGCGACGCGTCGATCTCGGACCACTTGGTGTAGGGATTGGCCTTCAATTCGCCGTCCATCCAGACGTTCTCGGCCATCGCCTTGTACCACTGCTCTTCGGTGAACGCGGTAAAGTCCGGACCGTCGATCTGGCTGGCAAAGACGATGCCGTCATAGCCGATCCGCACTTCGATGATGTCGGTGACGCCGGCGTCGGCACAGGCCTTGATTTCGTTATCGCGGATCGGGCGAGAGGCGTTCGCAATGTCGATGGTGTTCTCGCCGACACCTTCGCAGAATCGCTTCAGTCCTGCCGAAGAGCCACCGGATTCAACCACCGGCGTCGGGAAATCGATGTTCTCGCCAAACGCTTCAGCGACGATCGAGGCATAGGGCAGCACCGTCGACGATCCGGCGATCTGGACCTGATCGCGGGCGGCGGCAGCGGTCGCTGAAACTGCGATGATCGCCAAAGTCGCGGCGGCAAATTTCGCTTCAAGCATCGTGAATCTCTCCTCAGTCATACTCGGACCGCCCCCTGCGGCCCTGTCGCATTTGGTACGCCCGCGCAGCTACGGTTTTGTGACGCTTGCGTAACGGTTTTATGACGACCCGGCCATCAATCAGGCTGTCGGGATGTGCCAACTTTCGGGTTTACGTCAACTTGGCGGTCCAACCTCTGGAAACTCAGGCAGAATAACCGAAAACGTGCTGCCTTTGCTCATTTCACTCTCGATCCTCAAGCGCCCCCGGTGCCGGTTCACGATGTGCTTCACGATGGCCAGACCAAGCCCGGTGCCGCCTTTTTCGCGCGAACGATGGGCATCGATTCGGTAGAAACGCTCGGTCAGGCGCGGAATGTGAACCGCAGCGATTCCCTCGCCGGTATCCGTGACCGTCAGGACGGCGGCAGGCCCGCGCACCATGCTGTTTTCGGCCATACGCTCCAGCGTCACGCGCACAGCCGAATCCTTGCCCGAGTACTTGACCGCGTTCTCTATCAGATTGGTTGCGACCTGCGACAGTTGATCCGCATCGCCCGGAACAGTGACGGCATCGTCTAAGCCATGCGTGGTCAACGACACTCCTGCGTCCTGCGCAATCGGCGTCAATGTATTGACCGCCGAGCGCACCAACGCGGCCAGATCGACGCGTTTGGTCGGACGGATACGCTCCTCGGACTCGACGCGGCTCAGCGACAACAGATCGCTCACCAGCCGGTCCATTCTGGACGCTTCCCGCTCCATGATCGACAGAAATCGCCCGCGCGCCGCAGCGTCGTCCCTGGCGGCACCTTTTAATGTTTCGATGAACCCGATCAGCGCGGTCAGCGGCGTTTTCAGCTCGTGGCTCACGTTGGCCACGAAGTCGCGCCGCATCTGCCCGGCCTCGTGCATTAACGTGCGATCCTCGAAGGTTACGAGTAACGACCGCCCAGCGTCCTGTTCGATTGGCGCGATATTGGCGCTCCATGTCATATCGCGCCGCGCTTCGGTTCCGAGGTAATCCGCCGCGACCTCGACACCCTTGGCAAGCGCCGTTTCGACCGCGTCCAGCAAGGTCGGTTGGCGCAGAACCGTGATGTAATGACGCCCGGTCAATGCCGGGCCGAACAGGCGCCGCGCGCCCGTGTTCGACGCTTGAACCCGCTCGTCCGGCCCGATCAGAAGTGCGGGCAACGGCAAAGCTTCGATTAACTCGATCGACATCGCGCCGCTTCCCTTCGCTGGCCCCCAAGACACCTCGCGCGATCCTGACGCCATGTAAAGAAGCACCCGAAACCGGCGGCAAACCGCAACATAAAATCACAAAATTGCATACATCCTAAGAGGGAATTGCTTTTGAATTTGTTCGCCTTAATATAGAAACTTCGTTCCGGTCTATTTTGCGCCGGAATCAGTTCAGATATTTGGAGGGTGCAATTGACCGATGTACGAAACTCACAATGAGCCAGGAGGGTTCGCAACTTGCGCGAAGTCTTTCTACTGGAACCAGCGGAGCCACGGACCAGTCGGTTTCAATTCTTGCTGTTGGCGAACCGACAGAATGGCGAAAACACGGTCGCCTGCTACCGTCGGAAAACGGCATCGCTTTTGCCTCGTTCGATGACGTGACCGGTATCCTGCTCGGGCGTATTTGTCCGACAGTCATCATGTCGCCGGTATTGGCCCATCGTTTTGATTGCATCGACCTCGCCACAGTTTTGCACCAACTCGATTTCCGCGGTCGCTATCGCGCCATCGCATCGGACATGCCCGATCCCGAGATGATCGAACGCGAGATAAAACACCTTTGCCCGCATCTTAACTTCGCGGTTCTTCAAGCCTCATAAGCGGCGTTTGCTGCCGACATGAAGGCGTCAATCAGCGCGTCGGCATCTTCGCATCCAACCGAAACCCGGAAGAATCCTTGCGAGATTCCGAGGCTTTGACGTGCGTCCTCGCTCAAGCCGCGATGCGATGAACTCGCCGCGTGGCTCAGCGTCGTCGCGATATCCCCGAGCGTCGGTGCGAAGTTCAGGCCCGCCGCCGCGCGCACAAACGCATTCGCCGCTGCCCGCCCGCCGTCAATCTCGAAGCTGACCATGTTGCCGCCCTGCCCGCCTAAAAGCGCCACCGCGCGATTGTGGTCGGGATGATCGCGGCGCATGGGATAAACCACCCGGCGAACACCCTTCGCATCGCCCAGGGCATCGGCCAGCCTGGCAGCCGTCTGGGCCGCGCGATCGAACCGCAGATCGAAGGAATAGACGCCGCGCTCGGCCAGCCAGCAATCGAACGGCGACGGCGTCGTGCCCATGGTCGCGCAAAGCACGGCCATCCGTTCAGTCACCGCAGGATCGCGCGCCGCGACATAGCCCAGCGTCGCATCCGAATGGCCCGCAAGCAGTTTCGTCACCGAGTGGATCACGATGTCCGCGCCCAGTTCCAGCGGCTTCAGGACCCGCGGAGTCGTGAACGTGTTGTCGACTGCCAGCAATATATCCTTGTCGCGGGCCAGCGCCGCGATGCCGCTCAGATCCGCCACTCTCAGCGTCGGGTTCGAAACGGTTTCGATCAGGATCATCCGGGTTTCCGGACGAATCGCAGCTTCGACGGCCCGGCAATCGGTCGGATCGACCAGGCTTGTCGCCATTCCAAAGCGCGGCAGGTCCTCGGCCATCAGGCGAAGCGATCGCCCGTATAGCTGGTCGCCCCCGATGACATGATCCCCGGCCTTCAAGTTGGCCAGCAATGCCAACGTCACCGCCGCCATTCCCGAGCCGGTGACGATGCCCCCCGTCGCGCCCTCCATCCGGTCGATCAGCCCGGCCAGCACCTCGGCATTCGGGTGGCCCTCGCGCGCATAGGCGTAGCCCTTGGTGCGGCCCTCGTATTGCGCATCAAGCGCGTCCGGGTCCGCCGAGGCATAGACCACCGAAGGCTGAAGCGGCGTCACCACGGGACGACTTGAACTTGCGGGCCAGGCAGCGCGCAAAACAGGCGAGGACTTCTTTTCCACCGCGCCCTACCCCACGATTTCGACAAGGCCGGCGCGATAACGGCGCATCCGCACGCGATAGCCCTCGGCAGATTTCAGATTGGCAGCGCGCGCGTCGTCGTCGAGTTCGCGAACGATCTTGCCGGGCGCTCCCATGACCAGACTGCCGTCCGGGATCACCTTGCCCTCCGTGACAAGGGCGCCTGCCGCGATCAGGCACCCGCGACCGATCCTCGCACCGTTGAGGATCGTCGCCCCCATTCCCACAAGCGTCCCGTCGCCGATCACGCAGCCATGAAGCATCGCCTTGTGACCAATCGTGCAATCCGCGCCGACAATGGCCGGAAAACCCGGATCGGCATGGATCACCGTATTCTCCTGGATATTGCTGCCCGCGCCTATCGTGATCGGCTCGGTATCGCCGCGCAACGTCGCGCCGAACCAGATCGAAACCCCACTCGCCAGCGTCACATCGCCAATCAGGTTGGCATCCGGCGCAATCCAGAAATCGTCCCCTTCGGGAAGCTTCGGGCGAATTCCATCCAGCGAATATAGCATCATTTGTTGCTCTCGAATTCCGATTGCAAGGCGCGAACATGATCCACCAGCCCGGGCTGTTGCGTCCGGCGCAGGCGTTCGGCCGTCACGATCGTTTTCAACCGCTCCTCGGTCTGATCAAGATTGTCATTGATCAGAACGTAATCATATCCGTCCCAGTGGCTGATTTCGTCCCAGCTGCGGGTCATGCGCTTGGCGATCACGTCATCGCTGTCCTGCCCCCGCGACTGAAGCCTTTGGCGCAACTCGCTGATCGACGGGGGAAGCAGGAAAATCGACAGCACGCTGGGCGAATTGACCGAGTTCTTAAGCTGCACAGCCCCCTGCCAGTCAATGTCGAACAGAACGTCCGCGCCCATTTCCAACGACTTCAGAACCGGCTCTTTCGGCGAGCCGTACCAATTGCCGAAAACGAAAGCGTGCTCCAGCATCTCGCCCTGTTCGACCTGCGCCTTGAACGCCGACTCGTCCATGAAATGATACTCGCGCCCATCCACCTCACCCGGTCTTGCCGGTCGGGTCGTGGCGGAAATAGAAAACCGGATTCCGGGATCCCAATCCCGCAAACGCCGCGCCAAGGTCGATTTGCCTGCCCCCGAAGGCGACGACAGGATAATCAGAAGTCCCCGGCGCTGCATCTGATCACCCCCGCTCATTCGACGTTCTGCACTTGCTCGCGCATCTGATCTATGACCGCTTTCAGGTCAAGTCCGACGGCGGTCAGATCCGTCGATTGGGCCTTGGAACACAACGTGTTGGCTTCGCGGTTGAATTCTTGCATCAGGAAATCGAACTTGCGCCCGACGGCACCCCCATCGCCCATAAGCGAGCGCGCGGCGGCGATATGGCTGTGAAGCCGGTCCATTTCCTCGGTGACGTCGTTCTTGACGGCAATCATCGCCAGTTCTTGCGTCAGACGCGCCTCGTCGGGAACCTCCGCCACATCCAGCAACCGTGCGAGTGCGCGTTGCATCGCGGCCTTCACCCCGTCGAACCGCGCGTCAGCCACGCCCCGTGCCTTTGCGGTCAATTCCTCGATCTGATCGAGTTGCGCGGAGATCACTGAATGCAATGCCGCGCCTTCCCGTGCACGATCCGTCTCGAACGCGCCCAGCAGGACCTCGAAACTATCCAGCATGGCCGCGCGAAGTCCCTCGACATCCTCCCCGCCGGCATCGCTGACGTCCAGCACGCCGCGCATCGCGGCCACATCGGACGCCCGCGTTCCGCCAAGCGAGACACCGGTGGAATGCGCCGCCGCCTCGATGTGCCGAATCTTCTCAAGCGCGGCGGCAAGTCCCGCCTCGTCGATCCGCGCCCCGCCTGTGCTGTCGCTTCTCGAAACGCGGATATTGACAGAAACGCTGCCACGCGCCAGCCGTCCTTGCAGACGCTTGCGCAGTTCCGGCTCAAGGCCGGAAATCCAGTCGGGAACCCGCAGGCGCAAATCCAGACCGCGACCGTTGACCGACCGAATGTCAGCCGTCCAACTCCACTCGCCCTGCTCCCACCGCCCATCGGCAAACCCAGTCATCGAGCGCAAATCAGAGCCTGCTCCGGCGGCTTGCTCAACTGCCATAGATCCCATCAACGTTAACCCTTTCGTAAGATTTCTGCGGCGCTCGACGTTGTTTTGTGGCAGAAATGTGGTGTGAGTATCAGAGGTGGTTGGGTCCGACAACATGCGGCCCGGAAAGGTGCGAGAGGTATGGCGCGTCAGGATGATCCCGTCGACAGCGGCAACGTCGTCAGTCTTTCCGAAATCCGCGGTATCGGTTCGCGACCCGCGATCGCGCAGATCGAGGCTTATTGGCAGACCACCCGTCGCGGGCGGCTTGTTCCGTCACGCAGCGATGTCGATCCGCGCGGACTGCATGGCGCGCTGGAACACGCCTTCGTCCTGGAGCGGATTTCAAGCGGACTGGCGCGGTTTCGCGTCGCCGGATCGCACCTGACCGAATTGATGGGGCTTGAGGTTCGCGGCATGCCCTTGTCGTCGATCTTCGTTCCCGAGGCGCGCGCCAAATTGTCGGACGCCATCGAAGCCGCATTCGACACGCCAGCCACGATCCGGCTCTCGCTCGTCTCCGAAGCCGGTTTCGGTCGTCCCTGACTGGAAGGCGCAATGGTGCTTCTTCCGCGGCGCCGCGACCTGGGCGACATCACCCGGATCCTTGGCGCCGTAGCAATGTCGGGTCAAACCGGACGATCGCCCCGACGCCTTGAGATCACCGGCGAAAAGCGACGCGGCCTGACCGGATACGCAGGCAGCGACACCGGCCTTGCCGACCAGTTCGATCGCCCCGGTGGACGGCCACAAATTCCGCGATCCCACGCAATCAGGTCCGCCAAACCGAAAGAGCCGAAGAAGCCGCAAAAGAGCAACGTGGGGTTCCTGCGACTGGTCTCCGACACCTCGCGCGACACCGACACGTGATGCGTTGAAAAGAAAAGGCCCGCATCGCGCGGGCCAGTTTCCATTCAATTCCGAGGCAGCGCAGTCAGCCGACAGCAGCCGCGACATTGGCATCCCGCCGCGCCGACAACTCTTCCGCCACCAGAAACGCCAGTTCCAGCGAT
>JBBKWG010000207.1:0-5670 GCA_037968835.1 Paracoccaceae bacterium
CTCAGCCCTTTTCTTCGACGATGGTGACCAGATGCGGGATCGAGTTGACCATGCCGCGCACGGAGGGGGTGTCCTCGAGTTCGCGGGTGCGGTGCATCTTGTTCAGGCCGAGACCTTTCAGCGTCGCGCGCTGGATGGCGGGGCGGCGGATCGGCGAGCCGATCTGTTTGACGACGATTGTCTTGGCCATGCTCATGCCTCCTCAGCGATCTGATCGGACGTGTGGGTGGCGTCTTCGCGCTTGGGCAGGATGTCGGCGACCTTTTTGCCGCGACGTTGGGCGACGGACCGAGGCGATGCCTCTTTCTGCAGACCGTCCATGGTGGCGCGGATCATGTTGTAGGGGTTCTGGGAGCCGATCGACTTGGCGACGACGTCCTGAACGCCCAACATTTCGAACACGGCGCGCATCGGACCACCGGCGATGATGCCGGTACCGTGCGGGGCGGTGCGCATGACCACCTTGCCAGCGCCGTGACGGCCCTGAACATCGTGGTGCAGCGTGCGGCCTTCGCGCAATGCGACGCGGATCATCTGGCGCTTGGCCTGTTCGGTCGCCTTGCGGATCGCCTCGGGGACCTCTTTGGCCTTGCCCTTGCCGAAACCGACGCGGCCCTTCTGATCGCCGACAACGACGAGGGCTGCAAAGCCGAAGCGCTTGCCGCCCTTGACGGTCTTGGAGACGCGGTTGATCGCGACCAGGCGGTCAGCGAATTCGGGGTTCTCGTCGCGGTCGCGGCGGCCGCCCCTCTGATTTGGTTCTCTGGCCATTTGGCCTCCTGGTATTCATCGGCGCGTGGCGCCCGGTGGTCCGACCGCAGTGAGCGCAAGGCTCCCCGGTCATCGGCACGACGGGGTGATCCCCGTCCTACGCATTGTTCGGCGGGGCGGGTTGATCCCGCCGCACCATCAGATTTTCAGGCCAGCTTCCCGAGCGGCATCGGCGAGAGCCTTGATCTTGCCGTGAAACAGGAAACCGCCGCGGTCGAAGTAAGCCTCGTCGATGCCCGCCTTCTTGGCGCGCTCGGCGATGGCCTTGCCGACCTTGGCTGCGGCTTCGACGTTGTTCTTGCCGACGATGCCCAGATCCTTTTCGAGCGACGAAGCCGACGCAAGCGTCGTGCCCTGAACGTCGTCAATCAACTGAACGCTGATATTCTTGTTGCTGCGGTGCACGCTGAGGCGCACGCGACCGGTGTTGACCGCCCGCAGTTTGTTCCGGACGCGCATGCGTCGCTTCTGGAACAGCTCTCTTTTGGAAAGTGCCATTTATCCGGTCCTTACTTCTTCTTGCCTTCCTTGCGGAAGATAAACTCGCCCTTATAGCGGATGCCTTTGCCTTTGTAGGGCTCGGGCGCGCGCCATTCGCGGATGTTGGCCGCGACCTGTCCGACGAGTTGCTGATCCATACCCTCGACGATAACTTCGGTCGGCTTCGGGACGGTCACGGTGACCCCCTCCGGCACTTCGAAATCGACGTCGTGGCTGTAACCGAGGTTGAGCTTCAGCGTGTTGCCGGCCATCTGGGCGCGGTAACCGACGCCCTGGATTTCCAGTTCGCGCTTGAAGCCGGTTGTGACGCCGGTGACGAGGTTGCCGACCATCGTGCGGCTCATGCCCCACTGCTGGCGGGCGCGCTTGGACGAGCCACGCGGCTCGACCGTCACGACGTTGCCGTCAATCTTCAGCGACACGTCATCGGTGGCGGTGAATTCGCGGGCGCCTTTCGGCCCCTTGACGGAAATGGTCTGGCCGGAGACGGAAGCCTCAACTCCCGACGGCAGCTCGACCGGTCTTTTACCAATTCGAGACATTGCTTTCTCCTTAGAAGACCGTGCAGAGCACTTCGCCGCCAACATTGTTGGAGCGAGCATTCTGGTCGGACATGACGCCACGCGGGGTAGAGACGATCGAAACACCAAGGCCCTGACGGACCGAGGGGATTTCCTTCACGCCCATGTAGACCCGACGACCTGGCTTGGACACGCGCTTCAATTCGCGAATGACCGGCGTGCCTTCGTAGTATTTCAGGCTGATCTCGATGGCCGGGTGGCCATTCTTGTCGGTGGTTTCTTCAAAACCGCGAATATAGCCTTCGTCCGCAAGCACCTCGAGAACCCATTTGCGCAACTTCGACGCAGGGGTGAGCGTGGTGGACTTGCCGCGCAACTGAGCGTTGCGGATGCGGGTGAGCATATCACCAAGAGGATCGTTCATTTCAGTTCCTCCTTACCAGCTTGACTTGACCATGCCTGGAATCTGGCCCGAAGAGCCAAGATCCCGAAGCGCGATCCGCGACATTTTCAGCTTGCGGTAATAGGCGTGTGGACGCCCCGTAAGCTGACAACGATTGTGAAGACGTGTGGCCGAGCTGTTGCGGGGCAATTTCGCCAGTTTCAGGCTTGCCTTGAAACGCTCTTCCACGGATTTCTCTTGATCGCTCACGATAGCCTTCAGCGCGGCCCGCTTGGAGGCGTACTGATCCACCAGCTTCTGGCGCTTCTTCTCGCGTTCGATCATGGATTTCTTTGCCATGTCTATGATCCTCAGCTGTTGAACGGCATGTTGAAAAGCTTCAACAGCGCTTTGGCTTCCGCATCCGACTTCGCGTTGGTGCAGATAATGATGTCCATGCCCCAGACTTCGTCGACCTTGTCGAAGTTGATCTCGGGGAAGACGATGTGCTCTTTCAGACCCATGGCATAGTTGCCGTTGCCGTCGAAAGCCGAGCCCTTGACGCCGCGGAAGTCGCGGACGCGGGGCAGTGCGATGGTGACCAGGCGATCCAGGAATTCGTACATCCGGTCGCCGCGCAACGTGACCTTGGTGCCGAGCGGCATGTCTTCACGGACCCGGAAGCCGGCGATCGACTTCTTGGCCTTGGTGATGACGGCCTTCTGACCAGCGATCGTCGACAGGTCGTCCTGCGCCGATTTCGCCTTTTTGGAGTCGCGAACGGCTTCGGCACCGGCGCCGATGTTCAGCACGATCTTTTCCAGACGCGGGATCTGCATGTCGTTCTTGTAGCCGAATTCCTCTTTCAGGGCGGCACGGATGCTGTCCTTGTAAGCGGCCTTCAGGCGCGGGGTGTAATTTGCGGTATCAAGCATCAGACCACGTCCCCCGTGGATTTCGCAAAACGCACCTTCTTGCCGTCTTCGATCTTGAAGCCGACACGGGTGGGTTTGCCTTTGGAATCGAGTAGCGCGAGGTTCGAGAGGGGCAATGGCATCGGTTGCGGGATGCGACCGCCCTGGTTCGACTGGCTTTGCTTGGTGTGACGGATCGCGACGTTGATGCCTTCGACCACGGCCTTGCCTGCGGACGGATCAACGCGGGTGATTTCGCCCTGCTTGCCCTTGTCCTTGCCGGCAAGGACGATGACCTTGTCGCCTTTTTTCAGTTTGGCAGCCATCTTACAGCACCTCCGGGGCGAGCGAGATGATTTTCATGAAGTTCTTCGCACGCAGCTCGCGAACAACCGGGCCGAAGATACGGGTTCCGACCGGCTCGTTGTTGTTGTTGAGGATGACGGCGGCGTTGCGGTCAAAGCGGATCGCGGTGCCATCGTCGCGGCGGACTTCCTTGGCGGTGCGCACGACGACAGCCTTGCGGACATCGCCTTTCTTCACGCGACCGCGCGGGATGGCTTCCTTGACGGACACGACGATAACGTCGCCGACCGAAGCGTATTTACGCTTGGAACCACCCAGAACCTTGATGCACTGAACACGGCGCGCGCCGCTGTTGTCAGCAACATCCAGGTTGGTCTGCATCTGGATCATTAGGTTTCTCCCGACCTATGGGGTGACGACCCCAGGGTTTCGATCAAACCGGAAAGTTACCGCTTAGTTTGCGATAACCTCCCAGCGTTTTGATTTCGAGACCGGCGCGCATTCCTGAATGCGGACTTCGTCGCCGACCTTGAAGCTGTTTTCCGGATCGTGAGCCCGATATTTCTTGGACTTACGGATGGTCTTTTTCAGAACCGGATGCGTGAAGCGACGTTCGACCGAAACGGTGACGGTCTGGGCGTTGGCGTCGCTGGTAACGGTGCCGGTGAGAATACGCTTGGGCATCGCTTAAGCCTCCGCAGCCGCAGATGCGGCCTTCTGGTTCAGTATGGTCTTGACGCGCGCGACGTCGCGGCGGACGAGACGCATGCGTGCAGTGTTTTCGATCTGGCCGGTGGCCTGCTGAAAGCGGAGGTTGAAGGCCTCTTTCTTCAGCGCCTCAAGCTGCTCGCGCAACTGGTCGGGCGTCTTGTCGTTCAATTCCTTGGCGTCCATCGCCGTCTTTCCTTTCAACATCACCGGAGGGCCGCGTTGATCGCGTCACCCTGATTCCAGTGGAGTAGGTGAATGAAGGGGCCGTTTAGACGCAGCGCCCCCCATTGGCAAGGGGTTTTCTTGGCGGGTTGGCCCCTCGTCCCGGTTTGCGGAACCTGATAGTCTCGACCACGTCGGCATTCGCCCGGCATCTGTGCATCAATTGAGGATACTTTTTATGTCGATCCTGAAAAAAGGGCTTAAGGGCGCGCCGGTAAAACGGTTGCAGCAGAAGCTGAAGGTGGAAGCTGACGGTGACTTCGGTCCGGGGACCGAGAAGGCCGTCCGGGATTTCCAGCAATCCGCCGGTCTGACCGTCGACGGCATTGCCGGACCCGATACGTTCACCGCCCTGGGCCTTCCGGAACTGGTCCTGTTGCGGCAAGGATCGCGCGGGAATGCGGTCAAGAAATTGCAGACCGGCCTTGGAATCGAGGCCGACGGCAAATTCGGGGCGGGCACTCAGAAGGCTGTGAAGGCGTTTCAGGAGGCCAATGGCCTTGACGCCGACGGCCTGGCTGGCCCCGAGACGCTGGCGAAGATGGACGGTTTTGCCGAGATGACCGAAGAAACCGTGCGCAAGGCAGCCGTGCAGCCCGACGAGGAGCATTTCGAAAGCGAGCCGCTGCCTGAGATCAAGGGCAGCGACGTGGTTGCAGGCTCGAAAATCGACGTGCCCGAGAATAAATCGGTCTGGGGCAAGGTCAAAGGCTGGTTTTCCTGACCTGAGGGTCAGCACCCGCGATTGAAAAGCAAAGCCCCTGCCGTTAGCTCGGTGGGGGCTTTTTGCTGTGGCGTCGCGGAACGATCACCTCTCCCAGCGATAGTTGAAGCTGACGCTGATGCGGTCCTCTTCGGCCATGTTCATCGGCACTTCGTGTCTGAGCCAGCTTTCCCAGAGCAACACGTCACCAACATCGGGTTTGACGTAGTGGAACGTCTTCATTTCCTCGCGGGCATCTATGCGTCGGGCCGGGGCCGCCATCATCATCGCCAGGCGCGGATCCTCGAACTTGATTGCGCTGGTGCCCTTGGGCATGGCGACGTAGGTGGTTCCGCTGATCACCGAATGGGGGTGGATGTGGGCGGTGTGGATGCCGCCTTCGGGCAGGATGTTGATCCAGATGTCTTCGAGCTTGAGCTGTTTGCCGTCGAGGTCGAAATCGAGATCCTCGGCGAAGGCGGCGACGTGTTTGTCGAGCGCCTTGGTGAGATCGGCGAAGATCGGGAAGCGCCACGCGAGGTCGGTCAGGCTGGCGTAGCTGGTGTATCCGGGGAAGTCGTTTTCGTCGCACCATTGCTGCCCGGCCTCGTCGTCTTCGGCGATGGAAAGGCACGAGGC
>JBBKWG010000208.1:0-10795 GCA_037968835.1 Paracoccaceae bacterium
CCTGCCCGGTTCGCGTCGTGATCAGCGCCTGATCGCATCCGAGATGTTTTGGACGGTGGCCTGAAGTTTCGGCAGCACGACGTCGACCATTTGCTCGGGCGACATCCGCAGCGTTGGGACGCCGACGTTGATCGCACCCACGATATGGCCGGAACTTGTGCGCACCGGCGCTGCAATCGACATCAGGCCGGTCTCAAGCTCTTGATCGACCAGAGACCAACCCTGATCGCGGACCTGTTCCAGCACCTTCTTGAACCGCGCCTTGTCGGTAACTGTTTTGTCTGTCACCTGCGTAAGTTGAATGTTGCGCAGCATCTCGGGCCAGTTCTCGGCCGGCAGCGCCGCCAGAAGGACGCGACCGTTTGCGGTGCAATGCGCCGGAAAACGCGCCCCGACGGAGATGCCGACGCTGATCACGCGGTGATATTGCGCGCCGCTGACATAGACCACATCGAAATTGTCCAAGACCGCGGCCGAGACGGATTCTCTAACGTCTTCAGACAGATGCTCGATGAAGGGGCGGGCGATGTCCCAAACGCCTTTCGACGAAAGCACCGAATAGCCCAACTCCAGAACCTGCGGCGTCAGGTCGAATAGTTTGCCATCCGCCACCGCGTAGCCTTCGTGAACCAGCGTCAGCAGAATGCGCCGTGCGCCGGCGCGGGTGTTTCCGGTTTCCGTGGCAACCTGGGACAGCGTCATCTTGCGGCCAGTGCGGTTGAAGGCCCGTAAGACTTCAAGGCCACGCGCAAGGGAGCTCACGAAATCGCGCGGGTTGAGGCCGTTCCCGTCGCGGTCGTCGCCAATGTCGGTCGGGGCAGTCATCAGGCCCGACCGTGCCGACACTTTCATCGGCTCACCCTCGGAGTCCTTGCCTTTCGCTTTCGTTTTTTGTGCCATTGCCGCCTTTCCGGGTCATTTTGAACCCTGCCTACAATCCGAGCATAGCCCGCGTCGGGCAAGATTTGTCCACCTATAAAAAACGCGCTTGCCAGACTCACTCTGAACCGTGTTATATCGAACAAGAGTGCGCTATGTGAACATTCAATGCCAGGGAGACGAAAAAAATGAACCGCTCACAGATGACGACTTCGATTTCACGTCGCGGAGCCTTGAAGGGTTTTGCCGCGACGACTGCTTTGGCCGGGCTGCCGTTGCGCGCCTTTGCCCAGGAAGCAACGATCCGCTGGTGGTCGCCGCAAGGCGCGCCCGCGCAGGTCGACGCCTACAAGATCCAGATTGCCAATTTCGAGGCTGCCAACCCCGGCGTGAAGGTGGTTTTCGAAACCACCTCCGACGAAGGCTATGCGCCTCAGCTTGCGGCTGCGTTTTCGTCCGGCGAGGTGCCAGACATCGTTACCCACCTGCCTTCGTTCGCAGTTCAATCCTACTACGCCGCCGGACTTGTCGCCCCCTTCAACGACGTGATCGAAATGATCGGGCCGGACGATTTCTATGAAGGCGCCAACGATGTCTTCAAGGCCGCAGACGGCAACTACGTCGGCACCGGCATCGGCAACTCGGCGGCCAACATGCTGTGGCTTCGCACGGATTTGATGGAAGCGGCCGGCGTCGGCAAGGCACCCGAAACATGGGACGAACTGCGGGCCGCCTGTCAGGCGATGCAGAAGGACGGCATCTATGGCGCGCCGCTGCCGTATGGCGCCAACTCGATGACAACCCTGATCTTCGCGGGCGTTATCCACCAGGCCGGCGGCCAGGTTTTCGACACGGATCTGAATGTTGCACTCGACAGCCAGGAAACCCGCGACGCGCTGGAATTCTACGGCTCGATGCGCGAACTTTGCCCACCGGGCGCGACCAACTATTCCTGGGGCGAGGCGATCACCGCGTTCGTGTCCGGAGCGACCGCAACCGGCATCTATACGGGGCGGGTTCTCGGCAACGTCGCCGAGCAGAACCCGTCGATTGCGGATCATGTGACCTGCGTGAAGTATCCGACGAAATCGGCCGATATCCCGGCCTGGACCTTCAACGACTTCCCCAGCGTCTTTATTCCGGCCCAATCGCAGAATATCGACATCGCCAAGAAGTTTGCGGCGTCGCTGTTCAATCCCGATGGATACATCCAGCAGCTTCACGCCGCTCCCGGACACGTCTTGCCGGTCCTGAAGTCGATCAACGAGAATCCGGCGTATCAGGCCAACGAGATCATCCAGAAATACCCCGCCGAGGTCGATCTGATGAGTTCCGCGGCCGCAGGTGGCTATAACCTGGGCTACGAAAGCTCCGAACACCCGTCGAACGACAAGGCCGGCGAGGTCGTTGGCTCGGGACTGATTGCCGAGATGGTTCAGCGCGTCATCCTGAACGGCGAGAACGTCGACCAGGTTATTGGCGAGACCGCCAAGGGCATCGAAGCCATCATGAAGGGCTGACAGCAAACGCGGGGGGCTGCCTGGATCGGGCGGCCCCTTCTTTTGCGGCATTCGCATGGCACAGCAAAAACAGACCCTGCTCGAGCGCCGGTATTCCATGCTGGGGCTGATGCTGATTGCGCCGACGGTGCTCGTGTTCTGTGCGGTCATCGTCTACCCGCTGATTTCGGCCATCTATCTGTCGCTGTTTCAGATTTACACGCCGACGCTTGCGGGCAACTGGGTCGGTCTCGACAATTACACCGAGCTTCTGGCGACCGGCGAGTTCTGGACTTCGCTTCGCACCAACCTGATCTGGACCGTGGGCACGCTGACGCTTCAGATCGTTTTCGGGGTCGGAATGGCGCTTGTGCTGCACCAGAACATCTGGTTCCGCAGCCTCGCCCGATCGCTGATCCTGTTTCCTTATTTCATCTCGACCGTGGTTGCGGTGCTGGTCTGGAAATGGCTGTTCAACGACCTTTACGGCATTCTAAACCACCTCATGATGGGCGCTGGCCTGATCGACTTTCCCATCGACTATCTGGGCACGATGCCTAACGCGCTGATCTCGGTTATCCTTGTCGGTGCGTGGAAGTATTTTCCGTTCGTTGTCATTGCCGTTCTGGCGCGACTCCAGTCCATTCCCGAACAGCTTTACGAGGCCGCCCGGATCGACGGCGCAGGTCCGATCGCGCGTTTCTTCGACGTCACCCTGCCGCAACTGCGCGAGGTGCTGGTGGTGATCGTCATGCTGCGCGCAATTTGGGATTTCAAGGAATTCGACCTGATCTTCCTGTTGACCGGCGGGGGTCCGGTGACCTCGACCCAGACGCTGCCGCTGTTGGTTTACAAGGAGGCCTTTGCGCTCAATCAGATGGGCATGGCGTCCGCCTATGCCGTCATCATGATGCTGCTGATGCTGGTGTTCATGATCCTTTATATCCGCCGCACCAAGTCGGAGGGATCATGAAGCTCCGCGCGATTGCCTTCAATCTGTTCGCCTGGGGTATCGTGCTGATGGTGGCGTTTCCGCTGTTCTGGATGCTTGTCACGTCGGTAAAGCCGCAGTCGGAACTGTTCCGCCGCCCGCCCACGATGTTGCCCGAGGCATGGACGTTCGAGCATTACGCCCGGCTTCTTTTCGACACCAATTTCCTGCGCTATTTCTGGAACTCGGTGATCCTTTCGACCGCGACCACGTTCGTTGTCGTGATCATCGCGACGCTCGGCGCCTATAGCCTTGTGCGCTATCGCTATCGCGGGCGCGAGACGTTGGCGTTTCTGGTGCTGTTCACTTACCTGTTGCCGTCGGTCGTCTTGATCCTGCCGCTGTATCTGATGCTGGTGAAACTGGGGTTGTCGAACACCATCACCTCGCTTGTCATCGCCTATACGACCTTTGCCCTGCCCTATGCCTTGTGGCTTTTGAGGTCATTCATGGCCGGCATTCCCGAGGATCTGGAATCCGCCGCGCTGGTCGACGGGGCCAGCCGTATGGGCGCGTTCAGGGACATCATATTGCCGCAGCTTTTGCCGGGCATCATATCGACGGCGCTGTTCACCTTCATCCTGTCGTGGAACGAGTATCTTTACGCGCTGGTGCTGGTGAACTCGGACAGCGCGCGGCCACTGACGACCGGCGTGATGAACATGCTGATCTCAAGCTTCAATATCGAGTGGTCGCTGCTTATGGCCGCTTCGGTGATGATGAGCGTGCCGCTGATCATCGTTTTCGCATTCCTCCAGTCATATCTGACCCGCGGCTTCGGCGCGGGCGGCGTGAAAGGATAGTCATGGCCGACGTGATCTTCTCGGATGTGCAGAAGAACTTCGGGGCCTTTACCGCCGTCGAGTCGCTGAACCTGAGCATCGAGCAGGGCGAATTCGTTTCGCTTCTGGGGCCATCGGGCTGTGGCAAGACGACGACGCTGAGGATGCTGGCCGGTCTTGAATTTCCCACCTCGGGCGAGATTCGCATCGCCGACCGCGTGGTCAACGATCTGGCTCCGGGGCAGCGCGATATCGCGATGGTTTTCCAGTCCTACGCGCTTTATCCGCATATGTCGGTGGGTCAGAACATTGCCTATCCGTTGAAGAAACGCAGAGTGCCAAAGGCAGAGCGCGCGAAGATGGTCGCCAAGACGGCTGAGATGCTGCAACTGACGCCGCTACTGGGGCGCAAGCCACAGGAATTGTCGGGCGGCCAGCAACAGCGCGTTGCCCTTGGTCGGGCGCTGGTTCGCGATCCCAAGGTGTTCCTGCTGGACGAGCCGCTATCGAACCTCGACGCCAAGCTGCGCGGTTACATGCGCGCCGAACTGGTGGAACTGCACGAGCGGTTGGGGCGCACGATGGTCTATGTCACGCACGACCAACTGGAAGCGATGACGATGTCCGACCGTATCGCCGTCATGGAAGGCGGAAAGCTTCAGCAATTCGCGCCGCCGCAGGACGTCTACCGCGAACCGGCCAACCGTTTCGTCGCGGGATTCATCGGCACGCCCGGCATGACACTTGTCAACGGCGAACTTCGCCACGAAGGCGGGCGATGGCTGTTCGATGCGCCCGGCCTGTCTGTCGAGGCACGCAACCTTGGACCCGACGCCAGACCGGGACCGGCGGCAATGGGCATCCGGCCCGAGGGCCTCAACATCGGGACGGGCACGCTGCCCGGCATCATCCAACTGGTCGAGCAGACGGGCCACGAAAACATCGTCATCGTTCGCTTCGGTGACGATCTGCGCATGACCGGGCGGACTCCACCGCATCAGCTCTGGCGTTCCGGCGAGACAGTTCAGTGCAGCATCGACCCCGACACGGCGCATTTCTTCGCCGCAGGTGCGCGCGGCAAGCGGCTGAACGCGCCACTGCAACCGGCAACGGCAAACGGGCGCGTATCCAAGACCACCCTGAAGGAGGCAAAATCGTGAATCGCAGCAGTATCGACTGGGCGGGACCAATGCCCGCCGTCACGACCCCGTTTCGCAGCGATCTCAGCATCGACGATGAAAGCTATTGCGCGAACATCTCCCGACTTTACGACGCCGGCGCAACCGGCATGGTCGCGGCGGGCTGCACCGGTGAATTCTGGGCGCTGAGCCTCGACGAGCGCGCGCATCTGGCGCGGTTGACGGTCGATGCCAGTGCCGGACGCGGGCCGACGATCCTGGGCACCGGGAGCATCAGCGAGAGCGAGGTAATCGAACAGATCCATGCCGCTAAAGAGGCCGGCGTCGACGGCGTTCTGGTTCTGCCGCCCTACTTCGCGCATCTGACGCAATCCGAGATGATCGCGCATTTCGAAGCGGTCAACGACGCGGCGGTTCTGCCGATCGTGCTTTACAATATCCCCGGCAATGCCGGCAATGCGATCACGCCCGATCTGGCCGACCGCCTCGCCGATCTCGACAAGGTGGTCGCGATCAAGGAATCGAGCGGGAGCTGGAACAATTTCCACGCCACCCTGATCGCCGTGAAGGACAGAATTCGCGTTTTTTGCGGGCCGTCGTCCGCATTTGGCGTGCCTGCGACACTGGCGGGTGCAGATGGATTGATCGACTGTTTTCCCAATGTCTGGGCGCCGGGATGTCTGGACCTCTGGCACAAGACGAAAGCCGGGCGAACCGACGAGGCATGGGCGTTGCAACGGACCGGAATCGCCCTTACCGAGATGTTCACGTCAGAGGGTCGCACGCTTTATCCGGCCACCAAGGCGGCGATGAACCACTTTGGGCTGCCGGGCGGCGGGTCGATGCGTCCGCCGTTGCGCGATCTTGACGGGCCTGCCCTCAAGGGCCTGATCGACGGTCTTAAAGACCTCCTTGCAGCCCCCGCCAAGGTTGCGTGACCGAAAGAAGGAATATTCGATGGATCTTGGACTGAAAGGCAGACGCGCAATCGTCACTGCCGCGTCGCGGGGGCTTGGCCTTGCCGCCGCCCGGTCACTGGCGAGCGAGGGTGTGAACGTCGTGATGAATGCGCGCGGCGAGGAAACGCTGGTCGAGGCCGCGGACGCGCTTCGCGCCGACACCGGCGTCGAGATCGTGCCGGTCGCCGCCGACTTCAACACCGATGAAGGTCGCGCCGCCATCCTCGACGCTGCCGGAGAGGTCGATATCCTGGTCAGCAATCCGGGTGTGCGTCAGGTTCCGACACCGTGGGAGGACATCAAGCCTGAGGATTGGCGATACTGGCTCGAAGTCCATTTCCTGTCGTCGATGCAGATGATCCAGGCCGTGGCGCCGGGCATGAAGGCGCGCGGTTTCGGGCGCATCGTCAACATGTCGGTCAGCTTCATCAAGTTCCCGCAGATCGGCTTTGCCCACAGCCACGCCGCACGGCTTGCGCTTTCGGGCGCGACCGCCGCCATGTCGCGCGACCTGATCGGCCACAACGTCACGATCAATACCGTCTGCCCCGGTCTTTTCGATACCGACGCCCTGCACACCAACCTGCATGGTCACGCCAAACGCGGCAACACGACATACGAGGCCATTGTCCAGGACCGCAAGGACAACTGCCCGGCGGGACGCTTCGCCGACCCCAAGGAATGCGGCGACCTGATCGCCTATCTCTGCTCGGCGCAGGCAGGCTTCATGTCGGGTCAGAACATCGTGAACGACGGCGGCGTCTATCAGGGCCTGTTCTGATGCGGGTGGCAATGGTCTCGGGCGCCGGGCGCGGTCTTGGCGCCGCCATCGCGGATACGCTTCTGGAGGGCGGCTGGACGCTGTCGCTTGGCCTGCGTGACTCCAGCCAGGCCGAACGTTTTGTGGTAGCCGCCGACCGGCTTCTCGTCACCCGCTTCGATGCGACCGATCCTGCCAGTGCCGACGCCTGGGTCGACGTCACCGTTGCGCAATTCGGGCGGATCGACGCGCTGGTCAATAATGCCGGCATCCTGCGCATGGTCGATTTCAGCCAGGGAACCGAGGCTGATCTGGACGACCTCTGGGCGATCAACGTCAAGGCCCCGTTCCGCCTGATCCGCGCCGCGCTGCCTCACTTGAAAGCCACCGGCGCCGGTCGCGTGGTCAACATCGCCTCAACCGATGCAAAACGATACCGCGGCGGCACGTCGGTGGGCTATGCGATGACCAAGCATGCGCTGCTGGCCATGACCCAGGCCGTTCGTCACGCGGGCTGGGACGAGGGCGTGCGTGCCACCGCGCTCTGTCCCGGCGCCATCGACACCGATCTGATCGCGAACCTGCCCGGCGTCACGCCGAAAGCGGACCGTCTGACACCCGAGACCGTGGCCGGGATGGTCGCCTTCATCCTGTCGCTGCCCAATCAGGCCAGCGTGCCGGAATTCATCGCGAATACGCGACTGGAATCGGTGATTTGAGCTAAATTTCGGCCAACCGGCTGTCCAGCAGATCTCCGGATTTCGACAGGATCGGATAGCCGACCATCGAGAACGACGTGTTGACCTGTTTAAGGGCGCGCAGGGTTTCCTGATGCACGTTGCTGGTCTCGATGCTGTCGACAAGCCCGGTGCGAAGTCGGCCAAGATGATTGCGCTGCAACCGTTGCTCGATCGAGCGCACCTTCTCTTTCGCCGCAACCAGTTCCCGCGCTTCGCCCGGGTTCTGGTTCATCATGACATTCAGCGCCAGTTGCACGTTGCTCAGAACCCGGTCCGAGAAATCGTCGATTTCCTGACGACCTTGTTCGGAGAATTTCACCGATTCGGTGTTCAGTCGTCGGGCCAGTTGCAACATGTTGCGGGTGATCGCGTCGGACGCGGCCTCGAGACTCGTCGAGATCGTCGCAAGCTCCATCGAGCGGCGGCTGAGCTCTTCGTCCAGACCGGATCGCCCCAACCGTGCCAGGTAGATCTTGACGTCGAAATGCATCTGCTTCACGGCCTCGTCCTGCTGCCGGATCGCCTTGGCGCCGGTCTCGTCCCAGGTGTCATAAAGCAGACCGACGGCCCGCAGCATCTGTTCGATCTTGTGGCCCATGCGCAGCAATTCGCGGGCCGCGCAGTCCAGCCCGCGCGACGGCCGGTCCAAGGCGGCAGGGTCGAGCGCGCTTGCTTCGAACGGCAGGGTTGCGGTGCTGGCGTCGGGGAGGACCTTCGAGACCAGAGCCATCATCGGCTTGACGAACGGCAGGGCAAGGACGGCGAGCGCGAAGTTGAATGCGAGATGCATGTTGATGGCTTGCTGGGCAGGGCTGTTGCCGAAGTTCTGTATCAGGTCGGGCAACATCGGAAGCAGGAGAAGAACAAGCAAGGCACCCCCGCCGCGCAGGATCAGGTTTGCCACAACCATCTGCCGTGCGGTCGCGGCTGCCGAGGCCGTCAGGATATATGCGATGAACGCGCCGCCCAGATTTGCGCCAAGGATCATCGCGACTGCACCCTCGACCGGCAGAAGCGATTGCCCGGCGAGCGTGACGAAGAACAACACGGCAGCGACGCTCGAATGGACGACCCAGGCGAAGAGCGCGCCGATGATGAAGGCGGTCAGCAAATCGCGCGCAAGGTATTGCATCACCGCTTCGGTGCCCGGACTTTCGATCATTGGGCCGGTGGCTTCACGGATCATGTCGAGTGACAGGAATATAAGCGCGAGGCCGATCAGGATGCGTCCGACCTGGCGCGAGGTGCCCGACGTGCCGCGCAGGAACAATGCGACGCCGATCAGGATAAGCACCGGGATCAAAAGGGCCTGTCTGAACAGCAACAACTGCGCCACGACCGCCGAACCGAAGTCGGCCCCGAGGAGGATCGCAAGCCCGCTGGCAGCGGTCAGGGTTCCCTTGGCGACGAAATTCGACACCAGCACGGCGACGGCGGTGGAACTTTGCAGGAAAATTGCCGCCCCCATGCCCGAACCTGCGGCAAGCATCCGGTTTTGCGCCGAACGGCGAAGCCATTGCCTGAGTTGGGCGGCAAATGCCCGCTCGACGCCGGTGCGGACAAGTCGCACGGCCCAGATCAGCAAGGCGGCCGCGCCCGCGATGTTCAGAACAAATACTATGAACTGGGGTTCTTGCACCTATTTGCACTCCAAAAAAACTTGCATATTCCATGGTTTCAAAACACTGCTCATGCCATTTCTCTTTCCAGCAGCATCAGCCGGTCACCGATCTCGTCCAGCAAATGGGAAAATTCAGGCCCCGGCCGGCGGTCCAGAATCACGTGATCGACGTCGCGGATGTTTTCACCGACAGCAGGCGCAAGGCGGCCGAACTTGCTTTGATCGAGAACCAGTATCGAAACCCGCGCGTTCTCGCGGATACGCTTGCGAATTTTTGCTTCCGCAGCGTGAAATTCCAGCATGCTGCCGTCCTCGGCGATCCCGGCGACACCAAAAATCCCGAACTCGGCCCGATAACGACCGAAGAATTCGACGACCTCGTCACCAAGAATGTCGCGGTCCGGCAGACGCAATTCGCCGCCGGGTAGAATGATCCTGTTGGTCGTCTCATCGCTCAGCGCCATTGCCGCACTGAGGTTGTTGGTGATGACCGTCAATTCCTTCCGGCGTCGAAGGGCGCGCGCGACACTGAGCGGTGTCGAGCCAACGGAGATGAACACGGTCGCGCCATCCGGAATCAGTTCCGCGGTAGCCTCGCCGATGTCGCGCTTGCCATCCGAGTTGGTTTTGGCGCGGGTATCGAACGGCATATTGCGGTGCTGCTCGGCCAATTCAACGCGCCCGTGCATGCGCCGAAGTGCATCCCCTTCGCAAAGCTTGTCGATGTCGCGGCGGATGGTTTGGGTCGACACGTCGAGCATCTCGGCCAATGCGCCGACGGTAACGGCACCGCGCTCCTGAACGATGCCGAGAATGTTTTTCCGGCGCATCTGCTTTTTTTTCGACATCCGGCCGCCTTTTCGAAGAACGAACATTTCCGCGCTGAATTCAACAAAACAACAAAAATGATCTCCATACAAACAACTTTCCTGATCATCCAGTTCATATTTAGTTGATATGTAGGTTTCATGCGGCACAAATGCACATCGCTTGCGCAAGTGACTTCAGTGTGGAAGTTTCCCGTTGACTGCTTGGCGCGGGTTACGTGTTCGCCGGATTTTTGACAGTGGGATGGGACCAGGATTGAATAATCGTGCCGGATGAACCCTTTTTTGCGATGAATTCCTATCACATCGCGTTGGCAGTCATTGGGCTTATTGTGATCGTCGCGCGTTGGCTGCCCCGGCTGATATCAACGCGCGAACCGGCCGCCGCTCCGCTGATGATAATGTTCGGGGCTGGCGCGTCGTTGCTGATCCCGGGATTGCCGACATTCCCGGACCCGCGCGAGGCGCCGCTGCCCTGGGAATTGATAAGCGAACTGACCGTGATCGTGGCCCTTTTCGGTGCCGGGATGCGCATCGACAGTCTGCGCCCCTGGACGCGGTGGAGTCCCACGATCCGAATGCTGGGAATCACCATGCC
>JBBKWG010000209.1:0-4727 GCA_037968835.1 Paracoccaceae bacterium
GCCTATCTTGATACACCGAAGCGTATTCGCATCTTGCCCAGCGCCATCCTTCCGTTTGGTCCGATCGGTCGACTGGCTTACCGGCTGTCCAATCACCGCAAATATGCGCGCGGCAATTCGTCCGTGATCCTGTGGCAGCCCGGCCAGTGCGACTCTATCGCCGACGAGTTCAAGCGACGCTTCGAAGCGCATTCCGACTTCAGTTTTCGACCGATGATTGCCGACGAGCGGTTTATTTCATGGGTCGCGCAGGCGCACATCGGGCGCATTCCCGCGGACTTCGCTGTTAAATTCCCCAATGATTTCATGCACCCCATTCGCTGGTGGCTGTTGCTCAAGGCGCGCCTGCCGTGGGTGCGCGTCCGCCGAACCAAGCTTGCCGCTATCACGTTGCCTGGAGAGACCATCAAGCCGGAGCGCCTGCTGTCCTTGGCCGACGGCGAGGAGATCCGAGACGGCAAGAACCGCGTCCTGATCTGGAGCGAAACGGCGCTTGGACCGGTCAAGGCCAAGATAGAGGCGTATTACAGCGACCGACCTGACATCTGAGCTTCCAGCCCGGCTGACGGCAGCCAAAGCGTCTAAGAAGATGTCCAGCATCCGCGCGACACCACTTGCGCCTTGCCCGCCAAGCCGCTAATTCAACGCCCGTCGGGTGGTTAGCTCAGTTGGTAGAGCGTCTCGTTTACACCGAGGATGTCGGGGGTTCGAGCCCCTCACCACCCACCATCTTCAGACCTGCTACCGGCGCACCCGTATCGGGCCGCCGATATTTCGCGCCAAACACCGATGCCTTCCTCATGGCGGTCCTTGTCGTCGCGGACAACTGAACCTAAATCAGGGTTCAGCCTGGAAACTGCGCTTTTCCGAGTTCGACAAAGGACGCCTCCGATGACCTTTCGCCCCGTCAAATCCGAATCCGCCGCCCACCCGACAATGGAGGGCGCAGGCGTGCACTTGCACCGTGTGTTCGGGTTCGGCGATCCGTCGGAATCCGATCCGTTCCTGCTGCTCGACGATTTTCGCAATGACGATCCAAAGCTTTATGAAAAAGGCTTTCCGTGGCACCCACACCGGGGCATCGAGACCATCACATACGTTCTTGAAGGCGAGGTCACGCATGGCGACAGCCTTGGCAACAGCGGCGTTCTTGGGGCTGGTACGGTCCAGTGGATGACGGCGGGCTCTGGCATCCTCCACCAGGAAATGCCGCGCGGAAATATGGCGGGTCAGATGCACGGTTTCCAGCTTTGGGCGAACCTGCCTGCAAACCAGAAGATGACCGCGCCCCGCTATCAGGACATCCAGGCTTCCGATATTCCCGAGATCATCGACGACGATGGCACGCGTGTGCGCATAATCACCGGCAATTTCTGGGGCAGGTCCGGACCCGTGGACGGGATCGCCGCCGAGCCGCTTTATCTCGACGTTTCGGTGGCGCCGAATACTCGCAAGGTCCTGCCGGTCGATACCTATGCGAACACATTCGCCTATGTATTCGCCGGTTCGTGCAGCTTTCGAGATGCCTCAACACCTCAGGGGGTGCGGGTCGAGAAGGAATTCGGCGGCGAGGAACTGAACATCCGTGACATGACCGGCAACCGGACGCTTGTGCGCTTTGATTCGGGCGACGAGATCAGTGTCACCGCTGGCCCCGAGGGTGCTCGTTTTCTGCTGATCAGCGGCCGCCCGATCCAGGAACCCGTGGCCTGGCATGGACCGATCGTGATGAACACGCGCGAGGAACTGATGCAGGCCATCAAGGAACTGAACAACGGCACCTTCATCCGTCCGGTGCATTAGGCCCGGGCGGATGTCCGCGATTTTGATGGTTCTGCATCGCTCGTCGCGGGCGCGACATCCAGAATAATACTTCCGCGACGGTGCCGGGTTTCGACATGGCGGTAGGCCTCGCGCCACCCCGCTGGTTCAGACCTTCCGAGCCACCAGAAACCGGCTGGGTCCCGATGGCGGATAAAGCCCGGTCTCGACGATTTCGAACCCGGCTTTCGTCACTATACGGTCCAGTTCCGGCACCCTCAGGAACAAGACGTGCGGCGCTTTTCCGAGTGCCTGCATCACGGCGATGAGGGGGCGAAAATACCACTTCGCGCCGATGCAGGGCGTTTTCGAGATGAACAGACCGCCGACGGGCAGAAGATCCCGAATGACCGCAAGCCCGGCCTCCGGATCCGGCAGCAGATGCAGAAGATTGAACGCCAAAACGACGTCGTAGCTCTGAGAATTGAAAGTATCCGCTTCAACGCCAGCCTGCACGAAATCCAGATTGCCGTCCGCGCGATCGCTGACCTTGGCGTTTGCGATGGCGATCATCCCCGCCGAAATATCGGCACCAGTATACTCGGCGACGTTCGCCGCGAGACGCAATGCCGTCGATCCGGTTCCGCACCCCAACTCCAACGCGCGGTCGCTGCCCTTCAGGTAAGATTCGGTACGCGCCATGGTCGTTTCGTAGGCTTCCATGTTGGTGATTGGACGTTTCGAGTAGCGGGGCGCGATGCGATCCCAGAAGGCAGCGTCGGTCATTTCATCTCTCCGTGACATGCTCGCTTAGTCGCAGATGCATCCACGAAGGTGAATTGCGAAAAATTGTCGCTTGGTTATACGAATATGCATGAACTGGCAGACGATCAACTTCGACTGGAATCAAGTCCGCGCATTCCTCGCAACCGTCGAAGAAGGTTCGTTGTCGTCGGCGGCACGCGCGCTGGGCCTTACGCAACCAACGCTTGGCCGGCAGGTCACGGCGCTTGAAGAGCAGCTTGGCGTGACCTTGTTCGAGCGGGCAGGGCGCAAGTTCGTTCTGACGGCCTCGGGGCTGGAACTGGTCGATCACGTCCGCGCCATGGGCGAAGCGGCGACCCGCCTGTCGCTTGCGGCGTCCGGACAGGCGACTTCCATCGAGGGTCTGGTCAAGATCACCGCGACAGAAATGCAATCCGCCTATGTCCTGCCAGAACTCATCGCCACATTGCGCGAGACGCATCCGGGCATCACCATTGAAATCGTCGCCACGAATTCGCTCAGCGATCTCAGGCGGCGCGACGCGGACATTGCGATCCGCAACACCGAACCGACCGATCCCGACCTTATTGCACGGCGGCTTCGCGACCAGTCCGCCGGTTTTTACGCAACACCCGATTTCGTTGCGCGCCACGGCCCGTTCCGCACCCTGAAAGACCTTGCTGACGCACCCATGATCGGCTTTGGCGAGGACGGCGGGTTTCTGGAAGAACTTCTGCGTCGCGGTGTGCCTGTCAGTGAAGCCAACATAGTCGTGCGCTCGGCCAGCCATATCGTTCACTGGCAACTGACGCGTTGCGGAATTGGACTTGGCATCAACGGCTGGGACATCGGGGATCGCGCCGACGATCTGGTGCGCGTGCTGGACAATGTGCTGTCGTTCGATTTCCCGGTCTGGCTTGTCGCGCCACGTGAATTGAAGACCAGTCGCCGGGTTCGGATCGTCTTCGACTTTCTTGCCGAGGCGCTGTCGCACGCCCCATGATCGTGCGAGCCGGATCGGCGCAGATGGGAGGTCAAAGCGACCTCAAATCCGCTTGACGGGGCTGGCCCGCACCCCTAGAACGCCCCTCACGCTTGGGGTCCGCTCCGGGCGGGCAGCATGCGGTTGTAGCTCAGTTGGTTAGAGTACCGGCCTGTCACGCCGGGGGTCGCGGGTTCGAGCCCCGTCAACCGCGCCACTTTCCCCGTGAAGTCCCAAACTCGATGCCTCTCCATGATTTCCAGAGGGACGAATTGCCAACATTCACCGACACCGGAACTACGATTGCCTATGACGTGGCGGGCGCGGGGCTACCTGTGCTGCTCCTTCACGGGTTTCCGCAGACCCGGGCGTTGTGGCGGCACGTATCTCGCGACCTGTCGCGCCACTTCACCGTCGTCGCACCGGATCTGCGTGGCTACGGGGCGTCCTCCAAGCCAGTAGCCGCGCCTGATCTGTCGAACTACAGTTTTCGCGCGATGGCCGACGATGCCCGCAAACTGATGGCGTCGCTAGGCTTTGAGCGGTTCCATCTTGTCGGCCACGACCGAGGTGCGCGCGTCGCCTATCGCCTGGCACTTGATACGCCCGAGGCGGTGACAAGCACCACATTGATGGACATCGTGCCGACCGATCATCTTCTGGATAACTGGACCTTTGCGACATCGAAGGCGTATTTTCACTGGTCCTTCCTCGCCCAGTCCGCGCCATTCCCCGAGCACATGATCGGCGCCGATCCGGATCATTTTTATGAGGCGTGTCTGCTCGGGTGGGGCGGCGCGAAACTAAGCGATTTCAGTGAATTGGAAGCATATCGTGAAGCGTGGCGCGATCCTGGTTGCATCGCGGGCATGACAAACGACTACCGCGCAGCGGTGACGATAGATCAAGTGCACGACCGCCTCGACAAGTCGCGAATCCTGCCGGGGCCCGCACTCGTGCTCTATGGCAAAGACGGCGTGATGGCGCGCCACTTCGATGTTCCGGAGATATGGGCCAGCAGGTTCCGCGAGACGAGTGCCGAAGCGATTTCAGGCGGTCATTTCTTCGTCGACCAGAATCCCGGCGACGTCAGCAACGCACTTCTACCATTTCTGCAAGCCCACTCCTCTGCATCCTGACAATCGTCAGCGCGTCAAGGCATCCAATACCCGCGCCCAGCTTCTGATCCCCTTGTGGAACGATCTGAGGTCGTATTTTT
>JBBKWG010000210.1:0-2935 GCA_037968835.1 Paracoccaceae bacterium
GGGATTCGGGAGTCAGCCGAGATTAGACCGTCGCACGCGAAGCGTCCACCGGATCAGGTCGAGAGATAAGCCCAGATTTCGTCCTTCAGCTGCACCCGCTTTTTGCGCAAGTCAGTCTCCGCCAGTCCGTTCTTGGGTTCGATGTTGGTTTCCGCCCGGTGCACGGTGCGATTCACGATGTGATAATCGTCGCAAAGTTTGGCGAAATGCGCGTCCTTTTCTTTCAGTTCGCTAATTCTGTCGGTGTGCTGAGGGAACTCCTCGGACAGTTCATGGGGCGTATGGGACATCGGGACCTCGGTTCGGGTTTCGTTCGCACCACGCATGCGAGGTTCGGCGGCCTCTGTCCTTGATCGCGGTCAATTCGGGTTCAGAGAAACCAGAGAATGACGCCGGTCGCCGCGGATGACACGCCCAGCATCAGGGCGATCGTCGCGACACGGAGCGTCGTCTGGCCGTTGGCGCTATGATCGTCCAGCCGAGCAAGCGTCCGTTTCGTGCTTTCCCAAGCTGCGTAGAATATAAAAATGGCGCAGAGGATCAGTAGCGAGGCGGCTAGTTTTGGCACCCATGTCGGCTCGAAGGGACGAAACACCGCCCGCAGGCCAAGTGCGAGGGCCACGGCTGCCATTCCGGTCCGCATCCAGCCCGCGAATGTCCGCTCATTTGCCAGAAGTGTCCGGTCCTCGGCCCAATCGGTTCGGGATTCGGCCCACTCGGTCCGGTCTTCGGCCAAATCGTCTTTCGAACTCATGGCTTAACCTAGCGGCGCGCCTGCTTGTTGCCAACATCGCAAGACATAATGTACGCTGATTTTGCCGCATGAGGCGGCAACCTTCGTCCGCGGAAAGCCGTCATCGGCACCTCTTTCAAGTTATGACACGACTTTTGTCGGTGTTTCTCATGCCCGGATCAGCGGACCGGCGGGCGGAAAATCGAGGAGCCCCGATGCCGAAATCAATCGACCAATTGCGCCGGGATGCAAAGGCGCTACGTCGCGCATACGAAACCGGCGACCGCAATGCCCGCGCCCGAATTGCTGCTTGTCTGCCGCGTGCCGATGGCCAAGCGTTGAAACACGCGGATTTCCTGCATGTCATCGCGCGCGAGAACACCTTCGACTCATGGCCGAAACTCGTCTGGGCGGCAGAAACCGTAGGACTCGATCGTGCAGGCAAACTGCAAAGGCTGAAGGTCGCGCTTGCACACGGTCAGAACTGGGTGATCGAGCGTCTGCTTGCCGAAACGCCGGATCTGGCGGACGAACATTTCGGCCTTCAGTGCGCGCTTTATGATCGGGCGGCCGTCGAGGCGGCGCTGGCGCAAAATCCATCACTTGCGGTCAAAGACTTCGGGCCGCGCCGACCGATCCTGCATCTGGCGTTCTCGAAGTACATCCACGCGCGTCCTGATCTGGAAGGCGATATGCTGGCGATTGCAGAGGTTTTGGTTGCGGCAGGGGCGGACGTGAACGACGGCTATCCGGTCCACCCCGGCAGCGATCATCTTTTGTCGGCGCTATATGGTGCCATCGGCCATGCCGACAACATGGTCCTTGGCCGGTGGTTGTTGGCGCATGGAGCCAACGCCAACGACAACGAATCCCTTTATCATGCGACCGAGCTTGGCCATCACGAGGGTCTCAGGCTGTTGCTTGCCCACGGGGCCGATCCGAAAGGCACGAACGCGCTTCTCAGGGCCATGGACTTTCACGATGTCGAGGCGGTGCGAATGCTGCTCGACGCGGGCGCTTTGGCCGATGAATTCGATCCGACACCGATCGGCGACGAGCGGCCTTGGGTCGTCCCGGCGTTGCATCAGGCCGCGCGGCGGATGTGTTCACGTGAGATGATTGAGTTGTTGCTGGAAGCGGGTGCAAATCCGGCGCGGGACTTCGAGGGTGTGACACCCTATGCCTACGCGCGTATGTTCGGGAACCGAGATCTCGCCGAAGCTTTGGAAACGCGCGGCAGTGCGGCTCCGCTGAGCAAAGTCGAGACTTTGCTGGCGCGGATTGCCGATGGCGAAGCTGTTGAGGGCGAGTTCATCGACCCCGCCAAGCTGCCCGAGACCGCGCGCAATATTGTCCGCCTCATCCTACATCTGCCCGGCAAACTGGCGCATGTTAAGCGGCTGGTAGCTGCTGGCGCGGAATATGACCGGCCGGACAATGAAGGTCTGACGCCCGTGCAATTGGCCGGGTGGGAAGGACTGCCAGAGGCTTTGTCCTATATCCTGTCGCTGAGACCGGATTTGAGCCACGTGAACAACTTCGGTGGCACGCTGCTTTCGACGATCATTCACGGGTCGGAAAACAATCCCGAACGATCCACACGCGATCATGTAGAGTGCCTGCGTCTGGCGCTGGAGCAGGGTGTTGCCCTGCCGCGCCGGGCGATCGAACTTGCCGGAGAGCCGCATGTCGCGGCGTTTCTGGCTGACTGGGCCGAGGCGCGACCCGGTCAGGTTGTGGAGGGCGGAATTGGCTGAATTCGCGATTGCAGAATTGGGGCTTGGCAATGGCACCATTGGCATTTCGCCGCTGCCGGGGCGCGGGGGCGCGTATCTTGCGGACCTCGCTCGCGTCCTTCGGTGGTCTCCGTCGCTGGTGCTGACGATGGTTACCGTCGACGAATTGGAACGCGCCGGAGCGGACCGATTTGGCGACGATCTGGAGGCTGCCGGAATCGGGTGGCACCATCTGCCGATCCCCGACTTCGGTGCTCCGCCCGAGGCGACAGCGGCGCTCTGGCCCGAGGCATCAGACGCCTCACATGAAGCGTTGGCGCAAGGCGGCAAGGTGCTGGCACACTGCTATGGCGGCTGCGGGCGGTCTGGCATGGCGTTGTTGCGGCTGATGGTCGAGGCGGGCGAGGACGCCGACCCGGCGCTGAAGCGATTGCGCGAGGTGCGCGCTTGCGCTGTGGAGGCGGAA
>JBBKWG010000211.1:0-6959 GCA_037968835.1 Paracoccaceae bacterium
GCGAATGCCGGTGCCCGGCTGATCCTACAACCCGACTGGGAGACGGTGACCTGGACCGAGGATGAACGCAAAAAAGGACAGGCGTGGGGGCTGAAGACGATCGACACATTCCACACGCACGGAACTCCACCATCGCCCATGGCCGAGAGTTAACGATTAGTTTGACGGTGAGTGGTTAACCACATGCCATTCGCTGGCGCGGCTTGAATTAGAGTCAGACAGTCTGAAATTCAGCGCAAATAGTGGCAATCAAAACATCCACTGTGTCCAAAAGCCGACAATCTGCACTCCATATGGGTAGAAAAATCGACGAAATTCGTGTATAAATGTCTGCGTCGATGCGGGGCAATTTTGGCCTCGCGACATCGCTTTTAAAATTAAAACAGTTTCCGAAGCTCGCTCATTTTAGTCGAGAAGTCTCATGGGGAAAAAATTCATTCTTGTCAGCTCGTTTGCAATTATGGCGTCTGGGTGCACGCTCTTGGGGCCGAATTATCGGACGCCTGAACTCACACTTTCCGAAAAATTTGTCGGGGGCGCATCACAAGAGCTTCGCGAGGCGGCGCAGATTGCGTGTTGGCGCTCGTTTTCCGATCCTGTCCTCAATGAATTCGTGTCAGTCGGCCTTACGCAGAACCTCGATGTGAGGGGTGCGCTGGAACGCATTGTGGCGGCGCGCGAGAACACGCGGCGATTTGGGATTTCGCAACAGGTCGCCGGGGACATTTCGCTGGATGCAAGGCGGAGCAAGGCGACCGACGGCACGTTCGACAACGATGCCAGTCTTGGGGCCGACGCGTTTTTCGTCTTTGATATCTTCGGTGAATTCGCACGGGGGCGCGAGCGTAGTCTGGCACAGCTTGAAGCCGCTGAATTCGACGCCGGGACGGTTCGACTGGCATACCTGACCGACATCGTTTCAAGCTATATTCTGGTTCGGTACTACCAATCCGCCGCTGGCATCACCCGCCAGTCGATTTCAAGCCGGCGCAATACTCTGGGCCTTGTGCGGCAACGGGTCGATGCGGACGAGGGGACGCAATTGGAGCTGGCACAGGCGCAATCGCTTCTGGCAAGTGCCGAGGCGTCGCTGCCTATCCTTGACGCGCAGGCACGTGTCCACGCGTATCGGATTGCGACGCTCATCAATGTACCGACCACGACAGTCCTGTCGCGGCTTTCAGGTGGCAGGGGCATGTTGCGACCGTCGGGTGGCGACAATTCGGGCGTTCCCGCTGATTTGCTGCGCAATCGGCCCGACATCCGTACTGCGGAACGTCAACTCGCTGCCGCAACCGCGTCCATCGGTATTGCGGAGGCGCAGCTTTATCCCTCGCTCAGGTTGGCAGGAACGATCACCGGAGACCCAACAACGTGGGCGTTCGGTCCAAGTCTGCTTGTTCCACTTCTCGATCAGCCGTCGCGCCGTGCCTCGCGCAATATCGCGCGGTCGGGAGCGCGGGAGGCCGAACTCAATTATCGGCGCGAGGTCGTCATCGCGACCGAAGAGGTTCAGACGGCGCTTGCGCTGACGAACGCGCGACGGCGACAGGTGAATGGTCTGTCGCAAGCCGTCAGCGCCAGCGAGCGTGTTCTGGACCTGTCGAATACCAGCTATCAGGAGGGGCTGACGACATTCGACGAGGTATTGGACGCCGAGCGCACGCGACTGTCGAACCGTTTGGAACTGGCGTTCGCGATGAACGAGTGGGCGCAGGCCTGGGTCCAATTGCAGGTCTCGGTCGGCAAGGGCTGGGGTGCGGCATCGGATGCGACCCTTGTCGCATCGCTCAATTAACCAGTCACCATCTTGGACATAGGCGCTTATTGCTCGCGGAATGCGCGCGACATGCTGTCCGTAATAGGCTTTGTCAGGTACTGCACGAAGGTTCGCTCGGCAGTCTGGATCATGACTTCGGCAGGCATTCCGGGCGTCGGAATAAATCCGCGTGCACGCTGTAATTCCTCGGGCGGCAGATGCACACGGGCGACGTAAATTTCCCGTGCAACACCCGTCGTCGTATCGGTCATTGCGTCGGCCGAGATGTAGATGACCTCGCCATTAAGGACCGGCGTCGTTCGCTGGTTCAGGGCGGAAAGGCGCACGATCGCATTCTGTCCCTGATGGACATCGTCGATGTCGGTCCGCGCGACCAGAATCTCGACAATCAGCGGGGCATCGGCGGGTATGATTTCGGCAATCGGTTTGCCGGGCTCAACGACGCCGCCGGACGTATGATAATACATCCGCACGACCGTTCCGGTGACCGGCGCGGTCACTTCGGAGCGAAACAGGATGTTCTGGGCCTTGCGCGCCTTTTCGCGAATGCTTTCCAGTTCGGACTGGATCTTTTGCAGATCGTCCAGCGCCACCTGTCGATAATCTGACAGCGCCTTTTCGATCTGGGCTTCATAGCGCAATCGAACCTGTTCGATTTCGGCCACCTCGGCTTCCAGCCGCCCGATTTGACCGGTGGTTTCGATCTTGGCCCGTTCAAGCACATTCACTTCGGATTTGCGGATCAACCCCTTCTTCTGAAGTTCTGACTTCGCGGTGAATTCCTCGTCCAGAAGGGCGAGTTGCTGATTGTGCGACTGCAACTGGATTTCGTATCCCCCCGCGCGAATACTCAAGGCTTCGATACTGCGCTCCAACAGTGCCACGTCGTTCTTGCGTGCTGCTTTTGCGTTTTCGAATGTTTGCCGCTGACCGTCCAGGATTGCCGCTATCTCGTAATTCTCGCGTTCATCCAGAATGTGCTGCGGGAGATCCAATTCTTCCTGTTCGCGGTACTGGGCCAGCAATCTGGCCGTGGTGGCTTCAAGCCGGGCCTGTCGGATGAAAAGTTCGCGCTCGTTCGCCTGCGCGGCGGTTTCATCGAGGCTGAGCAGAACGTCGCCCTCGTTAACCGTGTCACCCTCGCTGAAATGAATTTCCTTGATGATGCCGCCTTCGAGGTGTTGGACGATCTTGTTGCGTCCGGTCGCCACGAAACTGCCTTGCGCGATGACGGCGGCTGCCAGGGGTGCGCGGAATGCCCAGGTGCCGAATCCACCGAACCCGACGATCAGCAAGACCATGCCAATGACGACATGTTTCGAGATCGAGCGCGGGACTGCGTGGTGCCATTCGTCGATCGGGGTTACGTCGATGATGTCAGTCATCTTTTTTCTCGTCGAGTTCGTTTCGGTTCTGATTCTGGTTCTGGTTCTGGGCAAGACGGGCCAGCACATCTTGACGCGCACCAAACAGAGCCACACCGCCGTTTGCCAGCAGCATGATCTTGTCGACATGCTTCAAAAGCGCCGGCTTTTGCGTGATCACCACAACCGTGATCCGATTACGCTTGGCGTGCTGCACTGCATTCTCAAGCGCCTTGTCCCCTGCGGTATCGAGGTTCGAGTTCGGCTCGTCGAGCACTACAAGCCTAGTGTCCCCGAAGAACGCTCGTGCCAGGCCGATGCGTTGCTTCTGGCCCCCCGACAGCGGCGAACCGTCGGAAGTGACCACTGTTTCATAGCCGTGCGGCAGCGATGCGATCATGTCGTGGACATCGGCCAGAACCGCGGCCCGGTGAATTGCTTCGTCGGTCGCATCGCGGCGCATTCGGCCTATGTTGTCCTTGATGGTTCCGGGGAAAAGCTGCACGTCCTGCGGGAGATAGCCGATACTTTCGCCCAACTGACGCGGATCCCAATTGCGCAGGTCCATCAGATCAAGCCGGACGTTTCCAGAGGTGGGAAGGATCGAGCCGACCAGCATCTTCCCGAGCGTCGTCTTTCCGGCTCCGGAGTTGCCGATCACGGCAAGCGTTTCGCCGGGATTGAGCGAAAAACTGACGCCATTCAGAATTACCTGCTTCGTGCCGCCAGGAACGAACAAAAGCCGCTCGACATCGAGACGACCCTCGGGACGGGGCAGGCGGAGACGCTCGAACTGAAGTCGCGATCCTTTCAGCAGGTTTACAATCCGCTCGTAGGAACCGCGCGACAACAGAAACGCATTCCACCCTTCAATCGCGCCCTCGACGGGGGCCAGCGCCCGCCCAGCAATGATCGACGCCGCGATCACCATGCCGCCGGTGATCTGACCGTCGATGGCAAGAAACGCGCCCCATCCCAGCATGGCGATTTGGGTGAGCAATCTAACAGCGCGTGATATGGCGGCCGACACGATATTCCTGTCCTGAGCCAGTACCTGCGACGTCAGAGAACTGGCGGTGTCGCGTCCCCAGATCGAAACGGCCTCGGGGATCATCGCCAGTGCATTGATGATCTGACTGTTGCGCGACATCGAATCCAGATGCTGGTTGGCCTTGGCCTGCGCCAGATTAGCCTCGGCAAAGGGTTTGGACGTTGCCCGCTGGTTGATGAGCGCAATGACCAGAAGCACCAGCGCCGTGCCGCACACGATCAAACCCAGATGCGGATGCACAAGGAAGATCGCCAGTATGAACAAAGGTGCAAAAGGTACGTCGAGGAAGGACAGCAACGTTCCGGAGGTCAGGAAACTGCGCAATTGTTGAAGATCTCCGAGCGTCTGGTATTCGCGCCCGGTGCCGTGCAACGAAGCGTGTGCGGCGGCGCTGAGGATCGGCGATCCAAGCCGTGCCGCGATCTCGACCGCCGTTCGCATCAGCACAAATCTGCGGATGGCGTCGAACATCGACTGGAATATGACGGCGCCGACGATCACCACTGTCAACATGATCAGCGTATCGACAGATCGACTGGTCAGTACGCGGTCCGAAATCTGGAACAGATAGACCGGAATCGCCAGGATCAGGACGTTGGTGGCGCAGGTAAGGATCATCACAAAGAACATGTTGCGGCGCACGGCGGCCATGCCGTTTTTCAGCGCGGCCTCGTAATCCTGCGGCCCGCTTCTTTGGTGGAATTTATACCCGCCTCCACCACCGCCGCCGCCGCCCGAACCGATGTTGCCCGGCGGCACGTTCTGACTGGGCTTGGCGGCGACCGGCTCGTTGGCCCTGCCTTCGATCGTCACACCGATCTTGCGATCCTGCTTTTCGGTGGGACCACGGGCATCGGTTCGCGACGATGGTTCAAGCCGAAGTGTGCCGGCGCTTTCCTGCGCGACGTCTTCAAACTTGTCATCAGGCCCAATCTCGCATTCCTGCTCCGAGGACGGATCCTTGTAATCTTTCAAAACCAGTTACCTCCAACCAACTACGGAATTTCTGTCAGGCAATCATTGTCTGCATCACATCGGAGGAATCCGACGCGATGAAGGTTCCGCCTGGGACGAAGGTGTCGTCGGGCAGTTCGGGCAAAAGCATGTCGTCGGCCAGAAACGCGACCGCTTCGCTTGCCAGTGCGGACAGACCGACCCCAAGCGCTGCGGCGTCCGTGTCAATCAGATTGGCCTGAAAAAGCAGCGCCTCGTCGTAGACGCCGTCATGCGCCATGACGACGGAATCAAACCCCAGGTCTTTTATCGCCGCGCTGTTGCGGGCCAGGTTCGAGCCGGTGAGAATTTCGATCTGGTCATCGTTGTCGTGAACGAAGTCTTCCAGCGCCAGTGCCACCTGATCCTGATCTCCGAGAACATTGGTCTGCGAGATTGCCGTGACCTTGATCAGATCGCCGGAGATATAGAGCGCCTTCAGTCCGCTGATTCCTGCAAAAAGCTCATCCTTGGCGACGCTTTCGGCAAGTTCTTCGCTTCCGTTGGCCAAATCCTTAAGCGCGGTGCGGAAGTTGTCCTGCATGTCCTTGTAGGCATCGAGGCCATGCTTTTCATAACTCAGATGGTTCACCAGCACATTGTCATGCCCGCTTACCGCGACGTCGGTGTCGCCCGAGACCACAGTCAGATCGTCGTCCAGAAGAACGTTGGTCTGCGAGATCATGGTGATGTCGATCATGTCGCCACCGACGATGATCAGATCATAGCCAAAGCCGATTTCGATGGCGGCGGCCGTGTTGAATAGGATGTTTTCGCCGGTGCCAAGCATGGTTGCAGACGCGGTAAAGCTGAACTCGACCCAGTCCGTATCCATCGTGAACGTGATCTGTGTGAATGCGTTCAGCGTGACGACGTCGCCCTCGTAATATACCAGATTCCAGGCACTCGGCAGCGAGAGGTCGACAGACTTCGCCGCCTCGCCGGGTTCACTGTCGACGTCGCCGTCGTCGTCCAGATTATCCGAGAGATAGGCAAATTCAGCGATGTTGTAGGCTTTGGTCGATGCGTCATCGAGCGATGGAATGCCGCTGTCCCTGTCGCTGGCGACATTGGTTTGCGACACTGATTTCAGTATCTTCACCGCTCCGCCGACCACGATCACGCCAGCGTCGATCATGCTTGTGGTGACAGTGACCGAGTTCGACACCTCGTTCATCCCGGTCACCACGTTGTGGCCGGAAACGATCTCATAGGGATTGGGCGAGTTGTATTCGTATTTCGCGGCCAGCGTCGACACTTCGCTTTCGGCTTCTTCATCACCGGCCTTCAGTTCGCGTTTGGCTGCGATCGCGGCCGGTATCAGGTCGTTGATGTAAGGCGCTTCCTCGACTTTCACTCCATTCATGTAAACGCCGATCACATCGCCGTCGCGCACAATTGCTGTTTCAGCGCCTTCAATCACAGGCTCGACGAACGCGCGCACCTGGTCGGTCAAGATCGCGAATTGCTCGGAGCGGATCGCATCGAAAGCCGCAAGCGGCCCGCCGCCCGGTCCAGAAAGACTCTCGGCCAGCGAAGCTGCGGAAATCAACGCGTGGTAAAAGACGTCCGGGGTGGTGAATTCCCGCGTGCTGTATCCGACGACGTCCAGATCGAGGAGCGACAGCGTCTGAATCGACACTGTTGCCACAGAGCTTGGGATCGGCACGAAGGGCAGAATGATCATCTGCGCGAACATCGGAGACGTCCAGCCATCGTCCGGCGGTGGGTCAAGTTCCAGTGCCGGGGTCGCAGGCTGGGAGGGCAGGGT
>JBBKWG010000212.1:0-8019 GCA_037968835.1 Paracoccaceae bacterium
GCGACTGGAAAACCGTTTCGCCGCGTGCAAGGGTGAGCGTCATGCGAAACCTGTTCCTGAGTATCCTGTTTGTCGCCGCACCGGCCTTTGCCGCAGATGTCCCGCTTTCGCCACAGGCCTTCGAGGCGATGGTCATGGGCAAGACGTTCTCATATTCGACCGGCGGTGCTCCTTACGGTGCCGAGGAATATCTCGATGACCGGCGCGTTCGGTGGTCGTTCCTCGACGGCGAATGCCAGGACGGCGAGTGGTATGTTTCGGGCGACCAGATCTGCTTTCTCTACGAGTCCATCGAGGCCCCGCAGTGCTGGAAGTTTTATCTCCGGAACGACAGGCTGATGGCGCGGTTTGAAAATGACCCGATGGCGACCGAGCTTTACGAAACCAACCGCCAGAACGAACCGCTTCTGTGCCTCGGGCCGAAAATCGGGGTGTAACGCACTGGTTCAGAACAGCGACCCCTGATCGGGCGCATCCTTCTTCGCACCTGTCCGCGGAGCCGCGCCCCCGGCCTGCGCCGCGACCCGTCCATCGCGAAACTCGATTTCCAGCGCACCGGCCTTGCGAGCATCCTCGGCCATCGTCACCACCTCATCGCCCGCCCGAACCACCGCATAGCCGCGTTGCAACGTGGCCTGATAGCCGACGCTCTGGCGAACCCGGTCAAGTGCCTCCAGCCGGTCGGAAAGTCGGCGCAGGCGGACTGCATAGACCGCATCGAGCCGTGGCGAAATCCGTTCCAGATCAACGCGCTGCCGGGCTAACCTGTCGCGCAATGGCGCCGGCCGCAGGCGTTGCGCGACCGAGCCCAAAGCGTCCCGCTTTCGCGCGATCAGACGCATCAGACCCGGGCGCAGGCGAACCTCCCGACTGCCAAGCCGCTCGCTTTCCGAATTCAGCCGCGCGCGCAATGTGGCGGGCCGCAGGGCACCGCTCAAGCGGACCAGTTCGGCCGCCTTGCGCTCGGTAAACCGCTCCAGCGCCCGCCACAGCGCGTCCTCGGCCCGGTCGAGCCGCTGACTTGGATCGCTCAGAAGCGATTCGAGCCGTGGCAGGATGCGGGCGAGATCGGACAGCCGCTGGCGACGCCGCGCGACGCCCTGGCTCAACGCCCGGCTCAGCCGCGCTTCCTGCTGGTCGACCCACGCCAGCAGTTCCAGACGCACCGGAACCGCCAGTTCCGCCGCAGCAGTCGGCGTCGGGGCGCGGCGATCCGATACGAAGTCGATCAGCGTCGTATCGGTCTCGTGTCCGACCGCCGAAATCAACGGGATCACGCTGTCCGCTGCCGCCCGCGCGACGATCTCTTCGTTGAACCCCCACAGGTCCTCGATCGACCCGCCGCCGCGCGCGACGATGATCAGATCCGGACGCGGCAAGGTGCCGCCCGGCGTCAGCGCATTGAAGCCCCGGATCGCATTGGCCACCTCGGACGCGCACGCAGCCCCCTGCACTGCAACCGGCCAGATCAGCACTTTCCTCGGAAACCGTTCGCGCAGGCGGTGCAGGATATCGCGGATGACCGCACCGGACGGAGACGTAACGACGCCAATGATATCAGGCAGATACGGCAAGGGCTTCTTGCGTTCCGGCGCGAATAAACCTTCGGCCTCAAGCGCCTTCTTGCGCTTTTCCAGCATCGCCATCAGCGCGCCCTGACCGGCAACCGCAACCTCGTCGACGTTCATGTTGTATTTCGACTGCGCCCCGAACGTGGTCAGCCGCCCGGTGACGACCACTTCAAGCCCCTCCTCGGGCACCACGCTCAATGCCTCGATCTGGCCCTTCCACGTCGTGCAACTCAGGACGTTCCGGTCATCCTTGATGTCGTAATAAAGATGCCCCGAGCGCGCGCGGAACACCCGACCGACCTCGCCGCGCACCCGGATGCGCCCAAACTCGCCCTCGATCACGCGCTTGACCGCGCCCGCGATCTCCGAGACCGAGAATTCGGGGGCGTTCTGTCCCGGACTTGGATCGTCGATCAGGTCCATCCGCTGTCATCCCTTCTGCCGCACGCCGTGCCCTTGCCCGCGCCGGTGATTTCTTGTTTATCCGGGCCGACCATACCAAAAGGGCGCGCGAGTTGAACATCCTGATCCTTGGCGGTGGCGGGCGCGAGCATTCGTTGGCCTGGGCCGCGATGCAGAACCCGAAATGCGACCGCCTGATCGTTGCTCCCGGCAACGCCGGAATTGCAGCCATCGCGGAATGCGCCGCGCTCGATATCGTCGATGGCAGCGCGGTCGTGACCTTCGTTGACGAGAACGCCATTGATTTCGTCATCATCGGTCCCGAAGCGCCGCTGGCGGCAGGCGTCGCCGACGAATTGCGCAACGCCGGATGCCTTGTGTTCGGCCCCTCGCGCGCGGCCGCAGAACTGGAAGCGTCCAAGCGTTTCACCAAGGAAATATGCGACGCTTCAGGCGCGCCGACCGCCGCCTGGGCGCAATTCAGCGCCGCCGAACCGGCACGCGCCTATATCCGCCAACAGGGTGCTCCGATCGTCGTCAAGGCCGACGGACTGGCTGCCGGCAAAGGCGTGATCGTCGCGATGAGCGAGGCCGAAGCACTCGCCGCGATAGACGATATGTTCTCGGGCACGTTCGGCGCGGCGGGTGCCGAGGTCGTTATCGAGGAATTCATGGACGGTGAAGAAGCCAGCTTCTTCGTGCTCTGCGACGGCGAAACCGCACTGCCCATCGGCACCGCGCAGGACCACAAGCGCGTCGGCGAAGGCGACATCGGGCCGAACACCGGCGGCATGGGCGCCTATTCGCCCGCGCCCGTCCTGACCGACGCCATCGCCGCGCGCGCCATGGACGAAATCATCCGCCCGACGCTCGCGGAAATGACCCGGCGCGGCACTCCTTATCAGGGCGTGCTTTACGCCGGTCTGATGATCAAGGACGGCGCTCCACGGCTTGTCGAATACAACGCGCGCTTCGGCGATCCCGAATGTCAGGTCCTGATGATGCGCCTCGGCGCGCAGGCGCTGGATCTGATGCTCGCCACCGCCGAGGGGCGTCTGGGCGAGGCGCAACTCACGTGGGCCGACGATCACGCGATAACGGTGGTTCTTGCGGCAAAGGGGTATCCGGACACCTACGCCAAGGGATCGCGAATCGGCGGGCTGGAGGATTTGCGCGAAGACAGCCGCAACCAGACGTTCCACGCCGGAACCGCAACCCGCGACGGCCACATAGTAGCGACCGGCGGACGTGTGCTGAACGTGACCGCCCGTGGTGCGTCCCTCCGCGAAGCCCGCGACGCCGCCTATGCGATGGTGGATCGGATCGACTGGCCCGACGGCTTCTGTCGCCGCGACATCGGCTGGCGCGCGCTCTGAAGGCGTTCACCCTGTCGCAAATACCTCGGGGATGGCGGCCAAAGGCCGACGGGGCAGCGCCCCAATCCCTCAGCGCCCGAGGATCGCCGTCACATATCCTTGTGTCTCACGGTAAGGTGGCACGCCGCCGTATTTCGTGACCGCTTCGGGACCGGCGTTATAGGCCGCGAGCGCCAGTTTCCAGGACCGGAAGGTGCGATACTGGGTCGCCAGATATCGCGCGCCGCCTTCAAGGTTTTGCATCGGATCGCCGGGATTGACGCCCAACGCGCGCGCCGTGGCCGGCATGAGCTGGGCCAGCCCCATCGCGCCCTTCACCGATCTGGCGCGCGGGTTCCATCCGGATTCCTGCTGCACGAGGCGCAGGAAAAGATCTTCGGGGATGCCGTGACGACGCGCGGCAGAGCGGGCGTGGTCAAGATACTGACCGCGATAATTCCCCGAAAAACGCGGCACCGTGGCGATGTCCTTCGGGCGAAGCCGGACCGAATTGGCGTATTGCTGCGAGGCGCGACCATCCAGAAAACTGGTCTGTCGCGCGAAAATCGCGCCGCGCGCCTTGGACGTGACCGCTTCGGCCAACGCTGGCGACGTTCCAATACACAATAAAAGAAATAGCGTCCCACACCAACGCATAAGATCCCCCCGAACCTGTAACGCAGCGCACCATGACCGATTTTCCCTGCAATTTCCAGCCTTGTGCCGGTTGAACCCCTGTTAACCATGGACGCCCAAGTATAGTGTCCGCGAACAAACGAGATTCGGAGCGAAGGTGGAACATGGCGGGTTCGGTAAATAAAGTGATTCTGGTCGGCAATCTGGGCCGCGACCCCGAAGTGCGGACGTTCCAGAACGGCGGCAAGGTCTGCAATCTGCGGATTGCCACCAGCGATACTTGGAAAGACAAACAGTCGGGCGAACGCAAAGAGCGCACGGAATGGCACTCGGTCGCGATCTTTTCCGAACCGCTGGCACGAACGGCCGAGCAATATCTGAAAAAGGGCTCGAAGGTCTATCTGGAAGGCCAGCTTGAAACCCGCAAATGGCAGGACCAGTCCGGCCAGGACCGCTATTCGACCGAGGTCGTTCTGCGCCCCTACAATTCGACGATGGTGATGCTTGACGGGCGCAGCGAAGGTGGCGGCGGTTCCAGTCAGGGCGGCGACGACCGTGGCGGCGGCTATGGTGGCGAATACGACAGCACCAGCACCGGCGGCAGCAGCCGTGCGCCCGCGTCCAACGATCTGGATGACGAAATCCCGTTCTGATCCGACTCGTTACGCCTCAAAGATCATCCCTGATACGCACGATTGAAGATGCGCAGCGCCCCTGTTGCGGGTGTAGCGCATTGACGATCCGCGCCATGCCGCAACGAATGCAACCTCGGTTGTGATTGCGACGCATTGTTCCTCGGATGATCGCCAGGCGGTCACGGCAGTTCAGCGCGCCCGAAGTGCGTCGTCCAGCACCGCTGTCAGAACCTCGCGCGGAACCTGATCGGTCACGAACGCCTCACCAATGCCGCGCACCATGACAAAGTGCATCCGGCCGTCGATGACCTTCTTGTCCTGTCCCATCAACTCGATCAGTGCCTCGGCCCCCGGCAGTGTGCCCGGAATGTCGCCAAGATCGGCCTTCATTCCCATCGCCTTCAGATGCGCGCGCACGCGGCTCGGATCTTCCTGCGAACACAGTCCCAGACGGGCCGAGGTTTCGAACGCAAGCGCGCAGCCGATGGCGACGCCTTCGCCGTGCAACAACCGCTGCGAATACCCCGTCGCCGCTTCCAGCGCGTGACAAAAGGTGTGGCCGAGGTTCAACAGCGCCCGCTCGCCCTGTTCGGTTTCGTCGCGCACGACGATATCGGCTTTCATCTGAACCGAGCGCCGGACCGCTTCGGCCCGGAGCCCGGCGTCACCTGCCGCCATCGCGGGTCCGTGGGTTTCGAGCCATGCGAAAAAGTCCGCGTCGCCTAGCAATCCGTATTTCACCACTTCGCCGTAACCGGCCAGAAAATCTCGTGGCGTCAATGTGTTAAGCACGTCGATGTCGGCCAGAACCAGCACCGGCTGGTGGAACGCGCCGATCAGGTTCTTTCCCGCCGGAGAGTTGATCGCGGTCTTGCCGCCGACCGAGCTGTCGACCTGCGCCAGAAGCGAGGTCGGGATCTGAACATAGCGCACACCGCGCCGCAGGATCGCGGCCGCGAACCCGGCCAGATCGCCGATCACCCCGCCGCCAAGCGCGATGACAAGACCGTTGCGCTCGATTTTCTGTTCCAGAAGCCACTCGAGGGTCCGTTCCAGCCCCGCCCAGCCCTTGGTTGCCTCGCCGGGTGCCAGCGCCAGCGCCGACATGGCAATGCCCGCCGCCTCCAGCCCCAGACGCAGCGTTTCCAGATGCGCCGCCGCGACAGTCTCGTCGCTGACAACGGCCACCCGCGATCCGCTCACCAAAGGTGCGATTTCCGCGCCTGCCTTGGCCAACAGCCCCGACCCGATGAGCACGTCGTAAGCGCGTTCGCCAAGTGCCACATGGACCGTTTCAATCGTCATCCGTTGACCTCCAGAACGTCGGCACGCGTCAGCAGGGCCGTGACCACGCGCTCGGTCATATCGTCGATCGAAAACGCGGCATCGGCGTCGACGACCAGATCGGCCTTGGCATAATCGGGTTGGCGGGCGTGATATATCGTGGTCAGCGAGCCAAACGGATCGCCACTTCTCAGAAGCGGTCGGTTGGACTTGTGCCGGACCCGCGCCCACAGCAAATCCAGTTCGGCGCGAAGCCAGACCGACACGCCGTCGCGCGAGATCATCTCGCGATTGCCGACCTTCAGAAACGCGCCGCCGCCGGTCGATAATACCCCCGGTTCGGCGTGCAAAAGCCGCTCGATCACCTGGCTTTCCTTGTCGCGAAAGAACGGCTCGCCATCGCGGTCGAAGATCTCGGCGATCGTCATGTTCGCCGCCGTCTCGATCTCGGCATCGCTGTCCAGAAAGCGAACGCCAAGGCGACGGGCCAACGCGGTGCCGATCGCGGTTTTCCCCGCGCCCATCATGCCGACGAGCACAACGCTCTTTTTCAGACGGAATGGCAAAACGGCAGCGTCCCGCTCATCTTTTCTAACTTTGGCATTGAATGGCGTGATCTTGCCGAAAAGACCAGTTATAAAGCAGAAAGAACCGCGGGAATGCGGCAAGGACCTGCTGGAAAGGTCAGAGGCAAAAGGGTTTTTTCGGATGCTCCGTTTACTGAAGGTGCTGTTTGTTCTGGGCGTGCTCGTCGTATCGACCGTGCTGGGCTATGCCTATCTGGGCGATCTCAGCCCTAGTCAGCAGGATGTCAGCCAGCCGGTGGTGCTGGATGAAGGCTAGAAAGTATCGCGACACGTTCGCCCCCGCGCTGCTCACCGCAATGGTCGCTGCGGCGCCGGGCCAATCCCAATCGGCACCACCGCTGTCGGCGATAGACTGGCTGTCGGATTCGATCACCGTCCCCGACGCCGCACCGCCCGACACGCCCGCACCACAGGCGTCAAGCACGCCCCAAACGATCACGGTCGCCCCGCTCGATGCGCCGGTGCCGGACCGCGCGGGACTGATCTCGGCGCGTGCGCTCGGGCTTGATCCCGCACTTTGGGGCAACAGCGCGGCGTTCGATCTGGCCCGGCTCATCAGCAACATGCCCGACACCGAGCCGCCCGCGCTCAGCCGGTTTCTGCGCAACCTGCTGGTGACGCAGTTCGACCCGCCCGTCGATGCGCTTCAGGACGACAGCCTTTACCTAGCGCGGATCGACAAACTTCTGGATCTCGGTCATCTCGACGATGCCCGCGCCCTGATCGCCGCTGCCGGTGCCCCCGAGCCGCGTCGATTCCGGCGTCAGTTCGACATCGCGCTTCTGACCGGGACCGAGACCGAATCCTGCAAGGTGATCGAAGAAACGCCCGACATCTCGCCGACCTTCCCGGCGCGCATCTTCTGTCTGGCGCGTAACGGCGAATGGGAAGTGGCCGCGCTGACGCTGGGCACGGCCGAGGCGCTGGACATCCTTTCCTTAGAAGAAGACCAGCTTTTGCTGCATTTCCTCGATCCCGACCTGTTCGAGGGAGAGGCTCTTCCGCCCGTGCCTCTGAAACCGTCGCCGCTGATTTTCCGTCTCTACGAGGCTGTCGGCGAACGGCTTTCGACCGATCGGTTGCCGGTCGCCTTCGCCGCCGCCGACCTGACCGACACCGTTGGCTGGAAGGCACGGTTGCGTGCGGCAGAACGTCTGGCAGCGGCGGGCGCGTTGTCACCCGAGCGCATGATGGCGATTTTCGGCGAGCGCAGTCCGGCGGCGTCGGGCGGGATATGGGAACGGGTGCGCGCACTCCAGACGGTGCGCGCCGCACTTCAGACCGAAGATGCCGCCGAGATTGCCGTCGCCCTGCCACCGGCCTGGGCCGCAGCGCGTCTTTCGGGGGTCGAGGCAACGCTTGCGCCCTGGCTTGCGGCGCGGCTTGCCAACGTCGAACTCTCCGGTGCCGCCGCCCATGTCGCGTTCGAAATTTCGCTTCTGGCCGGAAAGGTCGATCTGGCCAAGCGGTTCGCGAGCCCCCGCCGCGAAGATCAGTTTCTGCTGTCCGTGGCCGAGGGCAACAAGACCAATGTGCCCCCCGGCGACAT
>JBBKWG010000213.1:0-6833 GCA_037968835.1 Paracoccaceae bacterium
CAGTTCGGCGGTCAGACACCGCTGAAGCTCGCCGATGCGCTGAATGAAGCCGGCATCCCGATCCTCGGCACCTCGCCCGACGCCATCGACCTGGCCGAAGATCGCGAGCGATTCCAGGACCTTGTCAATCGCCTCGGCCTCAAGCAACCCGTGAACGGCATCGCCCATTCCGACGCCGAAGCCTTCGCCATCGCCGAACGCGTCGGCTTTCCGCTGGTGATCCGCCCGTCCTATGTGCTGGGCGGCCGCGCCATGGAGATCGTGCGCGATCAGACAGCCCTCGAACGCTATATCTCCGAAGCGGTCGTCGTCTCCGGCAAAAGCCCGGTCCTGCTCGACAGTTACCTGTCCGGCGCGGTCGAGGTCGATGTCGATGCCTTGTCGGACGGCACCGCGGTCCATGTCGCCGGCATCATGCAGCATATCGAGGAAGCCGGCGTCCATTCCGGCGACAGCGCCTGTTCGCTGCCCCCCCACACCCTGTCCACCGATGTCGTCGAGCGGATCATCGTCCAGACCAAGGCGCTGGCGCTGGCCTTGAACGTCGTCGGCCTGATGAACGTGCAATTCGCGGTCAAGGACGACGAGATCTATCTGATCGAGGTCAACCCCCGCGCCTCCCGCACCGTCCCGTTCGTCGCCAAGGCCACGGACTCCGCAATCGCGTCAATCGCAGCGCGCCTGATGGCCGGCGAGAAGCTGTCCGCGTTCCCGATGAAACCGCCCCACGCCCCGGTCGCCGACGACGTGGTGATCCCGATCGGCGATCCGCTGGCGCTCGCCGATTTCCGCACGCCGTGGTTCTCGGTGAAAGAGGCGGTGTTGCCGTTTGCCCGCTTCCCGGGCGTCGACACGCTGCTGGGCCCCGAAATGCGCTCCACCGGCGAGGTCATGGGCTGGGACCGTTCGTTCGCGCGCGCCTTCCTGAAAGCGCAGCTTGGCGCCGGCACGGTATTGCCACACGAGGGCACGGTGTTCTTCTCGATCAAGGACGACGACAAGACGCCCGAACTGCTCGAGACCGCGCAGATGCTGATCAACCTCGGCCTGACGATCCTTGCCACCCGCGGCACCGCGAAATTCCTGACCGAAAACGGCATCGCCTCGGACATCGTGAACAAGGCCTACGAGGGCGGCCGCACCATCGTCGACGTAATGAAGGACGGCGGCGTGCAATTGGTGATGAACACCACCGAAGGCACGCAGGCGGTCGAGGACTCCCGCTCGATGCGCAACGTCGCCCTGATGGACCGCATCCCCTACTTCACCACCGCCGCCGCCTCCCACGCCGCAGCCCTGGCGATGGTCTCGCGCACGGAAGGCGATATCGTGGTGCGAAGTTTGCAGGGGTGAGCGGTAACTGCTCTGTTCAGATCGCTCAAGGCGACGACAATTGATCCTCTAAATGTCTGACAAATATGGCCGCCGAGCTTATCGCGTTTTCTTCCGGCGTCGAAAAGCCGCTAATTCCTAATAATTCTGCCAAGACTGGCTGCATTCGCTTACAAAATGTGGAATCGTTGAATTTGTAACCTGTTTCGGCAAGAAAAACTTTTCCCGATGAGCTTTCGATGAGCAAATCATGTGCATAGAAACCAGGGCCAAGCACTCGAAAAACGCTACTCGCTACCTTGCGAAAGTCCGTCATTTTTCCCGGCACTATTTGGTTATAAAACTCGTTCACTAAATGGGAATCAATTGGTGTATCCTTGTTATGAACGGACGGACTTCCTTCGGACACATTCCGGGCACGCACTAATGTATGTGTAATTTCGTCATTAATGCACATCAGACGGACTGAAACGTGATACGTTTCGTCATTGTGGGTTCTGCGCGTATCAATGAACCGCGTATTATACCGCGAGGGATCGAGTGCGTCACCGGCCTCAAGCAGATATACCTCTGCGCCTGTGTCAGTCTCCGCATTGCTGAACACCGCTCCCTCCGCTTCACCAACACTCTTAAGGACCGGCATTGGGACACCTCGATTTGAAAGAATGTCGTTCGTTGCGCTCTTGTTGGCGATGATCCGTCCCATATCGGGATGATTGTAAACTACCTGCGCTTTCTGCAAAACATCCGACAAGCCATCTTGTTCCGGGATAAAACCGACCTCGCGATAGATCATCACGATAACCGTCGGGATATCTTGGCGCAGCCTCAATTTCAGGCCAAGTAACGACGTTGCAAAAAAAGTCTGATTTCCGTGTTTGCGAAGCACATCACAGAATGGGGGAAGGTATTCTTTTGCAGTCACTTTGCCCCCGCGCCTGAACCCGGAGTGTGAAAGCCCAGCAAATATTACCCGAGCTTTCGCGACTCCAGGCTGCGGTTCCTTGACTTTCACTGAAAGCCTATGGGCATGCCACCAATTCTTAGCCGCGATTTTCGCACCATAATTGAATGACATTAATGTATTTCTCCGCTCCGTGTTGGTTGCGAATTATTGTTTTTCGGATCGTTTTCTGATGAACTCAGCAGCGTATACAACGCGCCTCAGTCGACCCTACGATTCGATCTGATGCGTCAGTCGCACGATCAATCCGCTTTCCTGCCAATCGTAGTCCAGCGTCCCGCCAACCGCCTTCGTCAGTTTTCCGACGATCGCTGATCCGCTTTGCCGTTCGGGAACGGTGACTCTTGGTCCGTCCTTTTCGCGCCAGGTCATTGAAAAAGCGCCCCCGGCTGCCGAGTCCAGGAATTGCCAATCCAGATCCACCGAACCGCCGTCGGCACTCAGGGCGCCGTGTTTCACGGAATTGGTTGCCAGTTCGTGAAGCACAAGCGCGACCGGCGTTGTCAGATGCGTCGGAAGGTGAACGTCGGGTCCGGTCAGGTTGAACTGACGCGCACCGGTCGGGGCATAGGCCGTCAGGACAGTTCTCGCAAGGTTCTCGAAATCCTGCTCCAGCTTCTCGCCACCCTTCAACGTCTGAAAATGGGCATCACTCAGAACAGACAGGCGGTCGTTCACAATCTTCGCGAAAACGACTGTATCCCGTTCATCGCGCGCGGTCATCCGGGTGACGACCCGCATGACATTGACGATATTGCGCAGCCTGTGCAGCACTTCCTCTTCGGCCAACTCCTGGGCCAATCGCTCGACTTCGCGCTTTGCGGTAATGTCCAGTTGTGAGCCGAAGAAATAGATCACCTTGCCGTCGTCGTCGCAGATCGGCCCGATCTGAAGCGCGTTCAGAAAGGTTGACCCGTCTTTCCTGTAATTCAGTATTTCGACGGTATCGACAGCCTCGCTGTCAAGGATCCGCCTCACCTCGGCTATGCTGGCGGGCATCGTATCGGGGCCTTGCAGAAACCTGCAATTTTTGCCGATTACTTCGCCATCCTCGTAACCTGTCAATTCCAGGAATGCAGCGTTCACATAGACGATCGGGTTGTCAGGCAGCGAGGGGTCCGTGACGCACAACGGCAGTCGCGCGTGACTGAACGACATCGAAAGCACAGCCTCGCGACTCGCGTCAAATTTGCTGCGACCGATCTCGGCGGTCAAATCGCTCATCGCATGAAAACCAATTTACAGACCCGTTTCTCATTGGAGAAACGCCGCCTGTTTCCTTCAATAATCATGAAGGTATCGGCAAAGCCCTCATCTCGCAACTTGGAATGAAGCCGTCAGGGCAACCCGCGAAACGCGCCTTGCGGCACGCGAGATCATCAAAGGGGTGATAACGTCCTGCAACTGTCCGTCTGAGGCACGCCCCGAACAGTTGCGCGATCCATCTACGGTGCGGCGTTCAAGATCGACGTGGGCATGCATTCATCTAAAACGCGCAATCTGGCACATGATGCATGATCATTGCGCCAGAAACACAACTCTAATTGGCTCACCGTCGGATCCTCGGTCGATCCTTATGCCACTCGCATTATGAGCATGTTCACGGCGAATACTGCTCAGTTCCGCGTTCATAATCGGCATATCTTCAAAAACTAGCGGGATATAATCCCTGGAAAACTCAGGCGCATCCGTGAACCCCGATCGTGCCGCAAAGTTGATTGCACCAAATATGAAATCTGGCTTGCGCTGATCAAAGATGTATTGCTCCAGAACTCGTCGATTAGAGAGGTTCTTGGCAACGTATCTGTCAACAAGTCCGCCAAGGTCTAATAAGTCCACTGATCGATCGTAGCTTATTCCCCCAGCGTCGTGGTGCGCTAGTAGGGGATCCTGGATTCCCAGTCTATCACCAAGTACGCTAAAAACTTCTCCTATTCTAGAGACCACTGACAACGGGGTCGTAGGATTCGCCGCGAATGAATCTAGTTGCACCGCAGTATTCGCAAAAAGAAATATTGAAAGCGCGCTACTCAAGGCTAAGCGAACCGCGGGAATTCTAAAGCTACTCAAGGACTTTACGCTGGCAATAACGATAAACGCGCTAACCGGCATTAGGAATCGGTATTGACCCATCCAATCTCCCTTTGCCCAAATTACAAACAGTAAATGGGCGGAAATTATTGAAATAATCACGTAAAAAATTGTATTATCAAAACGACTTCTCCGATAGAAGAATATTAAGCTGACCAGAGCTATCAAGGCACTTTCCTTTAGGCCGACGATCAGATATTGCCAACCGCCTCCAAAGGGATTCAATAAGCCTAGAAAGCTGCTATCGGTTGTCTTGGCATAATAAGGATTAGGCATCGGATCACCGAAATACTTCAAGCGCCACAGAAGCAGCGCGCAGAATGCCAAAAATGGGAAAAGAGCGAGCGGCAGATTTTTCCAGATTCCGCCAACACCGTCTTTTCGCCATGAAGTCACGACCAATACGCCGAAAACTGCGATCACGATAATCGGCGCCTCGGGACGCACTAGAACAAACAGCGTCAAAAGTAGTGTAACCCAGGGCCGCCAATTCAGAGAAGTAGCAATTGATAATGGAATTAATACCAATAGAAATGCTTGAAGTGCATGCTCCTGTCCAGATGCCGACCAGACGAGGAACGGTGTAGTGCCAACTCCCGCCGCAGTCAGTGCCAGCGCGGTCGGGCTTCGTGTTTCAATCCAAACGAGACGCATCGCAGCAATGAGGGTCATCACCCCAAATGAGATGCCGACGTACTTTGCTGCCAAAGGTATATCAATTCCGACCCATCCGATCAAAGCAAGGATAAGCATCCATAAGGTGCTAGAATAACCTTCGGTCGGCATTTGACCAGGCTGGAAAGTGACTCCAAATCCCTCCGCCAGGGATCGACTGTAGGCAAACGTTACCCCTGAATCGTCAATCCACCAATTCGAAAGTTGTTGAATGAAAGCCAAATAGCCTAGTATTGCCAATAGGCCAAGTATCAAAAAAGCGACGACTGGAGACTTAGGACGCACCTCAAGGACGATGGACAATCCAATCGCGCTTACGCCGGCGCCGAAACCGCGAGAAATCCAATGACGCTCAGCAATTTCTCCGTCAAGTTGGGCAAAACGCATTAGCGCCTGTTCCGAAAACAAGAAATAGCCTAGCCCGTATAAGATCGTCACGACACCAATTAATATGAAACTCCGCGCTGTTAGATAGTTATAATGCATTCACGCACCCGCCTTCCGCACAACCAAGCCCCGTACTGCCTCCAGATCATCCCGCTTCCTGACCCGCACGCAGCCCTTGCCGCAATTCAGCCCCGCCGAGATCTCGCCGTCGGGATCGAGCTTGGCCACGTCGCCGATGTAAAGCCCGACATAGCCCTTCTGCGCATTCAGATGGGCAAACGCCTCGCCCGCCCGTTCATAGCGCAGCATCCCATAGCCGACCCCTTCCAACACCCCCGGCACCGCCAGCAACATCGCGCGGATCGCCAGCAGCCGGTCACGGCGCCAGTCGTCGTCGATCTGGTCAAGATAGGCCTCGGGACTGTCGGCATCGTATTGCATCGCCGTGAATATAGCGCGAATCCGGGCTATGGTTACAGTCTCGCGTCTGGCGTTGAGGATACCGACGCAATACCGACGTGATACCGACGCTTTACCGCAGCGCCTTTTCCCGCACCGCGCCGCCGAAACATCCGACCGCGCACCCGCTCTTGCCCAACGACGATCCGGGCGCTACCCCCTCGGGATGGCCAAGCTCTATTTCAATTACTCCACAATGAACGCAGGCAAATCGACATTGCTTTTGCAGGCGTCCTACAACTATCGCGAACGCGGGATGCAGACTTATCTTCTGACCGCCGCCGTCGACGGTCGTGCAGGAAAAAGCCGGATCGCCAGCCGCATCGGTATCAGCGCCAGCGCCGATACCTACGCCACCGACAGCGATCTTTTCGCGATGCTGGAGCGGCGGTTGAAGACAGGTCCCGTCGCTTGCGTGTTCCTCGACGAGGCTCAATTTCTGACCGAATCCCAGGTCTGGCAACTTGCCCGCGCCGCCGACGATCTCGACCTTCCGGTCATGTGCTACGGCCTGCGCGTCGATTTTCGCGGCAAGCTGTTTCCGGGCTCCGCCACCCTTCTGGCGTTGGCTGATGACCTGCGCGAGGCCCGAACCATCTGTTATTGCGGGCGAAAGGCGACGATGGTGGTCCGCCAGGACGCAGATGGCAAAGCCATGACCGACGGCGCGCAGGTCCAGATCGGCGGCAACGAAACCTACGTCAGCCTCTGCCGCCGCCACTGGCGCGAGGCGACCGGCGACAGGGCGGGATGAGTCGGCAATGAGTCCGCGTTTCCAGATCGCCTCGCTATTCGCCTGCTATGGCGCGGCGGGGATATTCTGGGGCAGCCTCGCGGCCTCTTTCCCTGCCCTGCAAGCCGATGCGGGACTAAGCGACAGCGCCTTCGGCCTCGCGCTTGGTGCTATGGCGCTGGCGGCGTTGCC
>JBBKWG010000214.1:0-3124 GCA_037968835.1 Paracoccaceae bacterium
CGGAACATCCGCGCCACCGAGCGGTCGAGATAAAGCGTCACCTTGTCCTTGGGCTCGCTTGCATCAATGTCCAGTTCCAGCGTCGTCCATGCGTCCGGAACCTCGCGACGGGCCTCGTCCAGCCAGAACGTCTCCTCGTTCGAAGCGTGATAGACAAGTTGCCTGAAGCGCGCCTCGGCCAGTCGTTTGGTCTTGGGGCCTTTGGTCGGGGTCCAGGGCAGGGTCATGGGGGTCTCCGGGGCTCGGTTCACGTTGGACCCAAGCATCGCCGGAACTGGTTAACGGCCCCCCAACCGGGCGTACGGTGGCACCGACGCTTTACCGACGCGATACCGACGTGTTGCCGCAATTTCGCCGAATTCCCTTGCTTTTGCGACCCCGACACTCCATATGCCCCTTGCGAACGTTTTTCTACATCGATCACTGTCTCCTCTAAAATGGCTTCAGTCTCTCGATCCGGACCGACCAAGCCAGGCTGCCGCATATCGTGGGCAGCACAAATCTTTAGGAGACTTACGATGGCCAATGGCACCGTAAAGTGGTTCAACTCTACCAAAGGCTTCGGCTTTATTGCCCCGGAAACCGGTGGCAAGGACGTTTTCGTTCACATTTCCGAGCTTGAGCGTTCGGGCCTTTCCAGCCTGAACGACGACCAGAAAGTGACGTTTGACGTCGAAGCTGGTCGTGATGGCCGCGAATCTGCGACAAACCTGAAACTCGCGTAAGCGATTTCAGAGACCGGGCGGATTACTTCGCCCACGGTTGGATGGTGCGCTTTCGGGCGCGCCATTTTTTTTGCCATTGGTGTCGCTCGAATCCAGCCGCGGGCGCAACGGAACCACTTCCCATCTCACAAGTTTAATTGACGAAGGAGATGCATGATGAACCGCGATAACGAGTATCCTCGGACGAGTGCCGACAGCGACAAAACCAACACCCCGCCGCCACCACCGACCCCGGGTCCGGACGTTCCGGACACGTTTAAGTTCGATGATTGGGCGCTGCTCTAAGTCCCGGCCAAGGGCCCGAGGACGAGGGCGACGACCCACATTCCGAGTGCGAAAACGGTATGGGCGAGCAAGCCAAATCCTCGAGTTTTCCAGGGGTTAGGTGATTTTGACGCCGCCCAGCCCATCCCGAGGCCAGGATGCAACAGAAACCATCCCGCCGCGATGGTCAGGATCGAATAGATCCAGATCGGCAGGAATGTCGGCTCGGCAAGCCACGACGCTCCGGCGATGACGGCGAACACGATGCCATAGATTACCCCCACCCCGTAGTGCACCGCCCAACCCAGGCGGAGTTCGTCCCGGACCGGGGCGACATCGGCGATCTTGTCGTGAAATATTTGGCCCTCCGGCAGATGCCCGGCCCAGCGTCCGACCATGGCCCAGTTCGGCCTCGGATTGCCCACGACCCGATGCAGGACAATCGCCCAAAGGTCCATGAAGACGGTTCCGCCCAGTCCCATGAGCGCGCCGATGATGATAGATCCGCCCAAGTGCACTCCCCCGATAAGCTACGGGCGCATACTTTATCAGCGCGCCCGCCAGAGCAACGCATCAGGTGCTCAGGCTTCGGCCACAACCGCGCCAAGCATCTCGCCGGTCATGCGGGTCTGATCCTCGGCCCTGACCTTCTGACGCACCGCTTCGATCGCCTTGGCCGCCGCATCCCGCGTCGCCTGATCGGGCCATTCCGAAATTGCCGCAAAGGTCCGGTCACTTGTTCTAAGCACCTGCACGCGCGTCGCGCCGAGTTGGATCAACGCGGGCAAACGGCGTTTCTTGACGTTCTCCAGCGTCACTGCGAAGTCGACGCCGCTCAGAAGTTCCCATGTCGTAATCGTCACGAAGGTCATGTCATCCATCCCTCTTTCCAACACGCAACTTGACTATAACACAGTGCGAAACGGTTCGCGTTAAAGTAATGAAAACAGGGGACTGGACTCGCATCCAAGGTAACGCCCGTCAGCGCAAACCCGCGATTTTTTCTTGCCAGAATTGCGGAAATCTGGAAAATGATCGGCGCTACGTTACTCTAATTCGACCCACTGTCTCCCTAACCGGCCTCAGTTTCGATCTAGACGACACGGCCGCGTCGCCGCACTTCCGCGGGCGGCACAGAGAAGGAGGCTCACGATGGCCAACGGCACCGTGAAATGGTTCAACAGCACAAAAGGCTATGGTTTCATCGCACCGGAATCGGGCGGCAAGGACATTTTCGTCCACATCTCGGCGCTTGAGCGTTCGGGTCTGACGACGCTCAACGACGATCAGAAAGTCACGTTTGACCTGCAAGCCGGGCGCGACGGTCGCGAAAGCGCCGAAAACATCTCGCTGGCATAAGCCGACGCGATCCGTGGGCGCTGCTGATGCGGCGCCCCTGATAACGCGACCCAATGGCACTCCGCGGGATTGCGACCCGTTGTCAGGACGCTAATGAAATCCTCCCGCTTCACCCACCTTGCCGTCGCCATAGCGGTTCCTGTCGCAGTTCTTCTGGCGGCTGTTGCCGGTGATCTTTTCAAATTTCTTGGGGCGCACCCGTTCTGGTCGAGACAGATCATCTGGATCGGAGTTCTGCCCGGACTTGGTTTTTCCCTGCTGCTCTGGCGTTTGGGCCTGACGTCTCAACGGCGCGTGATCCTCTGCCTGCTGGTTCTCTTAGCCGCCGGCACAGCCGCCTATTTCGGGAAGATGCAATTCGCCGCTTCGTTTGCCGAGGATCGGCTGGCGGGTCAGGCCTGGTATTTCGGCTGGATTGGGGTCGTGGCTGGCATTGGCGCGTTGATTTCCAGCGCCCTGCTGCGTGATTTCAGTGATCGTCGGCCAGAGTAATTCTTGTCAGGATGTTCAGTCCGATTTCCGCGCCGACGAATTGGGGATAGCCCGAGGCCCCATAGTCGCGGCGGTCGACGCTTCCGGTCATGAGGATTGACAGGTTCCGACGGTCGCCAGCCTCGGTTCCGCGCTGACGGTAAACCACGGCATCAAGCGTGACTTCGCGCGTGACATTTCGAATGGTCAGAGGCCCGGTCACGCGAGCGCCCTTACCGTTTGGTGTTACGTTTTCCGAAACGAACGTGATGCGCGGATAGGCTCTGACATCCAGAACGCTTGGG
>JBBKWG010000215.1:0-6967 GCA_037968835.1 Paracoccaceae bacterium
GATCATCTGGGCCTGGTATCTGAACGAATGCCGCAACACGCCCGCCGAGGCACGACTTCTCGGGGAGCCGAACTCCGAAGCGCAGTTCGTCCTTCGCCGCTGGAATCTGGATCGCCCGGAATATCTGGAAGACCTCGCCGCCTCCGACGAGGTGGTGGTCGTGGACACCAACAACGTCGCCGAACTTCCGGCCTCGATCAACGAAGTTAAGCTGATTGAAGTCATCGACCATCATATGTGGCAGGGCGGGTTGAAGACCAAGTTGCCAATCAACATCACCGTGCGTCCCGTCGCCTGCACCGCAACCATCATGCACGATCTCATGGGCGAGGATGCCGCGAAGATGCCAACCGCCATCAAGGGCGCGATGCTGTCGTGCATCTTGTCGGACACGCTGGAATTTCGCTCGCCGACAACCACCGATGTCGACCGCGCGCTGGCTGAATCGCTGGCCGCCGATCTGGGCATCACCATTTCCGACTACGCAGCCGAGATGTTCGCGGCAAAATCGGACATCTCGTCCTATTCCGACAGCGAACTGCTGCGCATGGACAGCAAGTCCTACGAGATCGACGGCAAGATGTTCCGGATCTCGGTTCTGGAAACCACCTCACCGGCCACCGTGCTTTCGCGCAAGGACGGGCTGATGGAGGATATGGTGGCCGTTGCCGAAGAAGACGGCGTAGATCAGGTTCTGTTCTTCCTCATCGACATTCTGAGCGAGGAGGCGATCCTGTTCGTCCCGAATGATCTGGTCAAACGGGTCGCTGAAAAAAGCTTTGGCGTGACCGTGCAGGGCGACCTGATCAGTTTGCCGGGCGTTGTCAGCCGCAAGAAGCAGATCATCCCCGTGTTGAAACTCTGATCCGTCCTCTCACAGGAAACCGGCCCCAATGGTTCGCATAATAAACAGTCTGTCCGACATTTCCGGCAAGTACGATGCGGTGTTCTGCGACCTCTGGGGCTGCCTCCACAACGGTCTGCGCCCACACGATGCGGCGGTCGAGGCATTGCGGGCCTTTCGCGGTAAAGGCGGCAAGGTGGTCTTGCTGACAAACGCGCCACGACCCCGCGCAAGCGTGCAAAAGCAGATCGAGGCGATGGGCGTGCCGGACGATTGCTGGGACACGATTGCAACCTCGGGCGACAGCGCGCGGGTCGCAATGTTTCAGGGTGCGGTCGGCAACAAGGTCTGGTTCATGGGCGAGGAGCGCGACCTGACATTCTTCGAACCGATCCATCTGTTGCACGACCACGCCAAGATCGAGCGGGTGCCGCTGGATCAGGCCGAGGGTATCGTTTGCACCGGACCCTTCGATGCGAAAGCCGACCCTGCGGTGAACCGCCCGGAATTTCTCTATGCCAAGCAGAAGGGTCTGAAGCTGCTCTGCGCCAACCCGGATATCGTCGTCGATCGCGGCACCTCGCGGGAATATTGCGCCGGGGCACTCGCCCTGCTTTACGAGGAAATGGGCGGCGAAAGCCTTTACTTCGGCAAGCCGCATCCGCCGGTCTATGACCTCGCCCGCCGCCGATTGGCCGAATTGGGCAATCTGCCCGGCGACGACCGGATCCTGGCAATTGGCGATGGCATCCTGACGGACATTCAAGGCGCGGTCGGCGAAGATCTGGATTCGCTTTTCGTGACCGGCGGGCTGGCCCTCGAAGAGACCGGCACCGACGAACATCCCGAGCGGGCCGCGCTCGACGCCTTCGTCAACTCCGCCCAACTGACCCCCACCTACGCGATCGGTTTCTTGCGCTAGGCTGCGGCGCGACGTGCGATCTCGGCCTCGATTTCGTCGATCGTCTGGCGCCTGTCGGGGGGCATCAGGCTTTTGTCATACGCCGCGCGCAGCAGGCCCGCGTCCAGCCAGACCGACGACGCAGGCCCGTGCGTTTCGATGACCGGCTCAGTTTGCGAGGTGTGCAGAACCTGAAGCAGGTCCTCGAGCGGCCATTCCTTGTCGAGCCAGTCAAGCGCGTAGCCGGTGAACGCGGCAGCCATGCCCTTCGCGGCGGTCTCGGCGTCCTCGGGACTGGCAATGATCCAGAGATAGGGCCTGTCCGCGGTGGCGTGGCTTGGCGGATCGGTCGCGGACGTCGTGTCGCCCGGCCCCGGAGCGATGGTTCCGCGAATTCGCATGGACGGCTCGGAGGGGCGGGGTCCGTTCGGTCCGTCACTGACGGGTTCCCGGTACCGCAGATAGGACAGTGAAATCCCGAACGTCAGCCAGACAGATGCAGTCGTCGCGCCGAAGGTCGTCGCGTGATACGGATTAAAGCTGTTGAACTCGACCGTCTCGATCCGCTCTCCTCGATGCCGCCAGCATTTTCGGCTGGCCCAGTCTTCGAACCCCGCGTCCTGAAGGAGCGGGTAAACGTGACGTTTCAATTGCGTGGTGACTCGTGATGCGGTGATGGCCATTTCGGTTCGTTCTCAACTCGCCTGCCTCGCTATGAGAGGACCCCTGCGTTTCACCGGAGTCAACCTGCGCCCAAGACCGCAACTCCTGGGATCTGTGTCTCAACGAGCGTTCCGTTGCACATCGCCGACAGCGGGCCTCCTGACAAGGGGTTCGAGGTCAGGAACCGGGGGCCGCCCGCAGCGGCGCCGTTGCTTTCCTTTCGACGACGCGATGCTCCCTCCATCGACCGATAAATATTCTCGGGGAGCGCGAGGGGTGGAAAACCCCTCGCCCGCCTTAGCCAAATCTTCATACTTCGGCCCGTTCGCGCCGTTAACCGGCGAAATCCCGTCAAGTCCGCCGACGCGATACCGACGCATTACCGACGCCTTACCGACCCCTCGAACCGCCCTCCGGTCCAGCAAATTAACCACGATCATGGAATCCGTGCCGCAGAGCGCCAGGGCGACCATCGAGCGTTGCGCGACGGCCAAAAAAAAGACCCCGCCTTTCAGCGGGGTCAAGTCAGTGCCGTGGGCGGCCACAGGCACCGGCGGTATTCCTCGTCGCTACATCTCGGCGCGGATCTGCTGGCGCAGGACGTCAATCGACACGTTCTTTCCGTCGCGCCGGAAGTGCCAGTAAGTCCAGCCATTGCAACTCGGCGCGCCTTCCAGCGCAGCCCCGACCTGATGGATCGAGCCTTTGATATCGTCGGCGATCAGCGTCCCGTCAGCCCGCACTTTCGCGGCCTTGCCGCCGGGCGATACCAGCATTTCGCCCGGCCGCAACATGCCGCGTTCGACAAGCTGCCCGAATGGAACACGCGGCTCCGAGCGCTTCGATGTCGATACCTGAAGCGCGGATCTCTCGAACTTCCGGACGTCCGCAAGCCGCCGTTCGGCAACCTCGCGATAGGCCGCCTCACGTTCGATTCCGATGAAGTCCCGACCCAGCATCTTGGCCACCGCACCAGTCGTTCCGGTGCCGAAAAAGGGATCAAGAACAACGTCTCCCGGGTTTGTCGTGGCCACCAGCACGCGGTGCAACAGACCCTCTGGCTTCTGGGTCGGATGCGCTTTGTCGCCGTTGGAATCCTTCAACCGCTCATGCCCGGTGCAGATCGGAAAGCTCCAGTCCGAGCGCATCTGGATACCGTCGTTCATCGCCTTCAGCGCTTCGTAGTTGAACGTGTATTTCGCGCCCTCGGCCCGTGAAGCCCAAATCAAGGTCTCGTGCGCATTCGTCAGCCGCATCCCGCGAAAGTTCGGCATCGGATTGGTCTTGCGCCACACCACATCGTTCAGCACCCAGAAGCCCTGGTTCTGCAATTCGGACCCGACGCGGAAAATGTTGTGATAGGATCCGATGACCCAAATCGCCCCTTCCGGCTTCAAAAGTCGACGCGCGGCGGCAAGCCAGTCACGGGTGAAATCGTCATAGATCTTGAACGACCCGAACTGGTCCCAGGCATCGTCGACAGCATCGACCTTGGAATTGTCGGGCCGGTGCAGATCGCCGCGAAGCTGAAGGTTATAAGGCGGATCGGCAAAAATCAGATCAACCGACCCAGCCGGAAGCCCCCGCATCACCTCGATGCAGTCGCCAGCAAGAATGGTGTTCAGCGGCAATTGCGCCGCGTCGTTGCGCGTCTTGGTCGTCATCTCTGCCTCTGTCCCGGAGCCAGTCTGCGGCCCTCGTTGGTTGTTGCAGCAAAGATGAGTCATCGGCGATTCGCCGTCAATTTCTTTTTTGAATCAAGCAGTTATGAAAAAAGGTTGTCACAACATGTTGTGGACGGGCTTAAACGAACGTCTATGGTGTGGGGTCACGCCGAGATTTCGAAGCGCGTCGCGATGCATCTTTGTCGGATAACCGGCGTTCGTCTCCCAGCCGTAGCCGGGATGTTGTTGCGCCAAGTCCACCATGATGCGATCGCGCATCACCTTGGCGACGATGGAAGCGGCGGCAATCGACAGCGATCGCGCATCGCCTTTGACGAGAGGCGTTGCCGCGCACAATAGTCCGTCGGGAAGAAGGTTGCCGTCGATCAGCACGTGATCCGGCGAGCGGGCCAGTCCAGCGATCGCGCGCAGCATCGCCAGATGCGATGCCCGCAGAATGTTCAGGCAGTCGATTTCGTCGACGCTGGCATGTGCAATCGAGATTTGCGCAACCGTTGCAAGCTCGGCCGCAAGACGGACGCGCGAAGCGACACTCAGTATCTTTGAGTCGTTCAGTCCAGGAGGGATCCGGTCTGGGTCGAGAATTACCGCGGCGGCGGTAACCGGCCCGGCGAGCGGCCCGCGACCAACCTCATCCACGCCCGCGACGACACGTGCGCCCAACGCGATGCACAGATTCTCTTCGTTGAAGTCAGGGCAAGTCATGACGCGACAAAACACGGTTGGCGCGCCAGTGACAAGAAAGGCGGCGGCCTTTCGACCACCGCCCTCACTCGCTAACCCCACCACTCTTGACCAAACCACCCAGTCACTCGTGACAATTCTGGGTCGGGGGGGATGATCCCCGACCCACCGACGCGCATTTTCGTGCGGGATTCGCGCGCCGGTTTCTCTACATCCTCAGCGTTGCGCGACTTTCCAACCGTCGCGGGCAAGACACCGGGCGCCGTAAACCGATCGGAAACCCCTGGGAGTCCTGATCAGCGTTTCGCAGCTTCGCGGAAGTTTGTTCGCGAATTTGTATTTGCGTTCCAGACACTGGGCCAAATAGGCAGTTTGATTGCCCCGCGAAGTTTCGACCGTCCGAAGGCACGCGCTTGGCAAAGCCTGCTTCTTGTACCCGCGCTGGTTCTTTGGACCGTATTGGCCATAGTCGCGAATGCGACCGTCTATGATCCGCCTGTCGTTTCGATCATAGGTCCGCCTGTCGTCACGATAGACGTCGCCGTAGTCTCTGGCTGACCCAAGTCGTCCTGCTCCGACGGTCGATTTCTCCTTGCGGCGGTCATTTCTTTTCTCCGCCGCCTTTGCTATGATGGCGACGGCTGCAATGCCCGCGATCACTTTCGCCACATCGCTCGCTTCGGCTGCGGCTTGCTGCGGTGCCATCAGCAGACTGATCGCGGTCACGGCGGTGACGGTTGCGGTTGCGAGTCTGTTCATCGGCTTCCCCCCAAAGGCTGGTATACGGCTCGTGTCGTGAAACCAATTTGGGGTCAGTCGGGCAGGACAAACAATATCGGGCTCATGTTATCGGATAACACGCTGATAAGGCCCCGCTGTTATTGATTTTCCATCAAGACGCGGGCAGGGTTCCGCCATGCAACGAAAAGTGTTCATAGCCGCAATTCTGATCGCCGCCGCCTTCGCCGCGCCTGCGTCATCGGCCTGCTTTGCTGATTACAAGGCCAAGCAGGAATCGCCGCTTCGCCTACATTATGGCGTGCTACAATTAGATGTGACACCGTGCCGAATGTCTGGGACCGTGACCTCGCTCGTAAAAGACCGTATTGCTGCAGGAGGCTGGAAGCTCCTGCAGGTGCAGTCAGTCTTCGATGAAAGCGGGCTTGAGGACAGGAAACGGGATGCGGGACAATTTTTCCTCCGCTTCTGACGCACGTGCGGCAGGGACGCGAGTGGTTGCAATCGGCATAGTTGCCGTCGTTCTTATTCTGGGTGGCGCCGCAGCATTGCTGCTGTTCAACTTGCCCGATGCGAACGCTTTCAATGCCCGGGTCGAGGCGCTGTTCATCGAGAACGCGGACCTGACGTCGGAAGCTGAGATTAAACTGCTGGAGATTCTTGCCCAATCGGGAACGGCGTTTTCGGAAACGCTTGCGGGTTACCGCGCCGTGATCTTCGTGCTCATGCTGTTCGCGACCGGCCTGCTTATCGCGTCGTTGGTGTTCGTTGTGACGATTGTATTGCTGAACCGCCGGATTGGAACGATCGAACGGCAGGGGATACAGGTATCATCGCTTCACATCAGTCGCGAAGAAAACCTGGTGATGCTGAACGATATGGAGTTCAGCCTGACCGGTGCCGCGATTGAAACTCTGGCTGTGCTTGCCGAAGCCAGGATGGACGGTGAGGTGCTGTCCGGTTCGGCGATCGAGGCGATGATTTCCGGTCGACGTCCGGAAGATTGCGAAGAGGCTGCCGGAGCCACGCGAATCAAGCGACTGCGCGACGCACTTGGAAATCAGATGGTGGCGGAGTTGCTGATAAAGACGGTCGCGCGCCAGGGCTACGTCTTGGCGATCGACCAGAACGCGATTCGAATGACGTGAACGGCTTCCGGATGGGGCGACCGGTCAGGTCATCCACCAGACCGATAGAGGCCGCATGTTCAGAATGGCCCGCGCAGTCAGCCCGGACGTGTCGAAGGCAGCCGGTGTCTGGAAGATCAGATTTCGCCGCTCGTATAGTTGGTGAAATAGCGCCCGACGCAGTACGTCCGCCTGTTCCCGCATCCCCCATTCTTCCAGTTGCGCGGCAAAGCTGAAGTTGAAGCCGGGCTGGATTTCAGAGGTCTGAAAGCTCGTATCGTCGGTGTGCGGCAGAAACTGACGCGCCGTGTCCGGAACACGCGCG
>JBBKWG010000216.1:0-9302 GCA_037968835.1 Paracoccaceae bacterium
GAAAAGGTGCGCGGACGCGGCATGGGAGGCGAGGCACTGGCAGCACTATTGCCGACGTTACGCGAAGCCGGATTGCGCGCGCTGCATCTTGAAGTTGCGCCCGGCAACGAAACCGCCGAGCGCGTTTATCAACGCCTGGGATTTGAATTGCGGAACTATCGCCTGATGACCTGGGCGGCCTAGCGGATCGCCATGCCATTCTCGGCGCGCAACACTATATTGGGTTCATGAGCATCAACCTGCCCTTCGACAACACCTATGCGACGCTGCCCAAGCGGTTCTATACCCGTATGCCGCCGACCCCGGTGTCGCGCCCGGAACTGATCGCGCTCAACAAGCCGTTGGCAAAGGCACTTGGGCTTGATCCCGAGTTGCTGGCATCCGACGACGGTATCGCGGCACTGGCCGGAAACGCTGTGCCCGGGGGAGCTGATCCGCTTGCGCAGGTGTACGCCGGTCACCAGTTCGGTGGCTGGTCGCCGCAACTCGGGGATGGTCGCGCGCTGCTTCTCGGCGAAATCCTGGCGCCCGATGGTCAGCGGTTCGATGTGCAACTCAAAGGGTCCGGTCCGACGCCCTATTCGCGGATGGGCGATGGCCGCGCTTGGCTGGGGCCGGTCTTGCGCGAATACATAGTGTCCGAGGCGATGGCGGCGCTTGGCGTTCCGACCACACGCGCACTTGCGGCGATCCTGACCGGCGACGTCGTGCGGCGCGAGGAACCCTATCCCGGTGCGGTCCTGACGCGGGTTGCCGCCAGCCACATCCGCGTCGGCACGTTCCAGTTCTTTGCCGCCCGCGATGACAAAGACGGGCTTGCCGCGCTGACCGAACACGCGCTGAGCCGCCACTATCCCGACGCCGAAGGGCCAATCGGATTGCTGGACGGGGTCATTGCGCGGCAAGCCAGTCTTATCGCCAGATGGATGGGGATGGGGTTCATTCACGGCGTCATGAACACCGACAATATGACGATTTCGGGCGAGACCATCGACTATGGCCCCTGTGCCTTCATGGATGCCTACCATCCGATGCGTGTGTTTTCGTCGATCGACCAGAATGGAAGATACGCGTTCGCCCGCCAACCCGATATCGCGATGTGGAACCTCGCCCAGCTTGCGACCTCGCTTTTGCCGCTGATCGGGGATCAGGAGGCGGTGCAAACGAGCATTGATCGCTTCCCTGATCTGTTCCGCGCCGAGTGGCTCAAGGTCTTTCGCGCCAAGATTGGGCTTCAGACCGACGCGGAAGGCGACGCGGATTTGATTCACGATCTGATGAATCGAATGGCGACCGGGCGCGCTGATTTTACAAACACTTTCCGCGCCCTCGGCACCCCGGCGGCGCGCGACGAGTTTCTGGACCGCGACCTTTTCGATGAATGGGACATGAAATGGCGGGAAAGGCTCGCGCGCGAAAATACCGATCCTGAGGCGCGCAAAGGCGGCATGGACGCGGTGAACCCCGCAGTGATCGCGCGGACCCACAGGATCGAAGAAACGATCCAGGCCGGGCTTTCTGGCGATTTCGCTCCGTTCCACCGGCTGAACGTCGCCCTTGCCACGCCTTTTGCCGACCCTGGCGAAATGTCCGATCTGGCGCGACCTCCTAGTGAGGACGAAATCGTGCCTCAGACCTTCTGCGGCACCTGAGTGGGTCGGTCGGCATTCACAGATCGGCGATGTCTATTGGCTATCTGACCCACACGCGCATCACCAAAAGCGCCGCGTCAGAGCGTCACCGCGCTTTACCTCACCGGCAGGTCGGGTCACTCTGACTGAAAGGGCTTGGCCCAGACAGCGGATCCCGAGGACCGGAGACAACATGGCCGACACGATCATCGAGCGGTGCGAGGCGCAGGGGCTGCGGCTGACCGAGCAACGGCGGACGATCGCGGGAGTTCTCGAGGAGGCAGACGACCATCCCGATGTCGAGGAGCTTTATGCCCGCGCCAGCGCCGTCGATCCGCGAATTTCGCTGGCGACGGTCTATCGAACGGTGAAGTTGTTCGAGGAGTCGGGTATCCTGGAGAAGCTTGAATTCAGGGACGGACGGGCACGCTATGAGGACGCCGATCGGGATCATCACGACCATCTGATCGACCTTCATTCCGGCGAGGTGATCGAGTTCGTGGACGAGGAAATCGAGGCGCTTCAGGATCGGATTGCAACGAAACTGGGCTATGAACTGAAGGGACATCGGCTGGAACTTTACGGAGTGCCTAGGCCCCGGAAGCCTTAGTCGTTCAAGGCAGTTTTGCCCGCAGCTCATGACTCCGCACGCTGCCAAAGCCGAGTAATGCCGCTTATGCCTTCTTCAGCGCCAGCACCGCGTTAAAACCGCCGAATGCGAAGGCGTTGGACAAAGCGTAGTCGATCTTGGCCTCGCGGGCTTCGTTGGGAACTACGTCAAGCGCGCATTCAGGGTCGGGTTCCTCGTAGCCGATTGTCGGGGCGATGACCCCGTCCCTCAACGCCATGATACAGGCCAGAAGCTCGACCGCGCCGGTGCCGCCGATCAGATGACCGTGCATCGACTTCGTCGACGAAATCATCACATCGTTCGCGTGCCGTCCGAAAACATTGGCGACGGCGGCGCATTCGGTCTTGTCGTTGGCAGCCGTTCCGGTGCCATGCGCATTAATATAGCCGACCTGACTGGCGTTGATCTTTGCGTCCGCCAAAGCGCCCGAAATAGTGCGAGCCGCGCCCTGCTGGTTTGGCATCACGATGTCCGAGGCGTCCGACGTCATCGAAAAACCGACCATCTCCGCAAGTATGTCGGCACCGCGGGCGCGAGCATGTTCATATTCCTCGAAGACGAAAACGCCCGCCCCCTCGCCCTGAACCATGCCGTTACGATTGGCACTGAACGGTCGGCACGCATCCTTGGACATGACGCGCAGGCCCTCCCACGCCTTGACGCCGCCAAAACAAAGCATGGATTCCGATCCGCCGGTGACCATGACCTTGGTCGCGCCCGAACGGATCAGCCAGAACGCCTGTCCCATCGCGTGGTTGGACGACGCGCAGGCGGTTGCCACGGTAAACGACGGACCCTTGAGGTTCCAGGTCATCGACACGTGGCTGGCGGCGGCGTTGTTCATCAGCTTTGGGACGATAAACGGATGGACGCGGTTCTTGCCCTCTTCATAAACTGCCCGGTAGTTTTCGTCCTGAGTGTTCAGTCCACCGCCCGAGGTACCAAGCACGACGCCGGTCTGCTGGGCCAATTGCCCGGAAAATTCAAGTCCCGACTGGGCTATGGCTTCGCGCGCGGCCAGAAGTGTGAACTGAGTGAACCTGTCGTAAAGCGCCTGTTGCTGGCGGTTGAATTCGGCGTCGGGATCATAATCGCGCACCTGTCCGCCGATCTTGATCGCCAGACGGTCGACATCGCGAATATCAAGCGGGCCGATACCGCACTTGCCCTCGCGCATTGCCGCAAGCGTGTCGGGAACGGAACGGCCGAGAGGGTTTATCGTCCCGGCTCCGGTGATGACGACACGGATCATGCCCTGCGATCAGCCTTTCTGCTCGGCGACCAGCTTTTCCACTGCCGCCACTATTGACCCGACCGACGTGATATCGAATTCGGATTTCTGCGGCTCGTTGGCGTTGAACGGGACCTGAATGTCGAATGCTTCCTCGATGACAAAGATCGCCTCGACAAGCGCCATGCTGTCGATGCCGAGATCCTGAAGCGTCTGTCCTGTCGAAACGTCCGACGGTTCCAGCACGGCCTGTTCGGCAATGATAGCTATGGTGCGGTCTTTGACGGAGGTGCTCATTGTTCGCTTCCCGCTTGTCTTTCCGGCGGGCTGTGCCGGCCAATCGCGTTCATTTAGTCACTGTCGTCTTTGTTGAAAACCGCTTTCTTCAACGATCTGATATCGTCCAGGGCACGCGGCAGGCGGCGCCAGTTGCGGCCGGCTTCGAGGAACTGCTCCATTTTCATGGCCGGATAGCCAAGCATAACACGGCCTGCGGGGACCTTTGAAATGATCTTCGTGGCACCGCCGGCGACAACATCGTCGCCGACGAAAATATTGTCGGAGACACCGACCTGGCCGCCAAGAACGACACGGTTTCCGATGCGGGTCGATCCGGCAATGCCAACCTGTCCGCACAAAAGTGAATCTTCGCCAACGCTGACGTTGTGGCCGATATGGACAAGGTTATCGAGCTTCGTTCCCCGCCCGATGGTGGTTGCTCGGATGGTCCCTCGGTCGATACAGCTATTTGCCCCGATTTCGACATCGTCACCGATTTCGACGGTCCCAAGCGAGTGGATGCGGGTCCAGCTTTGCGCCTGGGCGTCGGCGTCCTGTCCCAGCGAAGCGCGCGCGGCTTCGACGCGGCTTTTCTCGGGGGTAACGAAGCTGAAGCCATCTGCGCCGATCACCGCGCCGGGCTGGCAAACAATGCGATCACCAATTGCGACGCGTGCTCCGATGCGCACTCCGGCGTGGATCAGTGCGTCGTCCCCGATCCCTGTGTCCTCGGCGATTGAAGTGTGGCTGGCGATGCGGGCGTTTCGCCCGATACGAACCCGCGCGCCGATGACGCAGAAAGGTCCGATCGCGGCACCATCGCCGATTTCGGCGGTTGGGTCGATAACGGCCAGCGCGTGAAGGCCGGGCGCTATCTCCGGGCCCTGGTCCATCAGGCGGGTCAGGCCGGACATTGCATAGCGCGGCCTGGGCACGACGATTGCGGCATCGAGACCCAGCGATTTCCAGTCGGCACCTGCCCAGACGATAGCTGCGCGGGCACGACCTTCGGCCAATCCCGGCGCATATTTTTCATTCATGGCCAGCGCCAACTCGTCAGGGGCAGCGCTGGCGGGTTCACTTGCGCCAGTGATGACAAGATCGAGTGCGCCGAAGGCCTCTGCTCCCAACGCCGCTGCGATGTCTTTGACTGTAAAGCTCATGGGCCGCCCCTTTCAGGGCGCAGGATTATCCCTGAACCGCTCGTAGCGCCACCCCGGCTTGCTCCAGCGCTTTCCAGATTTTGGCGTCGCGTCCGTAGACGTCACCCCGGAACTGAGTGTTGCCTTTGGCTTGGGTAAACGCGGTGCGGTAGACAAGATGGATCGGGATCGGCTGTTCCAATTCGACAACCGTTTCGCGTCCGGTGCGTAGATTTTCGGCAAAGAACGACTGCGGGTCGCGGGTCTGCGGGGCCAACAGCGCGTAGGCGAAGTCGAACGGGTCCTGAAGTCGAATGCAGCCGTGGCTGAAGTCGCGCTTTTCACGTCCGAACAGACTTTTGGAGGGCGTGTCGTGCAAGTAAATATTGTAACGGTTCGGGAACATGAACTTCACCAGTCCAAGCGCGTTGCCCTGGCTTGGCGGCTCTTTAAGATCGAACGGAAAGTTACGCTCGTTGAACTGGTTGAAGTCGATACCGTCGCGCGACACGACCTGACCGCGCGTGTTGATCAGATTGAGGTGCCTCACTGAATAAGGGTTCTCCTTCAGCATGGGCAGGTATTCTTTGGTCGCAATCGAGCGGGGCACATTCCAGGTCGGGTTGATGACCATGTGCTCCATCACGTCCGAGAATTCCGGACTGCGACGGTCAAAGGCGTCCTTGCCGATGACAGAACGGGTCTGGAACGTGATCTTGCCGTTGTCGACGATGCGGGCGTGAAAATCGGTGAGGTTGACCCAGACGTGGCGCTTGCCGCGCGGCATGTTGATCCAGCGTTCGCGCTCCATGGCGACGATTATCTGTGTCAGGCGCGTGGCCGGTTCGATGTTGATCGCGGCAAGTGTGCCCGGGCCGGCGACGCCGTCGGAGAACAGCCCGTGGTCGGATTGGAACCGGGAGACTGCCTGCTGCATAGCGCCATCGTAACTGGTTCCGGCGTTGCGCTTGAGATATCCCATCGCGATCAGCCGGTTCCTGAGCTGGACAACGCCGTTGCCGCTTGCGCCAGGCTTGATCGACTTCGACGTGACCTGGGGACCCCAGCCACCCTGCCCGATCAGTTTTTCATAGCGCATCTTCTCTTTCATAAGGCGCGCGTATTCGGGGTCTTTCGGCGGGAGCGTTTGAATGAACCCCTTGGGCGAGGATTTGGCAAAAGCCACAAGCGTGGCGGTGCGGCTGCGATACGGCACTTCGCGCACAAGCCCCTCGTCCACACGGGACGGTGTCAGGATGCCAGTCTGGATGTCACGGGCATAGCGCAGGAACAGCCGGCTCAGTTCGACTTCGAGACGCCCTAGTTCACGCTCCGAGCGTACAGAACGCAGGTTGATCTGCAACGTGGCGGGATCGTAGCGCGATGGCGGCAAACCGTGCGCCTCGGCTTCGGCGACGGCGCGCAGGAACGCTTCGCGGCGCTCTTTGTCGCGCCCGTTGTTTCCGGTCCAGATCGCCTCGTAGCCATTGGATTTATAGAATTCAGCGATTTCACGGTCCGAAGCGGCGGCTTCTGCGACCGATTGCATGAAGGCGGTGACCTGTGCGCGTGCAGGTGAAGGCAGTCCAAGCGAAATGCTCAGCGTCAGCAGAACCGCAAAAAGGGAAAATCGTTTGAAGAAATCGCTGGTTGTCATCACTTGTCCAATCACGTTCCGGCACTCCGCACATAAGCTTTTCTCTGTAAATTCAAAATTACTGTCCATTCACAATCATGCCATGTCACCACGCTGTCGCCCGTTTGCAACGCTGCCGCGACTTTTTCAGCACGGTTCCATTACAAATTCGGAATGAGCAAGAAGTTGCCGAGAAATGGCCATTTTCAAGGTTAACCGGTTTGCACTGTTGGGGATGTTAAGCATTCATGCGATAGAGATTCTGCACCTGGGGACGAGGTAGCAAACCGTCGACGTGATCGGCGGAAGCAGGTAAAACGGGACAAGTGAAAGCATGACGACTAGCAGCTCGAAGGGCTTGACGAGACGCGGCATACTGGGCGCGTTCGCAGCAACCGCGCTTACCGCGGCACCAACATATTCAAACGCATTCGGCTTCCTGAAGGGCGCCGGAGACATACGCAGCGTAAAGATGCATTCGGGTCGAACAGGTGAACGCCTGAATACGATCTACTGGATCGACGGCGAGTATATCGAAGAGGCGCTGGCTGAAGTGAACCGCTTCATGCGGGACTGGCGCACGGACGGCGTGGTCAATATTGACCGACGGACCATCGACATCATGGCGGCATCGCACAATCTTCTGGATGCCGAGACGCCATTCCTTCTTCTTTCCGGATATCGCTCGCCACAGACCAACGCGATGTTGCGTTCGCGCTCGCGCGCTGTCGCTCGCAATTCGCTTCACATGAAAGGTCAGGCCGCGGACCTTCGTCTTCAGGGACGCTCGGTCGGTCAGATCGCAAAAGCGGCGGTTGCCTGTTCGGCGGGTGGGGTCGGCAAATACTCCGGATCGAATTTCGTTCACATGGATTGCGGACCGGTGCGTATCTGGGGACGCTGATCTCAGCGATACTTCAGTCGGTCGATAAAAAAACGCCGCGCCTTTGAGTGCAGCTTTTTTTCGTCTTGAGTGTCACGGCACCTTACAAGTCATCCGATTTCCAAGCCTACCCGATATAATGGTAACGGCTTGATTTCGTCTCGGGCCGCGGCACATCGCGCGAGTAGGTTTCCTGATTGCTATGCGCGATCGACTTGGTTTTGCTTGCACGAACGGCTTTAGAAGCTGAGAATTTCCGCGCGATAAAGCGGAACATTTTCGGGGCTAAGCCAAACATGACGACAAATAGTATTGCCTTCAGAAGTGGGTAAAGTGGCTCAAGCATAATGGTTACCGACTGATCCGAGTTATACGCGTCGTATCTTTGTCTGGCCTCACGGTACGGCTGAGACTTCTATCGGGCATTTTGGCGACATTCCTCATCGAGGCGTCGACAATCGAAGCAGAGTCGAGTTCATTGAACCTTTGGGCGGATACAGTCGGTGATGATTGCGTCCGGTTCGGATCGGATGCGGGCCCCGATGTCGGATGACAAAACCGATTCGATGGTGGCGCGTCGGTTCTGATGGCCGAAAATTCGACATAATCACATGTTAACTTAGCGCAGTAATCAGTAATCGCGAGTTGAACGATGGAACTACTATTTCTAGCAGCAATCGCTCTTTCCGCATCAATTCTGGGATCAGCGTCAGCCCTGGCTTCGGAACGCTTCCTTTTCCGTCGCACTCGCGAAGGCGCCCCGAGCACGACCACGAACGCGTCCCTCAAAATCGACGATACGCTTGAGCAACGCTATTTGCACCTCAGCGCCGAGAGAGCAGAGCCCAAGACGCCGGAAAGCGACGACAACCACTGACGCCGACCACATGTGTGGCTTGATCGCGCGTGGAGGCCAAATTTTCTGCCTCGCTCTTGTCCCGTTGCCACTGAGTGGATGTGGAAAGTACGATCCCGATCGACACGCTACCTAAGGGCAATTCACGATTGGGACTGCGCTGGACGAAGATGTAATCCTAGACGCTCAGACGTCGAAGCGCCCCTGCTCGGTATTCTTGTTCAGCGACTCCGCCGGAAAAACGCGGCCATTCATCGCCCCCCAAACGCCGGGTTCAAGAAGCTGAGCGGCAATAACAGCCCCGCCAAGATTGAACTCGCCGTCTGACGAGAACAGAGAGAACGGACGCATCGAACCCGTCAGAACGACGGTCTTGTCGTGCACTCGGTCCGCCAAATACCGCGCGGTTTGGCCCATGGTTCCAGTGCCGTGCGTAATGACGATCGATTTTTCAGACGCGCACAATACAGCCTCGGCGATCGCTAAACGGTCGGCATCTTCGAAGTAGAGGCTGTCTTTCAACATCAGCAACTCGACGACCGGAAATTGGCACCGTCCGATACGCAACATCTCTGGAATGTGGGTGGCGCGGTCGGGCGAAAATGAAAGGCCCTCGCTTTTGACATCGTGAACCTTGTCGATGGTCCCGCCGGTCACGATGATCCTGAGGTCTTTCATCGCGAACTCCTAATAAGACGTGTCAATGGACAAACGAGCCCGGGCTTTTTGATTTCATCGCCCCGCACTCTGGCCGTATCAGGTCGCGCGGACAAGGGTCGGCCCTGTCTTACACTCCCTCGACCGCTGCCGTCTGTTCTCCGATTAATATCATGAGGTTGGCGCCTTGGAGCTTAGGAAAATTGCGGTCGAAAAGGCACCTACACGATCTCGAAAAGGGCTAAATGTTCAAGTCTGTAAGCTAGGTATTTGGTGCACCCGACAGGATTCGAACCTGTGACCTCTGCCTTCGGAGGGCTGTGCCACTCGGTTTGTTCACGCTGTATCCCCTAAAT
>JBBKWG010000217.1:0-11867 GCA_037968835.1 Paracoccaceae bacterium
CGATTTCAGGTCGGCCAGGCCTCGGTCAGCCAGCGCGCACGCCGTGTCGTGTGGAAAACATCGCTTTTGTAACCGTCGATCGCTTCCCCCATCTTCGGGCGACCGTGAAAACAGACAACTCGCGCATCATTTGGAAGACGCGGCGGCACGACAAGATTGAGCGGTCGCATCGGCCGGCAATCGTACTTGAAGCTGACGATCCAACGGTCGGGGAACGGTTCGAAATCCCCCGCCTCAAGGGCAGTGTAGGAGGTATACGACTGCTCCGATCCGTTTGCCTTGAGGATTTCTTCCCGAGGATTGCGCGCGATCGTTTCATACAGATACCCGTGTCGTTTCGGATCAAACCGCAGAACCGACCCGTGCCCAACCCCCAGCCAACGACTGGGCCGCGCCCACGTCCTGCGCATACAGACCTTGCCCGGCGCGAATTCAAGAAGATCGTCGAAACCACCGGTGATGACGATATCCAGATCGAGCGCGAAGACCGGCCCGTCGATGTCGCCAAACAGTTCCGGATTGAACATCGAGATTTTGCGGATGGGACCGCCTCTAGGCGAATCCATCACTGCTTGCATCATTTCGGCGTGAAACGGTTCTTCGACAAGATCAATGCATTCGACATCCGGATCAACGCCCGTGCGATCGTCCGTCATGCAGAACAGCCGCACGTCGCGTCGTGTGTGCCTGCGCAGTCCCCGAAGCAGGTTGTTCACGTATTCCGGCCCAAACGCGGTGCCCCAGCGGATGCAGATGGCATTCACGACAGTCACGAAAACTTCTCCAGATTCATTTCGATTGTCCCTGTCGTTTCAACGCGCGGCCGACAGCTCTGCAATTTTTTCCTCAACAAAACGCACCAGCGTCCGATTGTCGAAATGCGCGCGCGCGAAATCCCGTGCGCGCTTCGCCATGTCTGCCCGTGCAGTGTCGGACAGCGAGAGCGCGTGCGAGATGGCGTCTGTAAACCCCGTTTCATCCCCCTCGTCGACCAGAAAGCCGGTCTCGCCTTCGACAACGAATTCCGGAATGCCCGCATGTCTGGTCGAAACGATGATCGTCCCGGTTGACATGGCTTCCTGGATGGCTGTCGGCAAGCCTTCGGTGTTGCCGTTGCTGGCGGTCACTGAATGCTGAAGAAATACCTCGCACGCTGCCAGACGTTCGCGGACGAAATCGTGCGGTTGCGCGCCGTGCAGCGTCACCTTGGCTTCGGCACATTCGCGCGCGACCATGGAATTGCATGCCTCCAGCAATGGACCGTCGCCGATAATTTCCAGCCGCGCATCCGGCGTGTTTCGCGTGGCCGCGCAAAAGGCTCGGATCGTGATGTCGGGCCTTTTCTTTTCGACCAATCTCCCGACAGCGAGACAGCTTTTCGGCATTTTAACACTGGGCATGAACAGGTCCGTATCGACACCGCTCGGCACGACGAAACTGTTGTCATGGCGAATGCCTTCATGCGCCAGATTGTCCAACAGGAATTGCGCCACTGAAAACACACCGGTCAATTGTGGCATCAGCCGCCGGTAAGCCTCGATGCGAAACGGCTCGCGCAGATGGGAGGACGCGTCGGCGCCCCTGAAATAGGTGAACATCGGAATGCCCATGTCGTTCACGACAGGTGCCACGCGGATCGCAACGCTGCCGAACTCGGCAAGTACGGCGTCCACCTTCTGATCCAAAAGGAATTCCTCGATCCGGCGTCGCGTCTCGCCGCGAGGCACGCGCTTCATGCGATGCCGATAGAGATTCGCGACGTATCCTCCGTAAAGCCCGGCCCGGTCACGAAGCGATGTCAGTGCATTGTCACGTTCCGACCACGCGAAATGGGGCCGGTTCCACGGACATGGTGCGCCCGAGGTTTCGCTCAAAACGACTGTGTTGCCGTCAAAAAGGTTGGCAACGTGAAAGTTGACTTGGGTTCCCCGTTTATTGCGATATATGCCAGTCGCAATACAGATGCGCATTACGGCCATTCAAACGACTGCTTGTACATCGCGCCTACATAGACGTGTTTCGCGGTCTGGGCGAACTCGACCGTGGCGTTGCCGACATGCGCACCCAGATCAATGACGACATCGTTCTTCCCGACCTCCTGGGCGATGCGCCGCATCGACCTCGCATCTTCATCGAGAAGCCAGTCCGGAAGCGGCTTTCCCGACCGTCGCCAAAATCTCCGGAGTAGTCTTTTGGGCTTCATCGAGAGCACCTTTGCGCAAATTCAGCGCGTTTCGGCCCCGGCCGGTTAACGCAAGGCAGCGCCACAAAGGCGGTACCTCTTAATACGGAGCCTCAAGAAAACGGAGCCTCAAGAAAGTCGAATTGGTGCGGTCGAGAAGACTCGAACTTCCACGGGTGTTACCCCACAGCGACCTCAACGCTGCGCGTCTACCAATTCCGCCACGACCGCACGTCCTGACTTGGTGCGGCGTCTCATAAAGGGCGGCGGGGCGGTTGTGAAGCGGAAAGTTGTGCGCAAGCGCCGTTTCCCCCGCGCTTCGATCGGGACACGCGGGGGACCGGGATCAGTTCTGTATCGAGAACGTCGGCAATGTCGACACCGGCTGAACCGGCGCGGTCATCGTCCCTGCCGTACCGCCCTGTACCGCGCTCGATGCCGCACGGATCAGCGCGGTTCGCTCAGGCTGGCCCGGCGCGAATACGGCGGGCTGGCCGCGCTCCAATGCGCCAAGGCTCATGTCGTACCAACTCGCAGCCAGATCCGAACGCGCGGTTGCACCGAAACCCTGGCTCAGATGGTGGCCCATCAATTCGCCGTAGACCTGCTCGCCCAGCGCCGTCAGCAACAGTGCCGAGCCGATCGCCACATCCATGTTGTCGGTGCGATAGCCAACGCTGAGGCAGATTTTCGCGGTCCCGGCCAGTTGCTGTGGCGACATGCCGGTCGACAGCACGAAGCCTGACACTCCGGCCAGCACTTCGTCCCGGCTTTTCAACGACAGAGCTGCGACATGATCCTTCATCGCCGGGCCGAAGCCTTCGCATTGCCGCGCGATCTCGTCACCGGTTACACCCTGCACGTTCGCGACCAAGTCTTCGCCCTGCGCGATGGCATAGGTGCGGGCCAGACAGAATTGCTCGTTCAGGGCGATATTCGGGTCGGACAGGGCGGCGAGGGTCGTGAATCCGCCGTTGGTGTTGGTCAGAAGCGATACGGTGTTGCAGTGCGAGGCCAGGGATTGACCGCCTGTCTTGCCAAGAAAGGTCGGAAGCCCACCGGCGAGCGGTGCCGCGGCCTCGATGGTTTCCGGCGTTTCGATGACCGGTGCGGCGGGTTGCGGTTGCATGGTCAGAACCGGCGGCTGCGTCGCGTAACCTGTACCGCCGACCGCCTGATCGCGATAGGTCAGCAACAGTCCGCGCGGCCCCATCGGATTCGTCGCGATCTGCTGATGCGTCGCCGCCCCGCCGGCAATTGCCCGGTGATAGCTCGAAATCAGGAAGTCCTTTTCATAGAGCGACAACTGACCCGTTGCGGGATAGCCCATGTGCGCCTGATATTGGGAAACGGCGCTGCGCGAGCGGCGGCCAAGGACGCCATCGGGCGTGCCGGCGGGAAACCCGAAATAGTTGAGCGATGTCTGGATATCGCGGTTCTCGGCGCGCGTCGCTGACGATACCGACGGACCCGTCGGCGCGGCGCGATAGACTTTTCTGGGCTGCCGGTTCTTGTTGGCCTCATTGACGATGACGCCGCCGATAATGCCGCCAAGGATGCCGCCAGCAATGTCTCCGCCGTCGGCATTGGCGCGACCCAACGGCGTCAACGCCATTGTTGCGGACAGGCCAATGATTGCGAGATGGTTGTATTTCATGGCATTTCCCCCGAAATGTGATCTTGAAATGACGAACGCATAACACGATTCAACTCAAAAATCAGCATCCGGAAACTGAAAATTGGTCGCCTGGCTCACTTCCCAAGGATTGACGGCTTATGACGACGCGGTCCGAGAGATGGAATCGCGCGCCGAAGCGATCAGATCCGGAACCGCAGCCGAAGCCATCTGGCTGGTCGAACATCCGCCCCTCTATACCGCCGGAACCTCGGCCAATGCCGCCGATCTGACCGATCCGGGCCGGTTTCCGGTGCACAAAAGCAAGCGTGGTGGCCAATATACCTACCACGGCCCCGGCCAGCGAGTTGCCTATGTGATGCTCGACGTTGCGGCCCGAGGACACGATGTGCGGCGCTTCGTGTGCGATTTGGAAGACTGGATCATCGCGACGCTGGCGGAATTCGGGGTTTCCGGCGAACGTCGCAAGGGGCGGGTCGGCGTCTGGGTCGTGCGACCCGAAAAAGCGCCGCTGGCGGATGGATCGATGCGTGAGGACAAGATTGCAGCCCTTGGAATTCGCTTGCGAAAATGGGTCTCGTTTCACGGCATCTCGATCAATGTCGAACCCGACCTCTCGCATTTCGACGGCATCGTTCCCTGCGGCATCCGCGACCACGGCGTCACCTCGCTGGTCGATCTCGGCTTGCCGGTGACGATGGCGGACGTGGACGTGGCGCTGAAGCGGACCTTTGGCGAGGTGTTCGGACGATGAGCTATGATCTATACCTGTATATTGCCCGGGAAACCGACCTGTCCCCGCCAGACGCCGGACCGGGCGGTCTTTTCTCGGTGGACGGACCAGCCAGATGCGAGGACGAGGATATCCCCGCCGCCTATCTGCCCATTCTGGGCCAGCGCCGCCGCCGGCTGATCCGCCTTCATATCGAAGGCCAGCCCGCACCCGAGCGCCTGGCTGCATTCGACAACTGGCTTTCGGACGTCATCGCCGACACCAATGGCGTATTGATCGATGAACAGGCTGGAACATATCTGACCGCGAAAGCCTGTCTTCCGCTGCCCGACACTGCGAACGAGGATGACGCGTCCGCCTGGGGTCAGATGTCGTTTTTCTTTGAAGACGTCGAAGCTTTTGTCCCCGTCATGCTTCCCGCCGTTCTCGAAATCATCCGGACGACCCTGCCTGAGGCGATGCCCGCGCGCTTCGGCCAATACGAACCACTGCAAGGCACGGTCGAGGACGGCGACGTCTCGGCGCTTCTGGCCGCGTTCAATGACGATCCTGACCAGTTCATGAAGGCGCGCGCGCCTTTCGCGCATATTTACAGCAACATTGCCTGCGAAGCTGAACTGAAGAAATGGCACCCGAACCATTTTCGACGCCGCCACTTTCTGGCCGGTCGTCTCTGCTTCGAGCTGCGCCCGAAAGCACTGACCGAACCGCGGCTACAAAAACTGATGTGGGAAATCTCCAAATGTCTGAACGCGTTCTACGCCGAGATCCGCGCCTCAGAATGCCCGGTTCGGGCGTGGTTCTGGCGCGGCTTGCCTGCGGGCCCGGTCCGCGCGTTCGCGCTTGGACCGCCTTATGTCGACCTCTGGCCGACGGCCTCGGCGAGCGTGGTCGACCGGCACGGCGACCTGCTGCTTGTCGCGCCGACGCGGCTTGACGCCACGCTTCCCGAGCCACCCGCCCATTTGCAGGACCCGGGCAACGCTTTCGTGGCCCATGCACCGGAAACGCCGGACCATGCGCCGGTGTTTCCCTTCGAATTGCAGGACCGCAGGTAGAGCGCGCAACGAAATCGCCCGGCCATTCAACGTTCGTCGCCGAAAGCGGTTCGGCTGCGAACGCGGAACCCTGCGGTTGGCCTGCGGTGCCCCCTGAGACAATTTTACCGCCCAAAACAGCTACCTCGCCATTGCCGTCCCCCACTCCCCGCTTTAGAACAAGGTCAATTCGGCGGCATACCGCGCCGTGAACGATTGAGACTTCAGGAGGCAACACATGGCCGACGCCGCCATCCACGGGCATGACGGACACGACGAACGCAGCTTCTTCACGCGCTGGTTCATGTCCACGAACCACAAAGACATCGGACTTCTCTACCTTTTCACATCGGGCGTAGTCGGCTTCATTGCCGTCGCTTTCACCGTCTACATGCGGATGGAGCTTGCGAACCCCGGCGTCCAGTTCATGTGTCAGGAAGGCGCCTCGTTCATCGCGCAATCCGCCGAAAACTGCACCCCGAACGGCCACCTCTGGAACGTGCTGATCACGGCCCACGGTATCCTGATGATGTTCTTCGTCGTGATTCCGGCCCTCTTTGGCGGTTTCGGCAACTATTTCATGCCCTTGCACATCGGCGCGCCGGATATGGCGTTCCCGCGCATGAACAACCTCAGCTATTGGATGTATGTCGCCGGCACCTCGCTCGCGATCGCCAGCGTCATCAGCCCCGGTGGCAACGGACAGCTTGGCTCGGGCGTGGGCTGGGTGCTTTATCCGCCGCTCTCGACCTCCGAACAGGGCTGGTCGATGGATCTCGCGATCTTCGCCGTCCACCTTTCGGGCGCCTCGTCGATCCTTGGCTCGATCAACATGATCACGACTTTCCTCAACATGCGTGCACCGGGCATGACGCTCTTCAAGGTGCCGCTGTTCGCGTGGTCGATCTTCGTCACCGCATGGCTGATCCTGCTGGCGCTGCCGGTTCTGGCGGGCGCGATCACGATGCTGCTGACCGACCGCAACTTCGGCACGACCTTCTTCCAACCGTCCGGCGGAGGCGATCCGATCCTTTACCAGCACATCCTGTGGTTCTTCGGACACCCCGAGGTCTACATTATCGTGCTGCCCGGCTTCGGCATCATCAGCCACGTCATCTCGACGTTCTCGCGCAAGCCCATCTTCGGCTACCTGCCGATGGTCTGGGCGCTGATCGCCATTGGCGCGCTCGGCTTCGTCGTCTGGGCGCACCACATGTACACGGTCGGCATGAGCCTTACCCAGCAGACCTACTTCATGCTGGCAACCATGGTCATCGCGGTCCCGACCGGCGTGAAGATCTTCAGTTGGATCGCCACGATGTGGGGCGGCTCGATCGAGTTCAAGACGCCGATGCTGTTCGCATTCGGTTTCCTGTTCCTGTTCACCGTCGGTGGCGTCACCGGAATCGTGCTCAGCCAGGCCGGCATCGACCGCGCCTACCACGACACCTACTACGTCGTTGCGCACTTCCACTACGTGATGTCGCTCGGGGCAGTGTTCTGCATCTTCGCGGGAGTGTATTACTGGATCGGCAAGATGTCGGGACGAGAATATCCCGAGAAGCTCGGGCAGATACACTTCTGGATGATGTTCATCGGATCGAACCTCACCTTCTTCCCGCAGCACTTCCTTGGCCGTCAGGGCATGCCGCGCCGCTACATCGACTATCCCGAGGCGTTCGCCTACTGGAACCAGTGGTCGTCGTGGGGCGCTTTCCTGTCGTTCGCCTCGTTCCTGCTGTTTATCGGCATCGTGTTCTACACGCTGCGCTATGGCAAGAAAATCACAGCGAACAACTACTGGAACGAGCACGCCGATACGCTGGAATGGACCCTGCCCACCCCGCCGCCGGAGCATACATTCGAAACGCTCCCCAAGCAGTCGGATTGGGATCACAGCAAGGCGCACTGACGCCCGGACGATCGAACGAAAACCAGAGCCCTGCGCAAAACGTGGGGCTCTTTTTTTTGAGGGAGATGCCGAATGCTCTTCGGCCTGTTGCTGACCTTCGTGGCCCCCTTCATCGCCGCCTTCTTTCGCGCCCATATCTTCGCGCTCAGTCTGGGTGTCGGTCTGATTGCGCTCGACCCACTGTCGCTGGCGGTGCTGGGCGCGTTCGCCATCGAAACCCGAGTGCCGCCCGATGTCGTCTTGAACCATGCCGCGCGGCTACAATGGTTCACCTGGCTCGGACTTGGCTTTCTGGCCATCGCCGCCGCTCTCTTTGCGCTTCGTGCCAGGTTACAGCATCTCAGGACCAAACTGGCGCTCGCCGCGATGTATCTCGGCATTCTAAGCGGAGCGGCAGCGTCGGTCATTATCGTTCGCGCCTGGTTCGATCCCGACTCGGGCAATCTGCCGGTCTGGGCCGGACCGGGTGCGAATGCGGGCCTTGGCCTCGCCGCCCTAGGTGCAATCGCTCTCGCCGTATTCATGGTGCGCGGTTGGCGACAGCGCCGCGACGACCCAGCCCCTTGAGACGGACCGCGCTTGCGCTAGACTTCGCCCCATGCCCTACCGCTGGACCGACACCTCAACTGAAAAAACCCTCAGGCTCTGGCCCCACCAGTCGCTGACGGAACGTGGATTCGCCTGGTTCATCGGTGCCACTGCGGCAATGCTGGCGCTGCCGCTGCTGGCGCTTCTGGGGTCGCCGGTGGTCTGGATATTGTTGGCGTTCTTCGCCGCCGCCATTGCCGGTGTCTGGCGCGCCATCATGGTCAACCGTCGCGACCTGTCGCTGCACGAGGAATTGACGCTCAAACCCGATCACGTCCGGCTGGCGCATATCCCGCCGACGGGACCGGTCCTGGAATGGGAAGCCAATCCGCATTGGGTCAGGGTCCGTCTGCATCACGACGGCCCGGTCGAAAATTATCTGACGCTCAGCGGCAACGGGCGCGAAGTGCAGATCGGGGCATTCCTCAGCCCTGAAGAACGCGAGGGCCTTTACGACGACCTGACGCGGCGTCTGAAAACAGCCTGAGAATCAGTCGGAACGCTCCGGCAGATCGCTGCGGTCTGTCGACGCAAGCTCTTCCAGTTCCTTCTCCGACATGCTGTCGTACATTTCCTTGGACGCGCCCTTGAGCTCGCCGACCTTGGTTTCGCCGCGCTTGGCGGCCAAAGCCGCGCCGGCCGCCTTTTGCTGAACTTTCGATTTCGCTGACATGGTGCCCTCCTATCGCAGTCGCAGCATCAACGAAAACAGATGCCCGCGCGTTCCTCCACCTTGGATAAAATACTCGGGCACCTTGGAAAAGTATTCCGGTGTAGACGCCAATCGCGACGGAGGCCGCGCCCCGCCTTTCGGCCTCAGCCCAGACGCGCCTTGATCTGGGGGCCGACGCGCCCGAAATCCATCCGGCCGGTATAGCGCGTCTTCAACTCGCCCATTACCCGCCCCATGTCGCGAATCGACGTCGCGTCGGTTTCGGCGATAGCGGCCTCGATGGCGGCGGCGGTCTCGTCCTCGTCCAACTGGCGCGGCAGGTAGTCCTCGATGATCTTGACCTCGCGCAGTTCCTTCTCCGCCAGTTCCAGCCGCCCGCCCTCTTCGTAGGCGCGCGCGCTTTCGTGGCGCTGTTTCACCATCTTGCCGAGGATTTGCAGAATATCGTCGTCCCCGACACCCGCGTCGCCACCATCGCCTCCGCTCGTGCGTGCCGCGATATCGCGATCCTTGATTGCCGCATTGATCAGGCGCAGCGTCGACAGCCGTTCGGTATCCCTTTGACGCATCGCGTCTTTCAGCGCATCGCTGATCCGGTCTCGCAAATCCATCTCTGGCTCATCCCCATGTTCCGAGACCGCCCACCATACAGAAACCCGTTCGGCGCGGCAACAGCGTGAATGCCGGCTAAGTCATTGATATCGCGACGCAAGCGAATCTCCCCGCTCCCTTGACCCCAAGCCACCATGCGCGTAAACCCCGATGCGTTTATGCCCCAACAGGAGTGCCCCGATGCCGGATGTCAGCCCAAGACCGACCGCCTGCCTCGCACTTGCCGATGGCACCCTGTTTTACGGCCACGGCTTCGGTGCGACCGGCATTCGCGTTGCCGAATTGTGCTTCAACACCGCCATGACCGGTTATCAGGAAATCATGACCGATCCGTCCTACGCCGGGCAGATCGTCACCTTCACCTTCCCCCACATCGGCAACGTCGGCGTCAATGCCGAGGATGACGAAACCGCCGAGCCGGTGGCCGAGGGGCTGATTGTCAAATGGGATCCGACCGAACCTTCGAACTGGCGGTCCGAGGCCACGCTTGGCGACTGGCTGTCCAAACGCGGACGCATCGGGATGGGCGGCGTCGATACGCGTCGCCTGACCCGCGAAATCCGTCAGCAAGGCGCGCCGCACGTGGCGCTGGCCCACGATCCGGACGGCAACTTCGACATCGAAGAACTGGTGAAAGCCGCCCGCGCCTTCAGCGGCCTCGTCGGGCTTGACCTCGCCCGCGAAGTGACCTGCGCGCAGAGCTATCGCTGGGACGAGATGCGGTGGGCCTGGCCCGACGGCTACAGCCGCCAGAGCGACGCCAAGTACAAGGTGGTCGCCATCGACTACGGCGCCAAGCGCAACATCCTGCGCTGTCTGGCAAGTGCGGGTTGCGATGTCACCGTCCTGCCCGCCTCCGCCACGGCCGAGGACGTGCTGGCGCTCGACCCCGACGGCCTGTTCTTGTCCAACGGCCCCGGCGACCCTGCTGCCACCGGCGAATACGCGGTGCCGATGATCAAGGGTGTGATGGACAAATCCGCAATGCCTATCTTCGGCATCTGCCTTGGCCACCAGATGCTGGCGCTGGCACTCGGTGCCAATACCGTCAAGATGAACCACGGCCATCACGGCGCCAACCATCCGGTGAAAGACCTCGAAACCGGCAAGGTCGAAATTACCTCGATGAACCACGGCTTCACAGTCGACAGCCAGACCCTGCCCGCGAACGTCAAGGAAACCCACGTTTCGCTGTTCGACGGATCGAACTGCGGCATCCGCGTCACCGACCGCCCGATCTTCTCGGTGCAGTATCACCCCGAGGCCAGCCCCGGCCCGATGGACAGCTATTACCTGTTCGAGCGGTTTGCCGATGCGATGGCGAAAACACCCGCCTGAAAAATCCGAGCGATCGTTTTCTTTTCGAGAACGATGCGTCCGTCAAAGCCCTATTGTTGCCCAATTCAGTTGGCAAACCGGCTTTCAGGACTTGCAATGCTGAAATGAACAGTGTTCAAAACTATTGAGCCAGCCGGAGCGACGCCATGACCGACACTTCTCTCAGCCCGATGCCACGCGGTATGTTCGCTCGCGCGTTGTGGGCGGCGGAACAGACACCGGCAAACCGCAACCGCGCTGTCGATCTCTATCGCGCTGTCGCCATCATGTTCGTGGTTTTCGGGCACTGGCTGCTGGTCGCGCCGCAAATCGTCGGCGGCGAGGTCAAGCTGACGATCCTGCTCGCCGAACAACCCGTCATGCAATACGCAACCTGGGTCGCGCAGGTGATGCCGGTGTTCTTCTTCGTCGGTGGGTTTTCCAACAGCCTGTCGTGGTCGTCCGCCTTGCGTGATCCGGTAAAGAAGCACGGATGGGCGGCGACGCGTCTGTCACGGCTGTTGCTCCCGACCGTTCCGTTGGTGCTGTTCTGGGCCGTGGCGACTTTCATCGGCGCGAAAATGGGCATGGATCCCGATCTTCTCAAAGCCTCATCGCAAGCCGCACTGGTCCCGATCTGGTTTCTGGCGGTCTACATCGTCATCACCGTCGCCGTGCCGGTGGCATGGAAACTCTGGACCCGCTTCGGCGTCCTGTCTGTTGTACTCCTCGCGGGTGCCGCCGTCGTTGTCGACATTATCGGCCTCGGGCTTGGTCAGGGCTGGCTCAGATGGATCAATTACGCCTTCGTCTGGCTGGCCGTGCACCAGCTTGGCTTCTGGTGGCATACGCCCGGCGACAAGGTCCGGCCCGCTCTTGGCCTCATCGTGCTTGGTATCGTCTGGCTGACGCTCCTGATCGGAGTCTTTGACTATCCGATCAGCATGGTCAGCGTGCCGGGCGCGGAATTGTCCAACACGCGGCCACCGACGATTGCCATGCTGGCGATCGGAGCGGTGCAGATCGGTCTCATTCTGCTTCTCGAGGCCCCGGCGAAACGCTGGCTCGCCAATCCGCGCCCCTGGGCAAAGGTGATCCTGCTCAACCAGATGATCATGACCGTCTACCTCTGGCACATGACCGCCCTTATTCTGCTGATCGGACTGTCGTTCCTGAT
>JBBKWG010000218.1:0-12507 GCA_037968835.1 Paracoccaceae bacterium
GCGCCGCCGAACAGTTCGAATTTCGCGAAGAACGACACCAGCACGACCCAGATCAGGCTGAACGGCAGAAACCATTTCCACCCCAGACGCATCAACTGATCGTAGCGGTAGCGTGGCACGATCGCTTTCACCATTGCGAAGATGAAGAAGAAGAACCCCATCTTCAGTACCATCCACAGCGCCCCGTCCGGCAGTCCCGGTATTGGCGACAGCCAGCCACCGAAGAACAGCAGGCTCATCAACGCGCACATCAGGAAGATGGCAATATACTCGCCCGCCATGAACAATAGGAACGGCGTCGAGGAATATTCGACCTGATACCCCGCGACCAGTTCGGATTCTGCTTCGGGCAGGTCGAACGGCGGTCGGTTGGTTTCGGCCAGTGCCGAGATGAAGAACAGGAATACCATCGGGAAGTGCGGCAGCCAATACCACGAGAATAGCCCCCAGCCGCCGTCCTGCGCCCGCACGATGTCGCCGAAGTTCAGCGATCCGGTAGTGATAATGACGCCAATGATGATCAGGCCCAGCGACACCTCGTAGGAAATCATCTGCGCCGCCGACCTCAGTGAGCCGAGAAACGGATATTTCGAGTTCGACGCCCAACCGCCCATGATGACGCCGTAAACCTCTAGCGAGGACACCGCGAACACGAACAGGATCGCGACGTTTATATCGGCCAGAACCCATGTGCTGTTGAACGGAATGACCGCCCACGCGACCATCGCCAGCGTAAACGACACAAGCGGCGCCAGCAGAAACACCACGCGGTCGGCACCGGCGGGGATCACGATTTCCTTCAACACCAGCTTCAGCATGTCGGCGAGGCTTTGCAGCAGGCCGAACACGCCCACGACGTTGGGTCCGCGACGCATCTGCACCGCCGCCCAGACCTTTCGGTCGGCGTAAAGGATGAAATAGGCCGACAGAAGCAGGAAGATCGCCATCAGCAGGCACTGAACGGTGATGATCAGCACAATGCCCAACGGTGTCGTCAGAAACTCAGCCATGCGTCCCCGCGTTATCGGTCGTGTCGGGCGGGACGTTGCCCGCCAACCCTTCTAAACAGCATCTTGGACCAGAGTGCCAGACCAAACCGGACCGTTTCGGCGCATCCGGCCGACACTCCGCTCCCGACGCAGTGCTGTGTTACTCTGCCGCCAGTTTGCCCGCGACGCGCGAGCGCGCCAGCGCCGTCAATTCGCCCATCAACGGGGCTGCGCGAAGGATCGGATTGGTCAGGTAGTGATCCGTGACTGCCTGTCCGAAATCGCCAGAGCCATCACCGCCGGCCTCGACTGCCTCCCACGCGTTTTCGGGGACCTGATCGACCGCTTTAAGATGCGGCACATCCGCAATCAGCGCCTTGCGCAACTGCGCCAGGCTGTCAAACGGCAACGTCGCGCCAAGTTCTGCGGAAAGCGCACGCAGGATCGCCCAGTTTTCCTTGGCCTCTCCCGGTGGGAAACTGGCGCGCAAGGCCAATTGCGGACGCCCCTCGGTATTGACGAACAGGCCGTTCTCCTCGGTCCACGCGGCGGCGGGCAGGATGATATCGGCGCGATGCGCACCCTTGTCACCGTGACTGCCCTGATAGATGACCGTCGGCCCTTCCGGAATGTCAATTTCGTCGGCGCCCAGGTTAAAGACGGCACTTGCACCGTCCAGCACGCCATCGACCCCGCCGACCGCGACCGCACCGACATCCAGCGCACCAACACGCGAGGCGGCGGTGTGCAGGACCAGAAATTTCGATTCCGTCGACTCCGCGAACGCCATGGCATCGGCCAGAACACCCTTGCCGCCGTCGCCGGTTAGCGCACCCTGCCCCACGATCACCATCGTATTGCGTGACAGCGCGTCTTCCTTCGACCCTTCGTTCAGGGCGCGCAAACCGTCACGCCCGGTGCCGAGATGGAAATATTCATAGGTCAGATCGACCGCCTCGCCGACCAGACCGACCTTGGCACCGCGCAGCCATGCCTTGCGGATACGCGCGTTCAGAACCGGCGCTTCGGCGCGCGGGTTGGTGCCGATCAGCATGATCGCGTCGGCGCCGTCGATGTCCTCGATACTGGCGGTCCCGACATAGGCCGAGCGGTTTCCGGCGGGCAGTTTCGCACCGTCGAGGCGGCATTCGACCGCGCCGCCAAACCCTTCGACCAGAGTCTTCAGCGCATAAACGGCTTCGACCGGGGCCAGATCGCCGACCAGTCCGCCAACCTTGCCGCCCTGCATCGCCACCGCCGCCGCACCAAGGGCCTCGCCCCACGAAGCGGAGCGCAATTTTCCATTCTCGCGGATGTAAGGCGTGTCGAGCCGCTGACGTCTGAGACCGTCCCACGCATAGCGCGACTTGTCGCTCAGCCACTCCTCGTTCACGCCGTCGTGGTTGCGTGGCAGAATCCGCATCACTTCGCGACCCTTTGTGTCAACCCGGATGTTAGACCCGAGCGCGTCCATCACGTCGATCGACTCGGTCTTGGTCAGTTCCCAGGGCCGCGCGGTGAAGGCATAGGGTTTCGACGTCAAAGCGCCGACAGGACACAAGTCGACGATGTTGCCTTGAAGCTCGGAATCGAGCGTCTGCCCCAGATAGCTGGTGATTTCGGCATCCTCGCCGCGCCCGGTCTGGCCTAATTCCGGCATCCCGGCGACTTCGGTTATGAACCGAACGCAGCGGGTGCAGGAAATACAGCGCGTCATGTGAGTGCCGACGAGCGGGCCAAGGTTCATGTTGTCGACGGCGCGCTTGGGTTCGCGGTAGCGACTGAAATCGACGCCATAGGCCATCGCCTGATCCTGAAGATCGCATTCGCCGCCCTGATCGCAGATCGGGCAGTCGAGCGGATGGTTGATCAAAAGGAACTCCATCACGCCTTCGCGCGCCTTCTTCACCATCGGCGACTTGGTTTTGACGACGGGCGGTTGTCCTTCGGGCCCAGGGCGCAAATCCTTGACCTGCATGGCGCAGCTTGCCGTCGGTTTCGGCGGACCGCCAACGACCTCGACCAGACACATACGGCAATTGCCGGCAATCGACAGCCGCTCGTGATAGCAGAACCGCGGAATTTCGATGCCCGCCTGCTCGCACGCTTGTATCAGCGTCAAAGCGGGATCAACCTCAACCTCGATATCGTCGATGATGAGCTTGCGTAAATCGGACATGGGCTGCGGTTCCCTCAGGCTTTGCCGCCTGACCGGCGGCCATTATCGCGCGCGGAGCAACTTCCCCGCAACGCTGCCCTTGGCTATTTCTTCGAGCGCTACAGTGCAATAGCCTTCCGGGTTCTGTGGCGATGCGCCCCGTTCGGCAAGGTCTGCCCGAATCTGGACGCGCAACTTTTCCTTGGCGGATTTGTTGTCGACCAGTTCTTCGATCTGCGCTTCGGAATAGCCCGCATCCCGGGCATATTTCTCGAGCGATTGAAGATAATTATACGCCCTCAGCCACCGTGGAGACACGCGGTCGCAATTCTTGCGCACCTCGTCGGCAAGGCCGATCGCATAGAACCCGGTCAATACGGTCTTGTTCTGTTGCAAAGGGGGAAGCGCGGCAGAAGCCGTCGCAAACATGGCCAACGCGGCCGTTGTAGCTGCAATTCTAAACATCGGGTCACTCACTGCTCTTGTTTCCGGTCCAGGTCCCGCGGCCCGCCCGGAAATCAAGATAGGACATTCTTGGAAGATGTGGAGGGCTTCTCACGATGTCTGGCAGGATCGCGCCGCCCCTGAAACAAATCGTGAGGTTAGCGCCTGCGCTCGCGCAATGGGTGAACACCGCGTCCGGCCTTCCTGAGGAACGCACCTGTCATGACGATTCCGACGAAACCAAGCCCCGCCATCGGCACCCAACCCCAAAACGGCAGCAATCCCGCCATGACTGACCGGTAAGCACCCCAGAGCGGCACGCCGATGATCGCCGCTGTCAGCAACGCGGCCAGACCACTCAGAAATCCGTCCCAGGCGCGGATCATGCTAAGCCCGGATCACTCTGCCGCGACAGCCGACACGCGACCGGTGCGCTTGGCTTTGATACGGTCCTCGATCTCGTCACGGAAATGCCGGATCAACCCCTGGATCGGCCACGCCGCGGCGTCGCCCAATGCACAGATGGTGTGTCCTTCGACCTGCTTGGTGACGTCCAGAAGCATGTCGATCTCTTCGATTTCGGCCTCGCCCTTCACCAGACGATCCATGACCCGCATCATCCAGCCGGTACCTTCCCGACATGGCGTGCATTGGCCACAGGATTCATGCTTGTAGAACTTCGACAGCCGCCAGATCGCCTTGATGATGTCGGTCGAGTTGTCCATCACGATCACCGCTGCCGTGCCCAGACCCGACCGCTGCTCACGCAGCCAGTCAAAGTCCATGATGCCATCTTCCTTCATGATCGCGCCCGGCAGGCAAGGCACTGACGATCCACCCGGAATGACGGCCTTCAAATTGTCCCAGCCACCGCGAATACCGCCGCAATGGCGCTCGATCAGTTCCTGGAACGAAATCGACATCGCCTCTTCGACGACGCAGGGGTTCTCGACGTGACCGGAAATGGCGAAAAGCTTGGTGCCGCTGTTGTTGGCCCGCCCGAAACCGGTAAACCACTCCGGCCCGCGTCTGAGGATCGTCGGCACAACCGCAATGGATTCAACGTTGTTCACGGTTGTGGGGCAACCATAAAGACCCGCTCCCGCCGGGAACGGTGGCTTCATGCGCGGCATTCCCTTCTTGCCTTCAAGGCTTTCAAGAAGTGCTGTTTCTTCGCCGCAGATATAGGCGCCGGCACCGTGGTGCAGGTAAAGGTCAAAATCCCACCCCGATCCGGCTGCATCGCGCCCCAGAAGTCCGTCCGCGTAGCATTCGTCAATCGCCGCCTGCAGCGCCTCGCGCTCGCGGATATATTCGCCGCGCAGATAAATGTAACAGGTGTGCGCCTGCATCGCGAAAGACGCGATCAGACAGCCCTCGATCAGGGTGTGCGGATCATGGCGCATGATCTCGCGGTCCTTGCAGGTGCCGGGCTCGGACTCATCGGCGTTGACGACCAGATACGACGGGCGACCATCGCTTTCCTTCGGCATGAACGACCATTTCAGACCGGTCGGAAATCCAGCCCCGCCGCGGCCGCGCAGGCCCGATGCCTTCATCTGATCGACGATCCAGTCCCGCCCCTTTTCGATAATGCCGGACGTCCCGTCCCAGTGACCACGCGCCTTGGCACCGGAAAGCGACCGGTCGTGCATCCCGTAGAGGTTCGTGAAAATGCGATCTTTGTCTTCGAGCATCTGCTACCCCGTGCTGCGGCCCCGTAGTCGGGTCGCATTCATCCGTTTTCCCGGCGTCTGCGCCATATCTGCCATGTCACGATCAGCGCCCAGAGAAAACCCGCAAGCGCGAAAAGATCGACCAGAAACACGAAACGCTCCGGCAGTCCAAGGCGCCCGCCCAGCCATTGCGCCGCCATCCAGAGCACCATCGTGGATGCGATCACGATCGACACCAGCCGGGCCTGGCGCGCCAGCGTTTTGTCTTTCTGATGTTCCTCGGTCATGGCGCTCCACACGCATGATTAAAGGTCTTGCGAGATATATCGCTGCGCAATTGTGCCGCGCAACGCCAAATTGACCTCGCGACTGAAGCACTTCGAAGTCCGGCGGTCTATGATTTATCCCGCAGCGAGTTTCTTGGCCTGCGCGACCCAGCTGTCACGCGTGACGCGGCCTTTGAAGCCCTCGAGGTTTTCGTCGACCCACGCGATTTCAGACGCATTCCAGGCGGCAATCTGGTCGTAATGGTAATAACCCATGCCATTCAGGACTTTTTCAAGTTTCGGCCCGACGCCTTTGATCTTTTTCAGATCATCCGCCTTGCCGCCTTTCGGGGCGCTCATTGTCGTCGGTTTCTTGTCCGTTCCGCCAGCGACAGGCGCAGGAGCCGAAGTGACCGGCGCGGACTTTTGCGATGCGGCGGTCTTGGGCGACGGCGCGGGCTCTGCCGCTATCTTGGTCGCGACCGCAGGCTTGGCCTTCGTCGTCGAAGTAACGGTCGAACCGATTCCGCTTTCAAACCCGAGATAGACGATTATCGCGGACAACAAGGCGACCAGTAACGCCAGAAAGACCGAGGGGAAAAAGGAATAGCCGCCTGAAACCATCAAGGCGACGAACGCCACAACGAAAATTCCACCAGTGATGGCGGCGACCACCGCCATTGAGCCCTGAAGGTGTTTTAGCATGTACATTCTCTCCCGTTTCCGTTGATTTTTTTCACTCCATAGCAGGAAAACGAAAAGTTGGAAAATCTAACTCTCGTTCTCGGACGTGAAGGATTTCGCCTGCTCAACCCAGACATCCCGCGTCACGCGTCCCTTGAAGCCTTCAAGATTGTTGTCGACCCATGCGATTTCCTGCTCGCCCCATGCGGCGATCTGATCGAAGTGATAGTAGCCAAGCGAGTTCAGTAGTTCCGCCAGCTTCGGACCGATCCCCTTTATTCGCTTGAGATCATCGCCGACACCTTCACGCGCCGCATCAAGCCCGACGGGGCGCACGCCGCGACTTGCCGGCGCGGTTTCATCATGTTCGGGACGACCGATCTCTTCGGCTTCCACTTCTTCGACCGGCGGCGCCGACGAGCGGGCGGATTCCTTTGCGCGGCGCTCGGTCGCCTCTGAAACTGTCGCCTCGGCGTGGCGCCACGGGGTGACAAGCGGAACCTCGGTGCCGTCGATGCGCTTGATCGTGTCGCCAAGATCGCGCGCGAGTTGTGCCGACGCATTCAACTCCGCACGCCCGCTTTCATACTCGGTGAGCGAGGTCAGACCCGATTTCGGTTCGGCCGCGTATCGACCGTTCTGAGGACCGGGCGTCGGCACGGAACCCGAGGCCATCGCGTCGATGATCTCGCCAAGTCGCGACGCGGTCAGGTCCTCGTAATAATCCTTGCCGATCTGAGCCATCGGCGCATTCGCACAGGCCCCGAGACACTCGACTTCTTCCCAACTGAACTTGCCGTCTGACGAAAGCGCATGGGCCCGGACGGCGATCTTGTCCTTGCAGACCGCGATCAGGTCCTCGGCCCCGCAGATCATGCACGAAGTCGTCCCGCAAACCTGAATGTGCGCAACCGAACCGACCGGCTGAAGCTGGAACATGAAATAGAACGTCGCCACCTCAAGCGCACGTATGTAGGCCATGCCAAGCATCGCGGCCACGGATTCGATCGCTGGCCGGCTCAGCCAACCCTCTTGCTCCTGCGCGCGCCACAACAATGGAATGATCGCGCTGGCCTGCCGTCCCTCGGGATACTTCGAAATCTGCGCTTCGGCCCACGCCTGGTTGGCGGCCGTGAAAGCGAAGCTGTCGGGCTGATCAGGATAGAGGCGGCGGAGCATGGCTATTTCCCGTCTAGTTCGTCTGGCCGGTTCCGGCCCTGCCTGTCTTTCGCCCGGACGATCCGGACATTCAAGGGTGCTGCGCGACTGGCGTCAGCGGTCGACCTCACCGAACACGATATCCATGGTGCCTATGATAGCGGCCACATCCGCGAGTTGATGCCCCCTGGCAACGTGGTCGATGGCCTGAAGATGCAGATACCCCGGCGCGCGGATTTTGGCCCGGTAAGGTTTGTTCGACCCGTCCGCGACGAGGTAGACGCCAAATTCGCCCTTCGGCGCCTCGACGGCAGCATAGACCTCGCCCGCGGGAACGTGAAAACCCTCGGTATACAGCTTGAAATGATGGATTAACGCTTCCATCGAGGTTTTCATCGCGGCGCGTGTCGGAGGTGTCATCTTGCCGCGCGTGACGATATCGCCGGGTTCTTTGCGGAGTTTTTCACAAGCCTGGCGAATGATCTTCACGCTTTCACGCATCTCGGCCATGCGGCACAAATATCGGTCATAGCAGTCGCCATTGGTGCCGACGGGGATCTGGAATTCGAATTCATCATAACATTCATAGGGTTGTGCGCGGCGCAAGTCCCAAGCCATGCCGGATCCACGCGCCATCACGCCAGAGAAGCCCCAATCGAGCGCCTCCTGTTCGCTAACCACACAAATATCGACGTTGCGTTGCTTGAAAATCCGGTTCTCGGTCAACAGACCGTCAATATCGCCCAGCACGCTGGGGAATTCCTGCGCCCATATGTCGATATCCTCGATCAGTTCCGGCGGCAGGTCCTGATGAACGCCGCCAGGACGGAAATAGGCCGCATGCAATCGCGCGCCGCAGGCCCGTTCGTAAAAGACCATCAGCTTTTCGCGTTCTTCAAAGCCCCAAAGCGGCGGTGTCAGCGCACCAACGTCCATCGCCTGCGTCGTCACGTTCAACAGATGGTTCAGGACACGGCCAATTTCGCAATAAAGCACGCGGATCAGGCTTGCGCGGCGCGGCACTTCGGTATTCGTCAGCCTCTCGATCGCCAGACACCAGGCGTGTTCCTGATTCATCGGCGCAACGTAATCCAACCTGTCGAAGTAAGGCAGATTCTGCAGATACGTGCGGCTTTCCATCAACTTTTCGGTACCACGGTGCAAAAGCCCGATATGGGGATCGCAACGTTCGACAATTTCGCCGTCCAGTTCAAGCACAAGTCTCAAAACACCATGCGCGGCAGGATGTTGCGGCCCGAAGTTGATGTTGAAATTGCGGATCTTCTGTTCGCCGGTTTGTGCGTCGGCAAAGCCGGTTCCACTACCATCGTTCATATTCGATCTCCATTGATCCGCCACGCCGTGGGTATCCTGTCTCCAAAGCGGTCGTTTAAGTTCCTATAGCAGGGGGCAAGAATCGCAAGCGCCTCGTCCTTGAATTCTGGCGGCGCTTCGCCACGCGGGGTCGGCGATGCATTCACTTTGCGATCAAAGTCGCTTGGCGTTGAGTCGACACCCAAATGGCGACATAATGCGTCAACTGAATCTTGAGAGAAAAGGCGTTCGTAGAAAAGCACCAGAAGTTCGCTCGCCGGAACCGCTTTGTCGAGTTCTGCCAAGGTCAAATCGTACCGCGAACGCGCAATCCCCAGGTGTCGCCCATCCTTGCAGTCCTCCCTGAATATCGCCACTACGGCCTCGGGGCTGTCATCTCGCCCAGCCTTTCTCAGTTGATGCCGTAATCCGGACCAGAGACGATCCCAAGGATCGCGCAGCACCATGAAGAACCGCATTTCGTATCCCATACCGCGCATCTCGGAATAGGTTGCGGCGGTGCACAGTGAATATGCGGGTGTGATCTCACCTAGGACAGTCTCATCGTCGCGTTCGATCTTGAGGCGCGCCAAATATCCCTGATGATCGTGAGAGCGATACATTCTCGCTGCAAGCCGCCGACGGCTTGTGCTCGGCAAACGCCACCAGTCGCGACGCGCCCTGATCGCGGCCAGATCCTGGTACTTTTGAAGATGCGGAGGTCTGACAACGTCCCAATAGTGCAGTTCTCCGGTAGGCAGCGCGACCTGAGGATGTGACTGCAAGTATCTGTTAATCCAACTGGTCCCGGATTTTTGCGTGCCTATACCCACGAAAAGTCTCTCTGGCTCGTTGTTCATGCCAACGCACGATTGGTCTGCCAGCTTCCCGGAATGCGCCCAAGCGCATGTTCTACAGCGTCGTACTGAGGCGCAAGCCAGGCGGCGGCGTGCGTCCGCTGATCTTGCGACATGGCGACAGGTTGTCCGGCGTAAATTGGCAATGGATCGGCGATTATGTGACGGATGCTCAGAAAATCGCAAATCCGTGCCAGCCCTTCGCCGCTGATCATGTCTTCGAATACTTCGATCAGGAACTTGCCGCCGGGTATCGCCGCTGAAAGTCGCGCAAGTGCTCCGGCATAGTCGCAGCGCACGGCAATCTGCTCCTCCTCGCCAGCCAGCACCCGCGAAAGGATGCTGCCCGCGCGTCGCGCAGTCGCCTGGCCATCGGGGTCGCGCCGCGCGGCCATCATCCGAACGTGGCTCCAGAGCCGCTCGACCGGGTCACGGAGCAGATAAAGAACGCGCACGTCGTCGGCAATCCGAGCCATATTGTGAAGACGCTTCGTCGGCAAAGTCGCATATGCTGGCGTCATTTCTCCGACCACGCGGGCCGTTCCAGCCCCGTGATGCAGATACTCGAGATAGGCGGGTATATTTTCCGCCTCCCGCTCCAGAACATCCAGCCATGCCGCCCTGTCGGTCAGACGTCGCGCCTGATCGTCATCGGGGCGGGCCGACATCTGCGTCAGACGTTCCAGAAGCTGGGATTGCTGGCCGCGATGATGCAGGATCTGGCGCTTGAGCCGGCCAGCTTCGAGTGCGTCGAAATAGTGCAATTCCTTGATCGCGCGGAAATGGCATTCCGGGTGGCGCGACAACTGGTGATAAAGCCAGCTTGTCCCGGCCTTCGCAGCGCCGACGCAAAGGAAAACGACGCTCATGAGAGGCCCTCGGAATCGTCCTTGAACGCGATGATCCAGAGCAAAATCAACGCGATTGCCGGAAATATCGCCAGAATCGCGAAGTATTTCGATATGCCGTTGCGTGGCAGTATCTTCCAGAATGGCACGACGATGAGCGCCGCGATTATCAGTCCCAAGATAAGATGGCCGCCGCTCATTGGCTTACCCCTTGGCTCCGGCGTCGGCCTTGTCGTCACCCGGCAGGATGTATTCGGCCCCTTCCCAGGGCGACATGAAGTCGAACTGGCGATATTCCTGAACCAGCTTCACCGGCTCATAAACGACGCGCTTTTGTTCCTCGTCATACCGCACTTCGGTATAACCCGTAGTCGGAAAGTCCTTCCTGAGCGGATGGCCGCGAAACCCGTAATCCGTGAGAATGCGCCGCAGGTCTGGATGGCCCGAAAACAGGATGCCAAACATGTCGAAGACTTCGCGCTCGAACCAGTTCGCGCTTGGATGCACGTCGGTCAATGATGGCACGACGTCTTCTTCGCGCACGTGTATGCGCAGCCTGATCCGCTGATTTCGGTGCATACTCAGGAAATGATAGACCACGTCGAAACGTGCGTCGCGATCGGGATAATCGACAGCCGTGATATCAACGAGCGATGCGAAAAGACAGTTTCCGTCGGTCTTGATGTATTCGACGAAGTTCGCAAGCGACGAAAGCGAGACGGTCATGCTTAACTCGCCGTGCGCGATGTCCCATGAGACAACACAATCGGGGCGGCGCGCCTCGATCAATTCGGCCAGTTCTGTAAGGGCCTCAGACATGGCGTCTCCTCAGCGCGTGATGGTTCCGGTGCGGCGAATCTTGCGCTGCAATTGCAGAATTCCGTATAGCAGCGCCTCTGCCGTTGGAGGGCAGCCGGGAACGTAGATGTCCACCGGCACGATCCTGTCGCACCCGCGCACGACGCTGTAGCTATAGTGGTAATAGCCGCCACCATTGGCGCACGAGCCCATTGAAATCACGTAGCGTGGCTCGGGCATCTGGTCGTAGACCTTGCGGAGTGCGGGCGCCATCTTGTTTGTCAGAGTGCCGGCGACGATCATCAGGTCGGACTGGCGTGGACTGGCGCGCGGCGCGATCCCGAAGCGTTCGGCATCATAGCGTGGCATCGACGTGTGCATCATTTCGACAGCACAGCACGCCAGACCGAAGGTCATCCAGTGCAGGCTGCCGGTGCGGGCCCAGTTGATGATGTCGTCAGTCGACGTGACAAGAAATCCCTTGTCCTGCAATTCGCGATTGAGCGTCTGGGCAGCGACCTCCTGGTCGGGCCCGGCAGTGTTCGCACTTGTCGCAGCGGTCATAGGCTCAATGCTCCGGCCGGTATCGCTTTCGGGCATCCGTCTCGCCCTCGCCGTTTGGTGTAGTGCACGCCCCATGGAGGGTCAACGCGACATGCCGGTGTTTCAGGGACGGAATAGTTCGTTGCCGGCAAATTGCGGATATCTCCGATATTACCAGAATTACGCCCCGCAACACACACAAAGCCGCGATCTGCGGCCCCGGCGATCCAAATTCACACGCGCACTATTCCCACTCGAGAGCGCCCTTTTTCCATTCGTAGGCGAACCCGATGGTCAGGACGGCAAGGAACACCATCATCGACCAGAAGGCCGCGTCGCTTAGGCTCCCGAACGCCACGGCCCAAGGGAACAGGAATGCAATCTCGAGGTCGAAAATGATGAAAAGAATGGACACCAGGTAGAACCGCACGTCGAATTTCATGCGCGCATCGTCGAAAGCGTTGAATCCGCACTCATAAGCGGAGATCTTCTCCGGGTCCGGCCGGCGCACCGCGAGGATCAGCGCGGCCAGCATCAGGACCAGCCCGAGACCGATCGCGAGACCGAGAAACACCAGGATCGGCAGGTATTCCCGCAAGAGTTCGTCCATGATGAAACCTTCACCTCCGCGCTATCTTGCAGTGCAGCGCACGCGCAGTCGTGTCTACTCTCGCACGACCGGAGGGTCAACAAACCCGCCGAGGATCGGCGCCACAATTCGCCGCGCGGCCGGTATGACGGCGGCGGGCGCGCGCCGGCGCAAAGCCTTGAT
>JBBKWG010000219.1:0-10834 GCA_037968835.1 Paracoccaceae bacterium
GCTAGATCCCGTCGGTAACGGCGGGGCCAGATGAATGGTCATCTCCGGCGGGTTCGCCCGCCGCAGACAGAATCCGGCTTACAGACCATCCGCGCAATATTGATACACAAAAAGTTATCGCTACCGGCGCGCCGTTGGCACCCAAATGCTCTTGCAACTTGTTCTACCGCACCCAAATAATAAAGCGGCGAACAGGAGGCGCAAAGTTTGATGGCGGACTACTCATATACCCATTTGGAAGATTTGACGGTTGTCGACTCCGACGACGAGTCCGCGCCGATTCCACCCCAGATGACGCCGAAATTCTCGCTCGCCTATCTTCGTGAAATCTCGGATGGCGCGATTCTTCTGAACCTTGAGGGCCGGATCAGTTTCCTGAACTCCGCCGCGGTGCGAACCCTGTCGCTGCGCGAAAAGGAATCGGCATCCGGCAAAAGCTGGTGGGAGGTTTTCCCCGACGACATGGAGGGCCTGTTGCGCGACGCGCTGGCACGCACCGTGCAGGGCGAGGCGATCCGGTTCACCACGACCCTCGGCGACGCCGACACCTCCGGCAAGCGTTGGGATGTGCTCACCAGCCCCGTCGTCAACCAGGACGGTGATGTCGAATCGGTGTTCACGGCGATCATGCCGGCGGGCAAGTCATAGGACCCTTTTGCTGTTGACAGGACCGGCCTAACCGCTAGAACGCGGGCTTCAAGGAATTTCAGAGACGCGCGCGGCGCGGCTCAGCAGGAGACGAGCAATGGCGAAACCGGTAACCATCAAAATCCGTCTGAACTCGACCGCCGACACCGGCCACTTCTACGTGACCAAAAAGAACGCGCGGACCATGACCGAGAAGATGGTCATGAAGAAGTACGACCCGGTGGCGCGCAAGCACGTCGAGTACAAGGAAGGCAAGATCAAGTAGGATCTCGCCTTACGACTGGTGATGACAGGCCGCAGCTTCGGGTGCGGCCTTTGTCGTTTCAGGCTGCCAAGTCAGACGTCGCCGTAAGCCGAAGTCGCCGGATTTCCAGCAAAATCGGTCCAGGCGCGACTGTCCGGTTGCCGTTTCAGCGTCAGCACACGGTCGGCGTCGGGATAGGTGACGACATCCGCCGTCGCCCGCGTTCCGATGATCAGATACCGCGCGTCTGCATCGCTGGCGTTTTCCAGACAATGCCCGACCGGATCACCCGCACGGAACGTCGCAGCCTCGCCCGCCTTCAGCGGCGACACGCTGTCGCCCTCGTGCAGCAGCACTTCGCCCTCCAGCATATAGACCATCTCGTCCTCACTCGCGTGCCAGTGCTTGATCGACGACCGCGATCCCGGCGGCAGGATTTCAACGATCGCACCGAACTGGCTCAGGCCCCCGGAGTCGCTATAGCGCAAAAGCGTGACCGGACCGCAGGGGTCGCCGGGATGGTCGTTGTGTTCGGTCATTACCGTGTCGGCGCGGTGGATCGGCATGGATGGTCCTCAATGATCGTGTGATCTGGATTTGCGGGTCTTGCGATGCGATATTATTACCATGACCGAGGCTCTCACACTACGCGCCACGACACGCGCAGACCTGACCCGCATCGACGCATTGTTGTCGCGGACCTATCCGGCGTTGCTCAAGCACGACTATCCGCCGTCGCTGCTGGTGACGGCCATCCCGCTGATTTCGCGCGCTCAGCCCGCACTCGTGGCCTCGGGGCGCTATTTCGCCGTTCTCACCCCGGATGACGAGATCGTCGGCGCAGGCGGTGTCACGATCTCGGCACCGCCGGGGCGACCGGCGCGGCGCGGTGTCGGCCACATCCGCCATGTCGTCACCGATCACCGGCGGACCCGGCAGGGGATCGGTCGCGCGTTGATGGAGCATATTTTCGCGACCGCCAAAGACGATGGCATGTCGACGCTCGAATGCCTCAGCACCCTGACCGCGGTGCCGTTCTATGCCGCCTGTGGATTTTCGAGGGTTGCGCCCGTCACCGTGCCGCTGCGACCGGGTATCGACTTTCCGGTCATCCTCATGCAACGCTCGATCTGAAACGATAACCAGAGGGAATTTGATCATGAAATCAGGATGGATAGCGGCGACGGCCCTGGCTTCGCTTTTGGCCGGGTGCGCAGCGCCGGGCGGATCCGATTTCAATCCGGTGGACTCGGGGATACCCGGAGCCGGACCCCAGTCGACCCGTGCCACGTTCGAAATGACCGGGCTCGAGCCGTTCCCGCGCTATGCCTTCAGCACCAACGGTCGCAACTCGCCCGCCGATGCGCTGGTTGCAGGCGGCGGCAGCACGCTGCGCTCCGCCGACAGGAACCTTGTCGTCGAAGTGGAGAGCCGGACATATCTGATGCGGCAGGTAGAACTCGACGGCAATATCTATGTCGTCGCCGAAGGTGCGGCGCCCGTCGCCTCGATGCCCTCGGCCATTCGCGCGCGATCGGGCTGTCTGGTGCAGCCGGTGCCGCTGCGCTCGGGCGACGCGGCTGTCTATACGCTGGATTGTAGCTGATCGGGACGGCCCGGCAGACGCCGGGCCAGCATCCCTGATCAGACGCCAAGCAATTCCTTGACCTTCGCCACTGTCGCTTCAGCGGTGATCCCGAATTCCTCGTAAAGTTCGGGGGCAGGGGCCGATGCACCGAAACCCTGCATTCCGATAAAGGCCGACTTGTCGCGCTTGCCGCGCTCGCCGAACAGCCAGCGATCCCAGCCAAAGCTGACGGCCGCCTCGATGGCAACGCGCACCGGTCCGGCCGGCAGCACCTTGCGCCGATAGGCCTCGTCCTGCGCTTCGAACAATTCCCAGCACGGCATCGAGACGACGCGCGTTCCGATGCCTTCGCCCTGAAGGATGTCGCGAGCCTTGATCGCAATTTCGACCTCCGACCCGGTAGCCATCAACAACGCCTGACGCCGCCCATCGGCCTCGGCCAGAACATAGGCCCCCTGCGCGGTCAGGTTCTTCATCTTGTGCTCGGTGCGCACGGTCGGCAGCCCCTGACGGCTCAGCGCCAGAACCGACGGCGTCGTGTCGCTCGTCAGCGCCAGTTCCCATGCCTCGGCGGTCTCGACCGTATCGGCGGGGCGGAAGACGTTGATGTTCGGTGTCGCCCTCAGCATCGCCAGATGCTCGACCGGCTGGTGCGTCGGACCGTCCTCGCCCAGACCGATACTGTCGTGGGTCAACACATAGACGACCGGAAGGCGGCTCAGTGCCGACAGACGCATCGCGCCGCGCGCATAGTCGGCAAAGCACAGGAACGTGCCGCCATAGGGTCGAACCCCGCCGTGCAGCGCCATCCCGTTCATCGCGCCCGACATCCCGTGTTCGCGGATGCCATAATGAACGTAACGACCCTTGCGATTGTCGGGCGAGAAAACTCCCAGATCGCCGGTCAGCGTGTTGTTCGATCCGGTCAGGTCAGCCGAGCCGCCCAGCGTTTCGGGCATGATCGGGTTGATCACCTCAAGCACCATTTCCGAGGATTTGCGCGTCGCCACCTTGGGCTGCGCTTCCGAGATCTGTTTCTTGAGCGCCCGGATCGTCCCGGCCAGCTTCTTGGGCGCTTCGCCCAGACCGATCCGCGTCATCTCGCCCTTGCGTCCGCTGCTCAGAGCATCGAACCGCTCCTGCCATTCGCCGCGCGCGGCGCTGCCCCGGCTGCCGATCTCGCGCCAGTCCTTCAACACGTTGTCGGGGATCTCGAACGCGGGATAAGGCCAGCCATAGGCGTCGCGCACCACCTTGATTTCCTCGGCACCAAGCGGCGAGCCGTGCGCCTTCGCCGTGTCCTGCTTTTTCGGCGAGCCAAAGCCGATATGCGTCTTGCAGGCGATCATCGAAGGCTTGTTTGCAGACTTCGCTTGTTCCAGCGCCCGGTCGATATCTTCGGGATCGTGGCCGTCGCATTCCAGGACGTGCCATCCGGCCGCCTTGAACCGCTGCCGCTGGTCGGTGATGTCGCTGAGCTTGATGTCACCGTCGATGGTGATGTCGTTGTCGTCCCAAAGCACGATCAGCTTGGACAGCTTCTGCATCCCGGCAAGCCCGATGGATTCGTGGCTGATGCCTTCCATCAGGCAGCCGTCGCCGACAAAGACGTAAGTGTGATGATCCACCACCTTCTTGCCATAGCGCGCGCGCAGGCTTTCCTCGGCCATCGCAAAGCCGACCGCATTCGCCAGACCCTGACCAAGCGGGCCCGTCGTCGTCTCGATGCCGCGGGCATGGAACGATTCCGGGTGTCCGGCGGTCGGTGAACCCAACTGCCGGAAGTTCTTGATGTCGTCGAGCGTTATGTCCTCGTAGCCGGTCAGCCAGAGCAGCGCGTAGAGCAGCATCGAACCGTGACCGTTGGACAGAATAAACCGGTCGCGATCCGGCCAGTCGGGCGCATTCGCATCGAATTTCAGGTGCTTCTCGAACAGGACGGTCGCAATGTCCGCCATCCCCATCGGCATCCCCGGATGCCCGGAATTCGCCGCTTCGACCGCGTCCATCGCAAGCGCGCGGATGGCGGTCGCTTTCAGGAAGTGGTCGGGGTGAAGCTCTTTGAGTGTCGCGATGTCCAAGGTCCTGTCCCCCAACTGTCAGGCTGTGTGCTGCCGGTTGATAACAGCCCGGCGGGCGAGTTCAAGCGCGTGCGGTCGCGCAATCGAGCGAAAGGGGGTGAATCGCGCGTCCCATCGGGTAAGACTCGGGCAATGGGTGGACTTATGGACGATTCGCGTTCTTTCTCTGCCTGTAAGTGAGATCAGGACAGGAATGGGAGCAGGACGAGGATATGAGTGAAATTGCCGAGCTTGAACGGCGGATCACCGCCGCACTCGACCGCGCCGGTCAGGCGCTGGACCGTCTGAACGCAGGATCGGGCGATACCGCCGACAACAGCGCCGATCTGACCAGCGAACTGGAAGCCGAACGCACCGCCAATGCCCAACTGGAAGAGCGCGTGCGCGCGATCAAGGTGAAGCAGGAAACCATGGTGACAGGCCTCGAAGCCGATGTCGCCCGCCTGCGCGAGGCTCTGGCCGCTCGCGACAGCGAAGTGCAGCAGATGCGCGCCGTGAACGAGGAATTGCGCGCGTCCAATCAGGCGCTGCGCGATGCCAACGCCAGCGGCGTCTCCGATCCGCACCTGGTCAACAAGTCGATGATGAGCGAACTGGAAAGCCTGCGCGCCTCCCGCGCCGCCGACCGGGCCGAGATCGAAGACATTCTCGCCACGCTCGAACCCGTTCTGAAGGAGGCCTGAGATGCCCGAAGTCGATATCTCCATCGGGGGCCGCTCGTTCACCGTCGCTTGTCAGGATGGCGAGGAGCATTTCCTGAAATCCGCAGCACAGCTTCTCGACAACGAGGCGACGACGCTGATGGACCAGATCGGTCGCCTGCCCGAAGCGCGTATGCTTTTGATGGCCGGACTGATGCTGGCCGACAAGACTGCCGGTTCCGACGATCAGACGAAGTCGCTTGAAGACAAGATCGCCCAGCAGGAAGCGTGGATCGAAGAACTTCAGGGCCGCCCCCAGCCCGAACCGCAAAAGGTCGAAGTCGCGGTCATCCCCGACGAAGTGACGCAGACGCTGGCCGAACTCGCCGCGCGCGCCGAGGCCCTTGCCGATGCGGCGGAAGAAAAAGCAGGGGTGCGCTAGTTAGCGGCGCGCACTCTGTCGAAACGGAATCAAAAAGGCCGGCAAAGCGCCGGCCTTTTCGTTTCGGACAGGCGTTCAATTACTCGCGGTTGCCGAGGAACTGAAGCAGGAACATGAACATGTTGATGAAGTCGAGATAGAGGTTCAACGCCCCCATGATCGCCGACTTCGCCAGCCACTCGCCGTCCATCGACTGCGCGTGTGCGATATAGTCCGTCTTGATCTTCTGCGTGTCATAAGCGGTCAGAGCCGCAAAGATCAGCACACCGATCGCCGAGATCGCGAACGTCATCGCGGGCGACTGGAGGAAGATGTTGATGATCATGACCGCCAACAGGCCGATCACGCCCATGATCAGGAACGACCCCCAACCTGAAATGTCCTTCTTCGTAGTATAGCCCCAGAGGCTCAGACCCGCGAAGGCAATCGCCGTGATCACGAAGGTCTGCACGATCGAGAAGTCGGTGAAGACCAGAAAGATCGAACTGAGCGATAGACCCATGACAGCCGCGAAGGCGTAAAACCCGACCTGTGCGGTCGCAGCGGATCCACGTCGCAAAAGCGCGCCCCAGCCGAAAAGAATGAACGCAAGCGGCGCAAACATGACAACCCACTTGAGCGGCGTCGTGTAAAGTGCAGCACCCAAGCCGCTCAGGTATTCACCGTCACGGATCATGATGCCGGTCGCCGAGGGATCGGACGTGACCGCAAGGCCCGCGATGGCCCATGAGGCAAGTGCAGTGATCAACATACCCACGGACATCGTGCCGTAGACTTTGTTCATATGGGCGCGAAGGCCCGCATCGATCTCGGCCGTGCGGACACCTGCTGTGCGGGTGGTGCGGACGGTCTGATATTCAGCCATTTGAGAAGCTCTCCTGAAAGGTTGCTCGTCAGATGACCGGGTGATCCGGCCATTCCCTTGCAATATTGGCAGGATTGGCTGGGTTTTCAAGCATATGACACATGAAAACGAACCGTTTCTGTCGGGTTTCACGCGTTGCAGCCAGTTATTTGGCCTTTCCCGGATCGCTCGGGGCACTTCCCGGTGTGTATCCGCTTGCAACGGCCCCACCTCGGTCAGCCAATCCGGCCCCGATTTCCCGCAGGATTCTCCGTCTGCACCTACTCCGCCCGCACCTACAAAGTGATGACGATCTTGCCGGTTGCCTTGCGCGCCCGCAGCAACTCCAACCCTTCGGACGCACGCTCCAGTGGTAGCACCTCGCTGACCAGTGGTGCGATCTTTCCCGCACCGTGCCATTCCACCAGCGTCGCCAGACTGTCGGTCACTGCATCCGGGCGAAACCTGCTGTAACCGCCCCAGTAAAACCCGATGACGTCGATATTTTTGACCAGCATGTGGTTGGCCTTCAGCACCGGCACATCACCGCTTGCGAACCCGATCAGCAGATGCCGCCCCTCGGGAGCCAGCGCGCGCATCGCGGCCTCACCGGCAGCGCCGCCAACCGCGTCGTAGACGACATCCACCGGACCGTGGGCGCGCAGGGCGTCGCGCAGATCCCCCGCGCCACTGTCGATCAGAACATCCGCACCCGCCGCCCTGGCAACCTCCAGCCGTTCGCGCCCTCGCGCGACTGCAATCACCCGCGCCCCAAGCACATGACCGATCTCGACCGCGGTGCGACCGACACCGCCCGCCGCACCAAGCACCGCAAGCGTTTCGCCCGCCCGCAATTCGGCCCGCCGGGTCAGCGCAAGATGCGACGTGCCATAAGAGATCATGAATCCCGCAGCCGTCACATCGTCCATCGTCTCGGGCAACTTCTGGCACTGCGCCGCCTTGGCCACGGCAAATTCCGCAAGCCCGCCGGACCCGGCAAAAGCCGCCGCGCGGTCGCCGACACCAAACGATGTCACGCCCTCACCGACAGCGGCGATCCGGCCCGCGACTTCCATTCCCGGCACGAAGGGCAGGGCGGGCGTTTCCTGATACCGCCCGTCCATCATCAACAGATCGGCGAAATTCAGACCGCACGCCGCAACCGCGATCAGCACCTCGCCAGCCTGCGCTTGGGGCACCGGGATCTCCGCCATCCCCGTCTCACCCGAGAACGACGTTACGACAAAAGCGCGCATGGACATCTCACACTCCTTACTGACAGCCGCCACCCGAACGAGTTTCGGATTTCTGGCACACATCGAGTCTGTATTTTTGCAAAACACGTAAAAAGCGAGTATAAACGAGATCTCATTACCGGTATTTTTGATGGATCGGTCGCTTCCGATTCGCAATTATTGATAAAATTCAACGCAATATGTTTTTTTCTCCCGAACCGGACCTAACTAAAAAGACAACTGTTCAGATAGCTGAAATCTGTCGCATATAGGGTAGCGGTTGTAAAATTGGAGCGATTTTTGATGAAACACCCTGTTGATGTTCACGTTGGAAAACGGGTCAGGCACCGCCGCTGGATGGTTGGCATGACCCAGCAGCAGCTTGCTGAAAAGGTCGGCATCAAGTTCCAGCAGATCCAGAAATACGAAACCGGCATGAACCGGGTATCGGCATCCCGCCTGTGGGACATCGCCGAGAATCTCAGCGTTCCCGTCAGTTTCTTTTTCGAAGGGTTGGCGGAAGCTGGCAGTCTGGCGGCAAGCACCAGCGACGTGCCCGGCGACATCCTGAAGGACAAGGAAGCACTCGAACTCGTGCGCTCCTACTACGCGATCCCCGAAACCCAGAGACGACGCCTATTCGATCTTGCGCGGGTGCTCAGCGACGTCGCCTGACGTCCGCGATCTGCGTGTCCCCGAACCACGCGACTTGACCCGATGATGCCACGCGCATAACCCGTCTGGCGTGCGCAATCGCACGGAAAGTGGGGGCATGTGACGCCGCGCGAAACGCTTGATTACGACAGCCTGTGGACCATCGCGGACGAACTGGCAGACGCCGCCCGCCGCGAGACCCTGCGCCATTTCCGCTCTGCTGCCCTGACAGCCGACAGCAAATCCGAAGCCTTCGATCCGGTGACCATCGCCGATCGTGCCGCCGAGGCCGCGATGCGCGACGTTCTGGCGCTGCGCCGCCCCTACGACGGCATTCTCGGTGAAGAGGCCGAACCCGTGGCCGGCACCAGCGGACTGACATGGGTGCTGGACCCGATCGACGGCACGCGCGGTTTCATCAGCGGCACCCCGACCTGGGGCGTTCTGATCGCCTTGTCCGACGCCAACGGTCCGATTCTCGGTGTGATCGATCAGCCCTATATCGCGGAACGCTTCTACGGCGGCCCCGGTCGTGCCGAAATGACCGGTCCGCAGGGGCCTGTCGTGCTCGCTGTCCGCAAGGTCGGCACTCTGGAGCAGGCGACGCTTTTCACCACCTTCCCCGAAGTCGGAACCCCCACCGAAGGCGCCGCCTTTGCCCGCGTTTCGGCCAAGGCACGACTGACGCGGTACGGCTGCGACTGCTATGCCTACGCGCTTCTGGCGGCCGGTCACGTCGATCTGGTCATCGAATCGGGCCTGAAACCCTACGACATCCACGCCCCGATCGCCGTGATCGAAGCGGCTGGGGGCATCGTCACTGACTGGCACGGCAACCCCGCGCACGGCGGCGGCAGCGTCATCGCCGCCGGAGATCCGGCCATTCACGCCGCCGCATTGAAGGTTTTGGCAGGATGAAACCGCGCCCGGTGATCCTGAAAGGCGCGGACAAGATCGTCACCATGGACGGCCCGGATCTGGTCGGCGCAGATATCCTGATCGACGGTGGCACCATAGTGGCGCTCGGTCGCAATCTGCCCGCAGACGGTGTCGAGACCCTCGACGTTTCGGGTTGCGTCGTCACGCCCGGCCTCGTCAACACCCACCACCACCTGTTCCAGACCCTGACCCGCGCCGTGCCCGCCGGGCAGGACGCAACGCTGTTCGGCTGGCTGCAGGCGCTCTATCCGATATGGGCGCGGTTCGGGCCCGACGAGATGCGGGTGTCGACGACCCTCGGTCTGGCCGAGCTGGCACTTTCAGGATGCACCACAACCTCCGATCATTGCTACCTTTTTCCGAATGGCGCACGTCTCGACGACACCATCCACGCCGCCCGCGAAATCGGGATCCGGTTCCACCCGACGCGAGGCGCCATGTCGATCGGCGAAAGCGATGGCGGCCTGCCGCCTGACACACTGGTCGAATCAGAATCCGCGATCCTCGACGATTGCATTCGCGTCATCGACGCGTTCCACGACCCCGAACCGGGCGCGATGGTGCGCGTCGGCGTCGCGCCGTGTTCACCGTTCTCGGTCAGCCGCGACCTGATGCGCGACGCCGCACTTCTTGCCCGCGACAAAGGCGTCCGCCTGCACACACATCTGGCCGAGAACGACGAGGACATTGCCTATTCGCTCGAAAAATTCGGCTGTCGGCCGGGCCAATATGCGGAGGATCTAGGCTGGACCGGACACGATGTCTGGCACGCCCACTGCGTGAAACTCGACGCCCAGGAGATTGATCTCTTTGCGAGAACCAGAACCGGTGTCGCGCATTGCCCTTGTTCCAACTGCCGCCTCGGTTCCGGAATCGCCCCCATCCGGGCAATGCGTGACGCGGGCGTGCGGGTCGGCCTCGGCGTCGATGGATCCGCGTCCAACGACATCGCCAGCCTTGTCGGCGAGGCGCGTCAGGCGATGCTGCTGCAGCGCGTCAGCCAGGGGGCCGACAAGATGGCCGAGCGCGAGGCGCTGGAGATCGCCACAATCGGCGGCGCGTCGGTGCTCGGCCGCGATGACATCGGTGCGATCAAACCCGGCCTTCGCGCCGATCTCGCGATCTGGGATGTCAGCGGCATCGACAGCGCCGGAAGCTGGGACACCGCCGCGCTGCTGCTTGCCGGACCGCGCCGGGTCCGCGATCTTTTCGTCGAAGGCCGTAGGGTGGTCGCCGAGGGCCGCGTCGCGACCCTTGATCTCTACCGCGCCATCGGCGAAGGCAGAAAACTGGTGCAGCGCCTGCAAGGCTAGGGCTATTGGTGCGGCGCGAACGCCGCCAGCGCGACCACCACCAGCATCGACGCTGCCATCGCGATATTGATTGCGCGCTGTTGCCCCGCCGGAAGCTCCAGCCGCCGCAACGTCACCCCGATCCAGAGCCAAAGCATATGGATCGCCAGCCAGAGCGTGTTCAGGATGACCAGCTTGATCCCGATTTCCGCCACCGGAGCCTCCG
>JBBKWG010000220.1:0-14449 GCA_037968835.1 Paracoccaceae bacterium
TCCTCGTACTGGCAGAGATCGCGGATCAGGCAGGCGTTGCATTTGGGTTTTCGCGCCACACAGGTATACCGTCCGTGAAGGATCAGCCAGTGATGTGCGTGCTGCTGGAACTCGGCGGGCACGTTGTCTTCAATAGCGCGTTCGACGGCGTCCACGTCTTTCCCGGGCGCGATGCCGGTTCGGTTGCCGACGCGAAAAATGTGGGTGTCGACGGCTTGTGCCGGATGCTTGAACCACATGTTCAGAACCACGTTTGCAGTCTTTCGACCGACGCCGGGCAGGGACTGGAGAGCCGCGCGGGAGGAGGGAACCTCGCCACCGTAGTCGCCGACAAGAATGCGGCAGAGTTTAATGACGTTCCTCGCCTTGTTTCGAAAAAGGCCGATGGTCTTGATTTGCGCGATCAGATTCTCTTCGCCGAGGGCCAACATCTTGTCAGGAGTGTCGGCTATCTCGAACAGTCGGGCCGTAGCCTTGTTAACGCCAGCGTCGGTGGCTTGGGCTGAGAGGGCGACGGCGATGAGAAGCGTGAAGGCGTTGATGTGGTGAAGTTCGCCCTCGGGGTGGGCCTCGGCTGCCTGAAAGCGCGAGAAGATCTCGTGGATCGCGGAGTAAGGCAACTGCTTGGCCATGGGTTTGGGTAGCCCTTGGTGAAAGGCGGGGCAAGGGCGATGTGTACAGGGTTAAACGGTGCTCAATCCCTTGGGCTCGCGGCAGATAGCGTTGATTGTTGCGGTCCGTTCGGCGGTAAGCGCAGGTTTCGGGTCGCGAGTCTCACCGCTCTTGCCTATCTCTGGATCAACACGAAGGATGAGAGCCATGAACGATTTTGAAGACGGATACCATTATAGATTGATGCGGCGCGCGATTGATCTGATCGACACCGAGCCGGGCCGCGAAATGACTCTGGAGGGTCTGGCTGGTGAGATGCACATGAGTCCGGCGCATTTCCAGCGGATTTTCAGTCGTTGGGCTGGCGTTTCGCCGAAACGGTTTCAGCAATGGCTGGCTCTGGACCACGCAAGGGAGTTGCTGGTCAATCGCCACACCACTCTTGAAACGGCAGATCGGGTGGGTTTGTCAGGTAGCGGCCGGTTGCACGATATGTTCCTGCGTTGGGAGGCGATGAGTCCCGGCGACTATGCTAAAGGCGGCGAGGGGCTGGATATCATGTGGGGCTGGTTTGAAAGTCCATTCGGCCCGGCCTTGATCATGGCTACCGAGAAAGGCATCTGCGGGATCGGATTTGCCGGGGAAGCGGGCGCCGAAGCGACGATGATCGATATGCAGTCGCGATGGCCAAAGGCGCGCTTTAGCGAGGATCCGGATGGACTGGCACCACTCGCCGCACAGGCGTTTCCTCGAGATGGGTCCAACCGGGAATCAGCGCAACTGTTCCTGATCGGTGCACCGTTCCAGATCAAAGTCTGGGAGGCGCTGATGAATATTCCAACCGGTCATGTCACAACCTATTCGGACATCGCACGCGTGATCGGACACCCCAAAGCAGTTCGTGCGGTCGGCACCGCCGTCGGGCGCAACCCGATCAGTTGGCTGATACCCTGCCACCGGGCGCTCAGGAAATCCGGGGGGTTGGGTGGTTACCACTGGGGACTGCCCGTGAAGCGCACGATGTTGGCTTGGGAAGCTGCCGAATCCGCTTGATAATCCGAATGACTACCTCCTGATATTGCATATCACACACTATCGTAGGCATGTCCTTGCCAATGCCGCTGGACTGACGGAACCGTTGGTGTATGCGCAGCGTTGGAAATCACGACGATCAATACGAGGACGACACATGCGACTCATGAAAACAACTACGATGCTTGGGGCAGTCAGCCTTTTGGCACTTTCCGCCTGTACACAGCCCACGACCGGTCAGGTCGGCGACCGCACGCGTCAGGGTGCCCTCGCTGGTGCTGCAGTCGGCGCGGTTCTTGGCGGAACCCGTGAAAGCGGCAACGACCGCCTCCGCAACGCAGCCGTCGGCGCCGCCATCGGCGCAGCCGCTGGCAGCGCAATCGGCTATTCTCTTGACCGTCAGAAAGCCGAATTGGAAAGCGACTTCGGTAACGGCCAGATCGACGTCATCAACACCGGCAACGAACTGATCGTGCGTATGCCCGAGGCGATCTTGTTCGCCACCGACAGCGCCGCGTTGAACAGCCAACTGCGTTCCGATCTGTTCGTTCTGTCCGACAGTCTGAACAAGTATCCAAATTCGACTGTGACCGTCACTGGTCACACCGACAACACCGGCACCGCAGCGTACAATCAGGATCTGTCAGAGCGTCGTGCTTCTGCAGTCGGAGGCGTCCTTCGTTCCGGTGGGGTAGCGGGTTCGCGGATCCGGGTCGTCGGCGCGGGTGAAAGCCAGCCGATTTCGACCAATCAGACGGCAGCGGGACGTGCACAGAACCGTCGCGTGGACATCACGATCACGCCGACGCGCTGATCGGCCTTTCCGAACAGCGAGAGCAGCGGGTCCAAGTGGCCCGCTGTTTTCGTTTGTGGACACCGGCACGGAGAACGTCGGCAACAAATTGAAATCGCGGCCCTACTGACCGGCCTCTGCTGTGGCACGCGAAGATCCAGTGCCATCGACATGACTTTCCGCTGCGGCGTGGCGATCAAGGATTGTCTGAACGTAGCCCTGAAATTCGGCGCTTGAGCGAAACCTTATGAACGGCCAGGCAGCACGTGCTCCCGGCGCTGCGAAAAGGTTGTTGATGTCGTCGGCGATGCCGGGCCAGTCAAGGTCCTTCAGGATGCCGATCTTGTGGAGGAAGTAGGCGTTCTCAAACCTTCGAAAATACGACATCAGGGCGAAGCGAAACCGGGCTTTCTCAACTCTGTCCAGACTTTCGAAATCGTCATTACCCCGCAAAATCAGGCCGCAGAGCTCGGCGTTTGTCCCCAGATTGTACCAGAGATCGGCAAACTGTGTCGTCAGCTGCAGGTAGGTCTGCGCCCGCAGCGCACGTGTGCTCCGGCGCAGTTGAACGGCAGCATAGACGAATGACGAAATGACACCGAGTGCGCCGATGATGGCAAGAATTTGCTGAAGTTCCATGCGCATGGGTTCGATCCACCCCGGTTTGTCGTGAAGAATGAATGATTAAGTTGTGAGCATATAGCAAGGAAACAAGATTTCCCGCCTAAGTGCGGCGCGCACGGTGCTCAACGGATGGCACGATGGCTGACCCGCTTCGCTTCAGGGTCAGTCGGGTACATCATCTACCCCTGTGCCGCCCCACGGGTGACAACGAGCGACGCGGCGGGCGGCAAGCCAAGTTCCCCGGACGGCCCCGTGTTTTTCCAGCGCTTCCAGCGCGTAGGCCGAGCAGGTCGGGTGGTAACGGCAGTTAAATCCCACCCAAGGGCTGAAGACCAAGCGGTAAGCACGAATGGGCAAAGCCAGAATTCGCGCGGCAAACGTCATTTGAAATCGTGGATCCGGGCAAGCGCGCGTCTGAGGTCGTTCTGCATTTCTTCGATTGGATGAGTGGCGGTAACGACCGGGCGGCCGATCAGGACATAATCGAAGCCTGCGCGACCCTCGGCGGGCAACACTGCGCGGGCAATTTCGCGCAGGCGACGTTTGGCGCGGTTTCGGGCGACCGAGTTGCCGACCTTTTTCGAGCAGGTGTATCCGACGCGGATGGCCGTCGCCTCGCCCTCATCGCGTCTGCGCGCCTGAAGCGTGAACGCAGGGGTCGACGTGCGTTTGGCTCGGGCGGCGCTCAGGAAATCGGCGCGTTTGGTGAGGGTAAGAAGCTCTGTCATAGCCTGCCGCCAGAAACGACAAAACCGCCGACGGAGCCCCGCGGCGGTTCGGTCACGATCAAAATGCCCAAAAATCAGGCGCTGAGCTTTTTCCGACCCTGTGCGCGGCGTGCGTTCAGGATTTTGCGGCCGGCTTTGGTGGCCATGCGCGCGCGGAACCCGTGGCGCCGCTTGCGGACCAGGTTCGAGGGTTGAAATGTGCGCTTCATCGCAATTCTCCGGTATCAGCCCCGCGAAACCCGGTGGATTCGGGGGAAATGGTGTTTCGAAGCCCGGTCTCTAAGCGGATCACCGGGGCAAGTCAACGCCATCGAATGGGGGAATTGCAACAAACGAGGCGGAATGACGCGGCTTTTGTTTCAGTTGTCCGTTTGAAGTCGGAAAATGGCGCCCTGATCATCACCGTGCATCAATGGGGCGTGATATCACCGACAATTCCCAATTTGCGGACGCATCTTCTGACACAAGAGTTCATACAAGCCCGGAAAGCCACGGACATGACAGATATGACCCAGACTTCAGATGCGCAGAACCCATTCCTCAGACGCCTGCCGCTGATCGCGATCTTGGTGGTGGCTGCTATCGGGGCGTTCACACTTCGCGACTATCTTAGTTTTCAGGCGCTGAGCGATAACCGCGAGACGTTGATCGCGTTCAGGGATGCAAATTATGTCCTCACGGTCTTGGGGTTCATTGCAGCATACGTTGTAATAGTGGCGTTCTCGCTTCCCGGCGCGACTATCGCAACTCTGACCGGCGGCTTCCTGTTCGCAACATTTCCGGGCGCACTTTACAATATCACGGGCGCGACCATCGGGGCGACAATCATCTTTTTGGCCGCGCGTTGGGGTCTGGGCGAGAAACTGGCCGAGAAAATGGACAGTTCTGGCGGGGCTGTGAAAAAGATCAAGACAGCCATCGACGACAATCAATGGGAGGCGCTTTTCCTGATCCGCCTGGTTCCCGCAGTTCCGTTTTTTGTCGCCAATCTGGTTCCCGCGCTGGTTGGCGTGTCGCTGTTCCGCTTCGTGGTCACGACGTTTCTTGGGATCATTCCGGGCGCGGTCGTCTACACCTCGGTCGGCGCCGGGTTGGGCGAGGTGTTCGCCCGTGACGAGACCCCCGACCTTGGAATTATCTTCGAGCCGCATATCCTGTTGCCGATTCTGGGCTTGTGTGCTCTGGCCGCCCTTCCCATCGTTCTGAAGGCCGTGCGCGGCAAGAAAGGTATCTGAAAACATGAACCGGATCAAAACGGATGTGCTGGTAATCGGCGCAGGTTCTGGCGGCCTGTCCGTGGCTGCGGGTGCGGTGCAGATGGGCGCTAAGGTCGTTCTGCTTGAAGGACACAAGATGGGTGGCGATTGCCTGAACTATGGATGCGTTCCCTCCAAGGCACTGATTGCGGCCAGCAAGCAAGCTCATGCGATGCGCAGTGGCGAGAAGTTTGGTGTCTCGCCGGTGATCCCGGATGTCAGCTACGCCGGGGCCAAGGACCATGTGCATCGAGTAATCGAAACGATCGCGCCGGTAGATAGCGAAGAGCGTTTCGAGGGGCTGGGCGTAAATGTCATCCGTGAATACGGCCACTTCATCAGCGAAACCGAAGTCCAGGCTGGCGAGACCGTCATCGAGGCCCGCCGCATCGTGATTGCGACCGGCTCGGGCCCGTTCGTTCCACCGATCGAGGGCGTGAAAGACGTAACCTATTACACCAACGAAACCATCTTTGATCTGCGCGAAAAGCCGGAGCATCTCTTGATTATCGGTGGTGGCCCGATCGGGATGGAAATGGCGCAAGCACATGTCCGACTTGGCTCGAAAGTCACCGTGATCGAGGGCGAAACGGCGATGGGCAAGGACGACCCTGAGGCCGCCGCCATCGTACTTAATAAGCTCAGGGCCGAGGGAATACAGATCGTCGAAGGCGCACAGGCCGAAAAGATTTCTGATCAAGACGGACAGATAACGGTCCAGACGCCGAAGGGCACGTTCACGGGCAGCCATTTGTTGATGGCGGTTGGTCGCAAGGTCAACATCGACAAGCTGGATCTGAACAAAGGCAACGTTAAACACGACCGCGCCGTCAAGGTTGGCGACGATTTGCGGTCAATCTCGAACCGACGGGTCTATGCGGTGGGTGACGCAGCCGGCGGTCTTCAGTTTACCCATGTCGCAAGCTATCACGCCGGGGTTATCATCCGCTCGATCCTGTTTGGATTGCCCGCAAAGGCCAAAACACACCATATTCCGTGGGTCACTTATACAGATCCCGAACTTGCACAGGTTGGGCTGACCGAAGCGCACGCCAAGAAGAAGCACGGACCGAATGCATTCGAAGTCGCACGTTTCGAATATGATGAGAATGATCGCGCCATAACCGAAGGCAAGACGACCGGTTTCATCAAAGTCATGGTCGTCAAGGGGAGGCCGGTCGGTGCCACGATTGTTGGCGCTCACGCCGGAGAACTGATTGGTGTCTGGGCATTGGCAATCGCCAACGGTCTGAAAATGAGCGCAATCGCAAATATGGTCGCGCCTTACCCGACGCTGGGTGAAATCAACAAGCGTGCGGCAGGGGCCTATTTCTCGCCCCGGCTCTTTGATAGTCCTTGGGTCAAGCGGATAGTTGGTCTGGTTCAGACATATCTGCCCTGAGGTCCGCGCGGAAGAGAGGCCATGTTTCTGAATTCGCTGTCTGGTCGGTTTTTGGTACTCACGATCCTGTTCGTGATGCTGGCGGAGGTATTCATCTTCCTGCCGTCGATTGCGCGCTTTCGTCAGGATTACATGCTGAACCGACTGGAGCGCGCGCAGATCGCGTCTCTTGCACTTCTGGCCGACGATATGATCGACCCGGCGCTGGAATACGAATTGCTGAAGAACGCGGGCGTCTTCAACGTGGTTCTTCGCCGGGACGAGGTGCGCGAATTGGTGCTTTCGTCGGAGATGCCCTCGGAAATCACGCGCTCTTACGATCTACGCGATCCGGCCGCCGGCACCTTGATGATGGATGCGCTGATGCAGTTGTTCCGACCAGGCCCCGAGGTTGTGCGCGTGATCGGCAATCCGGTTCAGGATGCCGGGCTCCTGATCGAGATCACTATGCCGACCGCGCCGTTGCGATCCGCGATGATCGACTACGGAATCCGTATTCTGTTATTGTCGGCCGTGATCTCGGTCTTTACAGCGACGCTCCTGTTCTTTGCCGTGCGCCAGTTGCTTGTGAAGCCGATCAAGGGCGTCGTTTCGGCTATGAAAAGCTACGCCGCCGCGCCCGAGGATGCGCGGCGCATCATCCAGCCTACTGCGCGAGTACGCGAACTGGCCGAGGCGGAACACGCCTTGAAATCCATGCAGACCGATCTGACCAACATGCTTCGCCAGCGCGAAAGGCTGGCAGCACTGGGAAGTGCCGTGGCAAAGGTTAGCCACGATCTGCGCAACATCCTGACTTCGGCCCAATTGTTCGCAGACCGGATTGAATCCAGCGCTGACCCGGTGGTGACACGCATGGTTCCAAAGCTGATGGGATCGATTTCACGTGCCGTGAACCTTTGCGAAAGTACGCTGGCCTTCGGCAAGGCTGAAGAGCCGCCTCCACGATTGGACCGGATCGCGCTGTCGAACATCGTCGAGGACGTGGTGGAAAGCGAACGCCTCGCGGTGATGGAGGAAAATATCACGTTCTGCGACGAGGTACCGACGGGGCTTATCGTCCGCGCGGACCCCGAGCAGCTTTACAGAGTGCTGTCCAATCTTGTGCGCAACGCTCGCCAGGCACTTGGCGCTGCGAAAGCCCCGGGGACGATCGAGGTCGCCGCCGGCGAGGACGAGGCATCATGGTGGATCAGTGTTCGCGATTCCGGACCAGGTCTCCCGCTAAAAGCGCGCGAGCATCTGTTCACCCCGTTTCAGGGCGGTGCGCGTAAGGGCGGCGCGGGTCTTGGGCTGGCAATTGCCGCTGAACTGGTGCGCGGTCATGGTGGTGCATTGGTTCTGAGCGAGACGGGTGCGAACGGAACGGTTTTTCTGATTACGCTGCCCAAGAACGTCGTGACCGCCGACCGCGCCGCCGAGTAAATCGGCGCTTGCATCACGCGCCCTCTCTCGCTAAATCCTGCCCACTCGCGCGCTGGTAGCTCAGTTGGATAGAGTACTTGACTACGAATCAAGGGGTCGGGGGTTCGAATCCTCCCCAGCGCGCCATTATTTACTTGAAATTAAAAGAATTTTCGCGAACCCCTCCGCGCGTGCGGTATTTGGCTGATTGCGTAGGGTACTGTGACGCCAATGGTGACCTTTCTGCCAAGGCAGCACCTGTCAGAGTGAGAAATGCAACTGAGGCCAATGATCGTGTGCGCATGATTATGACCCTCCCGTCAAATCTTCAGCGAGCATCAGAGCGTTTCCGTCGGGGTCGTAAAACGTCGCAGTCTTGACCATGCCTTCCACAACATCTGTTTCACCGTCAAACTTCACCTTGGCCTGTTCTAACTTGTTCCGAGCGACGTCCAAATTGGCGATCCCAAAAACAGGTACGCAGTTGCCTGGCGCGGGCTTGGTATGTTCGCCAAGGCCGATTGTTACGCCAGTGGTCTTGGTTTGCAGTTCCGACCAACCTGCTTCGTCCGCATGATAGATGGTCTCAAAGCCAAGGATGCTGTGATACCATTCGGCGCTTGCGTGGCGATCAGTGACCGAAAGCGCAATTGTGATGGTGTCTTCCAACGAAACGAGCGGCATGGTCTTTCCTTCCGGTATAAAATATACTAACTATACTTTATGTACATTGAGTCATTTGTCAACATAACGTCCAGGGCTTGGGCAATACCCGTATTGTCGAGTCTTCATGTTGGAGTTCCCGGACGGCAAGCGGCATTGTTGACTGCAACTGGAGCAAGCAGGACATCCTTCGCGCAAAGCATGGATCATCTAATCGAGATTGGGCTCTTGGAACGAAACCCCGGTCACGGCCATCCGCTACGACCTGAATTCCGTCTTACTCAGCTTGGAATATCGGCTGCTAGGCTCGCAAACAAAATTCAGAACGTTTCTAAGGATGAAGATCAGGACCTACTTCGCCGCTCGTGGACATTGCCAATTCTGGTATCGCTTCAAACACCGCGTCACTTCAGTGATATCAAGAGAAATCTTCTGACAATCACAGATCGTGCATTGTCGCAGTCGTTGAGATCAATGGAAAATATTAACTGGGTGCGCCGTAGCGTTAACGGTGCCGCCCGTCCGCCAAGATCAATCTATTGCGCAATCAACACTGGGGAAAAGATCAGTAAGATCTCTGGACCTGAAATCACTCTTGCCCACCAATGATCCGCCGTTGGATTGTTCTCTATAGCCATTCGGCTAAGCCCTACGGAGCTATCGTCTAGATCTGAAAAGCGGCTATTGGCGCAGATGCAACGAAGCACGAAGAGTCCCGCATAGCGTCTGCCTGACGAAAATCACTCGGTGTCCGCTTTTGGCTCTTTTTGACCGATGCGAAAACGTTGAGGACTGGCCCGTTGGGCCGTCGAACTCAGAGATCAATACGAACTTCCGTTAATCGACCGATGTTAGCTCAACCCGGCGCAAATCGCTCGAGGCGGTCATTATCCGGTGCCGGCACCGTTTGATGATGCACCGCAATCCCCGTCCGCAAAAAATAGTGATAAGTCACCGAACTACGGGCGTGCGCGTGGTAGCCTTCGTGTTAGATGTCAGGAATGGGGTTTCTCGAGGTACTCGTAAGATAATGTCGAGTCAGGCTCTGAAGTGTTGAAGTCTCTCGTTGCGCAACTCTTGGGCGGCGGTATCGCGATGTTTGCGCGCGCGATAACCGCATCGCGAGCGATTTGGGATGGTATTGAGCCGGTGCAGGCTCAGCGGATCTACTTCGCTAATCACACGAGCAACGGAGATTTCGTCCTGATCTGGACAGTTTTGCCTCCGTCACTTCGTGCGCGCACAAGACCGGTGGCGGCGTCGGACTACTGGCTGACTACGCCTATCCGCGCGTTCATAGGAACCGACGTTTTCAATGCGGTCCTGATCGACCGGAACCCGGAAACGCGAAAGCTCGACCCAGTTACGCAGATGGTGGAGGCGCTGGACGAGGGAGCATCGCTTATCATCTTTCCAGAAGGCACGCGCAACACGTCCCGGGAACCACTTCTGCCCTTCAAGCATGGCCTCTTCTTCCTGGCATCGAAACGTCCCGAGACCGATCTCGTCCCGGTCTGGATAGAAAATCTGAACAACGTGATGCCCAAAGGAGAAATCATTCCCATCCCGCTGATCTGCACGGTTCGGTTTGGATCGCCTATCCACTTAGCGGCGGGAGAGCCAAAAGGGGCATTTCTCGATCGCGCCGGCAAGGCTCTCCTGGCACTTTCGGGTGATGGGGAGCGCCGACCATGACAACACCGGCCGAGTTTATTCTTCTGATGGCCGGCGTGCTGGCGATCCTTGTCGTCGCGTCCATCATTGGGGCGATCCTGCACAACAAGCTAAACCGTGACGGAAAAAACGCGACGATTACGAACCTGAACTCCAGGATCGTCGCCTGGTGGTGGATGGTTGCGCTGCTTGCATTGGCCGTTCTGGCGGGGCGCACCGGAGTTCTAATTCTCTTCGCTATCTTGTCCTTTGCCGCGCTTCGCGAATTCCTGACGCTGACCGAGAAGCGCCGGGCGGACCACTGGGCGTTGGCTGCTGCGTTTTTCGTGATCCTGCCCTTTCAATATGTTCTGATTGGGATCGACTGGTACGGGCTCTATTCGATCTTCATTCCGGTCTACGCCTTCCTGTTCCTCCCGATCCTTTCGGCGCTTAGAAGCGACACCGAGTCCTTCCTGAACCGTGTTGCGGAAACCCAGTGGGGCCTGATGATCTGCGTCTTCTCGGCCTCGCATGTCCCGGCCCTGCTGACTTTGGATATTCCCGGTTATGAAGGGAAATCGATCTTGCTGATCGCGTTCCTCGTCTTCACCGTGCAGTTCTCCGACGTGATGCAATATGTCTGGGGTAAGCTTCTGGGGAGACGCAGGATCTTGCCCGCCCTGTCGCCATCGAAGACATGGGAAGGATTTCTGGGAGGAACGCTCACCGCATCGCTCGCGGGTGCCGGACTATGGTGGCTCACGCCGTTCACGCCCATTCAGGCGTTTCTCATGGCACTGGTCATCACGTTACTCGGATTTCTCGGCGGGATCGTGATGTCGGCGATCAAGCGAGATAAGGGCGTCAAGGACTGGGGACATCTGATTGCAGGCCACGGCGGCTTCATTGACAGGCTCGATTCCGTTGTGTTCTCGGCTCCTATCTTCTTTCACCTGACACGATATTTCTGGTCAACGGTATGAGCCTCGTCCGGTCGAATCTGGCGCATGGGCTCGCAGGATTCGCTCTGATGGGAAGTTGGGCCGCGTTCGCGAACCTTGACTATCCTTGGCCGGCGCCCGCGCAGGCATTCTTTGTGCAGGGCATTCTGACGGCAGGAATCACAATCCTGTTGAAACGCAAAGTTGAAATCGTCGTCGCCCGCAGGCCTGCGAGTCCTTGGCTCGCACCGCTGGCGGCAGCGGCAGTTTCCGCCACACTCCTGACGACCGTACACGGCATTGCTGGCACGCCGGCATTTTGGGCAACCATCGCCGTTCCGCTTTTCGTCGCGACGAGCTACAGCGCGCTATATGCTATGAGGCTGGTGAAAGATGGTTGATCCGAACCGCCGGCCGCTGAAAAGCAGGAATACCGCGATCGCACAGCGAATTGCGCGTTGGTTGGCGGGTACACCCGTAACACCAAATCAGATCTCCGCAATGTCGGTCGTATTCGCGGCGCTGGCGGGTCTCGGATTCTGGATTTCGGCATTTGCGGGAGAGCCGCTCCGAAGCCTTATCTTGATCGCCGTCGCGCTTTGCATCCAGTTGCGACTGCTCTGCAATCTCTTCGACGGAATGGTGGCGATCGAAGGGGGAAAGAGTAGCGCAACAGGCGCTTTCTGGAACGAGTTCCCCGATCGCCCCTCAGACATTGTGATATTCGTCGGCATGGGACTTGGCGCGGGAAACGCGTTGCTCGGATGGGCCGCCGCCGCACTCGCTGTGTTGACGAGCTATGTCCGCGAGTTGGGGAAATCGGCGGGCTGCCAGCCAGACTTCTCCGGCCCGATGGCAAAGCAGCAAAGGATGGCGGTGGCGACCGTCGCCGCTGCGCTGGAAATACCTTTAGCCATATACCTATCCGATTTTAACATCCTCGAAATCGCGCTTTGGATAATCATCGTTGGCTGCATACTTACAGCACTCCGGCGCACGCGGTCGCTCTTGCAATGCCTCGGCGATGAATAAGCTGATCGTTGCCTTGGCGCCTGAAATCGCCAGTTTCGTCCCCATCGACAAAGTGGCCGACTTGTCCGTTTCTTGACTTCGACCGCCAAAGTCGCATCCTGTTTCCAGCTCAATCAAATGGCTCGAAAGTTGGTTATGCTGGATCACGTAAGCATCGCGGTTCGCGACCTCAAACGCTCCATTTCCTTTTACGAGGCTGCGCTTGCTCCTTTGGGTATGAAGCAACTGATGGCTTATGGCGACGATGTCGACGAGCCAAGCCATGTCGGCTTCGGGGCTGACCAGAAGCCCATCTTTTGGTTGAGCAGCGGCAAGCCGGTTCCTGGCAACGTCCATATAGCGTTTCAAACGGCGGATCGCGAAACTGTGGATGCGTTTCATGAAGCGGCTCTCGCCGCTGGCGGCAGGGACAACGGCGCACCGGGACTGCGACCACAATATCACCCCGGGTATTACGGAGCGTTCGTGCTTGACCCTGATGGCTGCAACATCGAGGCGGTCCATCACACCTTTTGAAGACGGAGCGTATTGGCTGCACAACGCCAAGACGTGACTTCGGAATGTCGGGTTCGTTCCGCATAGACGACCCCTTAGCCAGCCGCTTTGGAGCCCGTTCAAGCTCCATCAGAAAAAATGGTCCTCACCAACCCAAGACGGTCATCCCCAGGCGGAGACGGCTAAATGTGGTCTTCTGCGTCGGCGACGTCGATGCCGAGGGCGTCGAGACCGTCCTCGAGGTATTCGGCCAGATTGGGGATACCGGACAGGTATCGCTCGGTTGGCGCGGTGGCTTCGGTTCGCGCGGCCTCGAGCGCCTCTTCTGCTTCGTCGGCAGTGAAACTTTCGCGACCGATCCACATGACTGCAACAAGGCTGACTTTCTCATCCTCATTCATGCCTGAGATATAGTCAAAAAGCTGGAGGCTATCGGGGCCGTATTCCCGCGTCAGCATGATCACGCGAACGATTTTTCCGGTGCTGATATCGAGCATGGTCGTTTCCCGCTTTCGGCTCTCTGAACGTCGCAAGGTTCTCTCGGAGGTACTGGAATTTGAGTAACCGATGGCCTGAAAGTCAACCTTGATGCACATCAACAACTGCGGAGGGCCGCACAGCGCGGTGAACGGTCTATTTCTGGTGGATGTATGTCCCCGGAGCGGGAGAAATCGCCCGATAGCCCATTTTCGGGGCACCCATCGGTGGCGGCACCACCTTGGCACCGTCACCATTCCCAAGCCAGACTGCCCATTCCGGCCACCAGGATCCATCTTCCGCCTTATTGCTTCCGAACCACGTATCGGGATCGACATAAAGCGCGCCCTTGGCTCTTTCGCCGATGCGGTAGTGGCGACCCGGGTGGCCGGGTTCGCTTAGAATGCCGCCGTTGTGTCCAGCACTGGTCAACACGAACGTCATGTCGCATTCCGTGAAAAGTCTGATCTTGTACACAGATTTCCAAGGCGCGATGTGATCGGTTTCTGTTCCCACAACGAAGATTGGAAGATCGAGGTCCTTAAGCGCAATGACGCGGCCATCGACGGCGAAACGCCCTGCGGTCAGCCTGTTCTCAAGGAAAAGCCCGCGTAGGTATTCTGAGTGCATTTTCGCCGGCATCCGCGTCGTGTCGTTGTTCCAAACTGTTAAGTCGGAAGGCAGGTCCTTCTGGCCGAGGAAATAACGTCGGACAGCCCGAGCGTAGATCAGATCTTCGGCCCGGATTGATGCGAAGGTGCGCGACATCTGGGGACGGTCCAGATAGCCTTGGGCCCACATCATGTCTTCGAGAAACGCCACCTGACTTTCGTCGAGGAAGAGCAGAAGCTCCCCGGCTCCAGAGAAATCAATTTGCGCTGCGAGAAGTGTCATCGAGGCAAGTCGGTCGTCGCCGTCGCGTGCCATCGTCGCTGCCGCGATTGCAAGGATCGTCCCACCAAGACAATAACCCATCGCGTTGATCTTGCAGTCCGGAACGATGGTGCTGACGGCGTCGATGACCTTCATGACTCCGTTCTTGCGATAGTCCTCAAGTGACAACTCGGCTTGCTCGGCAGTTGGATTGCACCACGAGACCGCAAAGACGGTATAACCCCTAGAAACCAGATACCGAATGAGCGAATTCTGCGGCGACAGATCGAGGATGTAATATTTCATGATCCATGCAGGCACGATCAACACCGGGTCGGCGTGCACTTCTTTTGTCTGGGGTGCGTACTGGATCAACTCGAATAACTCGTTGCGGAGGACGACCTTTCCGGGAGTGCACGCAAGATTCTCGCCGATCCGAAATCCCTCGGGCGGGTCGGGAT
>JBBKWG010000221.1:0-4031 GCA_037968835.1 Paracoccaceae bacterium
CCCCGAACCGCGCGCAATCTCGCAATCGGGGCCGCGATCCTGTCGGTATCGCTCACCTTCCGCTCGCTCGACCTGACGCTCTGCAACCTCGTGCCGTTCGGAACGCATTTCATGTGGCACATCCTGAACGCGCTCATGCTCGGCTGGATGATCGAAACCTGGCGTCGTCACGTCGCGGGCGCGCCAGCGATGTGAACCAGCAGGCCGCTCGCCCCGACAATTCCGGGCCATGTGCGACCAACACCCCCGCACTTCTTGCGGGTCGCAGGCTGGCGCGTTAAACGCTGCCCGACCCGTTATGGAGTGACCCCATGTCGATCGACATCGAAACCGCCCGCCGCGTGGCGAAACTGGCCCGGATAAAGGTGGAAGACGCCGATCTTCCCGCGCTGGCCGAGGATTTCAACCGCATTCTGGGCTTTGTCGAGCAACTGAACGAGGTCGATGTCGAAGGCGTCGAGCCGATGGTCAGCGTCTCGCCGATGCGCCTCAAGCGCCGCGAAGATGTCGTGACCGACGGCAACCAGCAAGGCGCGATCATGGCCAATGCGCCCGACGCCCGCGAGGGCTTTTTCGCCGTGCCGAAAGTGGTGGACTGAGCGATGAGCGATCTGAACGCCCTGACCATTGCCGAGGCCCGCGACCGTCTGCGCGCCGGTGACATCACCGCCACCGAACTGACCGAGGCCTGTCTTGCCGCCGCCGATGGTGCTGCCGCCCTGAACGCCGTCGTCCATCCGACCCCCGAAATCGCGCGCGCTCAGGCAGCAGCCGCGGACAAACGCCTGAAATCCGGCGATGCGCCCGACATGTGCGGGATTCCGCTGGGCATCAAGGACCTGTTCTGCACCAAAGGCGTGCCCAGCCAGGCCGCCAGCGCGATCCTGAGCGGCTTTAAGCCGGAATACGAATCGACCGTCACGACACAATTGTTCGACGCCGGGGCAGTGATGATCGGCAAGCTGAACATGGATGAATTCGCCATGGGATCGTCCAACGAAACCTCGACCTACGGCAATGTCGTGAACCCGTGGCGGCGTGGCAACGAAACCGTCGACCTGACCCCCGGTGGATCGTCGGGCGGTTCGGCCAGCGCCGTGGCCGCCGACCTTTGCCTTGCCGCGACCGGCACCGACACCGGCGGTTCGATCCGCCAGCCTGCCGCGTTCGTCGGCATCACCGGGTTGAAGCCGACCTATGGCCGCGTTTCGCGCTGGGGCATCGTCGCGTTCGCCTCGTCGCTCGATCAGGCCGGGCCGATGACGAAATCGGTGCGCGACTGCGCTATCATGCTGAAGGCGATGGCCGGACACGACCCGAAGGATTCCACCAGCGCCGACCTGGCCGTTCCCGATTTCGAGGCGATGCTGACCGGTGACATTCGCGGCCAGACCATTGGTATCCCGAAAGAATACCGCATGGACGGAATGCCCGCCGAGATTGAAACGCTGTGGTCCGACGGTGCCGACATGCTGCGCGACGCGGGCGCGAAAATCCTCGATATATCGCTGCCGCACACGAAATACGCGCTGCCGGCCTATTACGTCATCGCCCCGGCCGAGGCGTCCTCGAACCTCGCGCGCTATGACGGCGTGCGCTACGGCCACCGGGCCAAACTGGCGCAAGGTGACGGCATCACCGAGATGTACGAAAAGACCCGCGCCGAGGGTTTCGGCGACGAGGTCAAGCGCCGCGTGATGATCGGAACCTACGTGCTGTCGGCGGGCTTCTACGACGCTTATTACAACCGCGCCCGCAAGGTCCGCGCCCTGATCAAGAAAGATTTCGACGACGCATTCGCCGCCGGCATCGACGCGATCCTGACCCCCGCCACCCCTTCGGCGGCATTCGGGCTTGGCGAAATGGCCGACGCCGATCCGGTGCAGATGTATCTCAACGATGTCTTCACGGTCACCGTCAACCTTGCCGGCCTTCCGGGTATCGCCGTTCCTACCGGGCTCGACCCGCAGGGCCTGCCGCTGGGTCTGCAATTGATCGGCAAGCCTTGGGAAGAGGGCGCGCTGATGAACACCGCACAGGTTCTCGAGGATGCGGCCGGGTTTGTTTCCAAGCCCGTGAAATGGTGGTAGTCTCGCGACAAAAGCGAAAACAGGCTGGGCAGAACATGATCATGCGAACAGCGGCACTGGCCGTTCTCCTTCTTGGCTCGGCGTGCGCGCAGCAGCTTCCCGATAGTAATCCCAACTCCGGTGTCGGGTTCGAGCGTTACGGTGATTACGTCGCCGACCGTATGCAACGCGATGCCGAATTGCAGCGAACGCAACGCTCGCCAGTGCCCGAAGGTCTGGCGATTGCATCCGAAACTGTGGCCGTCCTCAACACCACTCGCCCGATCGGCGGCACAACTGTGCAGGCGCCGTTATCGGCGGTCCCGGCGCCCCAGGAATATCCATCGCAGGTCCAGACATCGGCCATCGCGACAACCTCCGCGCCGCTCGCCGGTGCCAGCAATTCGCGCATTTCCGACGAACAGAACTTCGACGCCGTGGCCGGCCGCGAAAGCATTGAAAGCGATGCCCAGCGCCTTGCTCGTCAGCGCGACGCCTACCAGGTGATCCAGCCCGAGGCGCTGCCGACGCGGTCGGGATCGGGCGGCCCGAACATCGTCGCTTTCGCGCTCTCGACCTCCAACCGGCTGGGCGAAAGCGTCTATCGCCGCACCGGCCGCAGCAGCACCACCGCCTTCAGCCGCGCCTGCGCGCGCTATGGCTCGGCCGATCAGGCGCAAGAAGCGTTCCTGAAAGCCGGTGGACCCAAGAGCGACCGGCAGGGGCTTGACCCCGACGGCGACGGCTTTGCCTGTTTCTGGGACCCGACGCCGTTCCGCGCCGCGCGCGGCGGGTAACGTCATGGAAGTTCTCGCGCGCCCGTCCCCGAACTTCAGCGAGCGGCGGCATGGCGCGCGCGTGGAACTCGTCGTCCTGCACTACACCGCCATGGCCGACACCGAACAGGCGCTCTGCCGTCTCTGCGAGCCGGAAACCGAGGTTTCGGCACATTACCTTGTCGAAAGCGGCGGCTCGATCCACCAACTGGTGGATGAACAGCACCGCGCCTGGCACGCGGGCGAGGGGCGATGGGCCGGGAAATACGACATCAACTCGCGCTCCATCGGGATCGAGTTAGACAACGACGGCACATCGACCTTTGCGGACGAACAGATGGACGCGCTGGAGGTGCTTTTGCGCGACATCCTCGAACGTCACGACCTGCCGCCCAAAGCCGTCATCGCCCATTCCGACATGGCACCGGGCCGCAAGAGCGATCCCGGTCGGCTGTTCGAGTGGCACCGGCTGGCGGAAAACGGGCTGTCGATCTGGCCCGAACCCAGCCCACCCGGCGACTTCATGCGCAACGCCGCCGCCTTCGGTTATGCCACCGAATACGGCGAGGCGGCGATCCACGACGCCTTCCGCCAGCGCTTCCGCCCGTTCGCCACGGGCCCGATCGACGCATCCGACCGCGCCTTGATGTCCGGACTCGCCCGACACTGGCCCGCGGACGTCACCGAGCGGATCGCCAGCCGCATCCCGTCGCGGACCCTGCGCAGCTTCGATTGACCGCGCTCGCCTTCGCCCCTAGATAAGCGCGGCGCGGATGGTCGGATGGCTGCGTGTCCTTCGGGGCGCGAGGAAAGTCCGGACTCCATGAAGCAACGGTGCCGGGTAACGCCCGGCCGGGGCAACCCGAGGGAAAGCGCCACAGAGAACAGACCGCCCCTCGTCTGAGGGGTAAGGGTGAAACGGTGAGGTAAGAGCTCACCGCGGGACGGGCAACCGGACCGGCACGGCAAGCCCCACCGGGAGCAATGCCGAATAGGGGCCTCGTGCGGGGCTGGTCCGAAAGGATACCGCTCGCAGGGACGTTTCAGCCCAGAGGCCCGGGTTGGCAGCTAGATCCCGTCGGTAACGGCGGGGCCAGATGAATGGTCATCTCCGGCGGGTTCGCCCGCCGCAGACAGAATCCGGCTTACAGACCATCCGCGCAATATTGATACACAAAAAGTTATC
>JBBKWG010000222.1:0-5478 GCA_037968835.1 Paracoccaceae bacterium
GCGTGGTCGCATTACAACGCGTCAAAAGCGGGCGCGGCGATGCTGACGAGTTGCGTCGACGCGGAGAACCGCGAGCACGGAATTCGCGCCATGGGCCTGTCGCCGGGCACGGTCGCCACTGAGATGCAGCGCGAGATCAAGGCTAGCGGCATCAACCCGATCAGCAAACTCGAGTGGAGCGATCATATTCCGCCCGACTGGCCAGCCCGCGCGCTTTTGTGGATGTGCTCGAGCGACGCGGACCAGTTCATTGGACATGAGATCTCACTTCGCGACGAAGCAATCCGGCGGCGGGTCGGGCTCATCGAATGATAGCGGAAGCGCGCGATGACGGACTGCTTGTCCTGACGCTGACTCGGCCCGACAAGGCCAACGCACTGACGAAAGATATGCTGACCGATTTGGCCGAGAAAGTCGAAGCGGGATCGTCGGACGGCAGCATCCGCGCAATCGTGCTGACCGGCGCAGGTCGGGTTTTCAGCGCGGGCGCGGATCTGGACGCCGCGCGGAGCGGTCTTGCAGTCGACCAGATCTGGGAACGCGTCTCGGGCGCGCTTGCTGCCTGTCCGGTACTGACGATTGCCGCACTGAACGGAAGCGCTGTCGGGGGTGCGCTAGGAATGGTGCTGGCTTGTGACTTGCGCGTTGCGGCGCCTACAGCGACGATCTTCTATCCGGTCATGAAACTTGGCTTCCTGCCAAAGCCGTCGGATCCTCGGCGACTTGCATCACTGGTTGGTCCGGCGCGGGCGAAACTCATTCTGATGGGCGGCGCGAAAATCGGCGCGGTCGAGGCGCTGGCGATTGGGTTGGTCGACCGCATTGCCGACGATGCGATGGAATTGTCCCGCGAAATTGCTGCCGCGTCGCTGGGTGCTGCGCGCTCACACGTGACGGCGATGAATGCGATGGTTTAGGGTTGGCGGAGCATGTAGCGAGCGGCGCGGCGCCCCCGGTCGAAAGCATCGAATCGCTGGTGATCGGCGGCGGTCCGGCTGGACTGATGGCTGCCGAAGTGCTGGCGTCGGCAGGTCGCAAGGTGGTCGTTGTTGATGCGATGCCGTCGCTTGGGCGCAAGCTGTTGATGGCCGGGAAGTCGGGATTGAACCTGACCAAGGCAGAAGACACTGCCACGTTCCTTTCAAAATACACCGGCGGAAACGCGGAATTCGACCGTATCGTATCCAATTTCGGGCCCGAGGACGTACAGGAATGGGCGCAAGGTTTGGGACAGACGCTGTTCACCGGGTCGACTGGTCGGGTTTTTCCAACTGCCATGAAAGCCTCGCCGTTGCTCCGGGCCTGGCTGGAGCGACTTTCGGAGAACGACGTGACGCTTCGTACGCGCTGGCGGTGGACAGGTTGGGACGGGGACGATTTGCTGTTTGCTACGCCGGACGGCACAGCGCGAATCTCTTCTTCTGTGACGGTCCTGGCACTGGGCGGAGCTAGCTGGCGGCGACTTGGATCGGATGGCGCGTGGGCGAATGCGCTACACAACGTAGGCGTCGCGGTTATGCCGTTCAAACCGGCAAACGTCGGCTTCCGGGTCGATTGGTCGGCGCACATGTCTTCGCATTACGGGTCACCTGTGAAAGGCACCTCCTTCAGCGCCGGTCCGCTTTCGAGCCGCGGCGAGTGGATTATCTCGTCCAAGGGAATCGAGGGAGGTGGCGTCTACGAGGTATCGGCGGCGGTGCGCGATGGGCCGACGCTGAATATTGACCTGATGCCCGACCTAAGCGCCGATGACGTGGCCGCGCGACTGTCGCGGTCGCGGGGCAAGATGAGCATGGCAAACCATCTGAGGAAGTCGCTGGGGCTGGGCGCGGCGCAGCGGGCGCTGCTGATGGAATGGGGTCGACCGTTGCCAGATGGGTCGGCTCTGGCGGCTCTCATAAAATGCCTGCCAGTTCGGCACGCCGGGCCACTGCCGATTGATCAGGCGATATCGACGGCGGGTGGGGTCAGTTGGGACGCGCTTGACGGATTGGAGTTGCGAGCGCGGCGCGGGGTTTTTGTGTCGGGCGAAATGCTGGACTGGGAGGCTCCGACCGGAGGCTATTTGCTTACGGCCTGTCTTGCGACTGGTCGCGAAGCTGGAGATCAGGCGGCGGCTTTTCTGGCACGTTCGGCGTAGCGAAATGGATGAACTTCTCTCGGGAGTGCTAAGCGTGATCCGTCGAGATGGGATCTTTGCACGTCAGACGCGTCGCTGATGATCGAGGAAGACTGTCGTGGTCAAGGCACTGGTTGCATAGTGCACGAGCCACGGGAGCAATGCCGCATAGATCAGCCATAGATCGGGTGACAGTGTGAGGATCATCGCTTCGTTCAGAAATGCGAACGAAAGCGAGCGCAACAGGGCAACGCGCGTCAGCGCAGGACGCATTGGCGCAAGTCTGGGATCAGGCCACGCGAGTTGTGTGACCAACCCACTTCGGTCGACGATACCGGTCAGATAGATCGCGGCTATTCCAAGTGGAATGACTGTCAGGACGCGCTGACACAACAGGATGTTCTGGAGGTCGATTAAAACGGCCAAAGGGGCAATGGTCGCGACAAGTGTGATGCCAACGGCAAAATCGGAACCCAGCACGCCTGCGAGCCGACGGATATCGTATGGTAGACGTAACGTGAAATGGGTGCACAGCGCGGCGAGCGTAGCCATCGTGAACGCACGTTCCGGAGAAAATCCGGTCAGAGCATTCGTCGCCAGCCAGACCACCAACAGCGCGGCGCCGGGAAGTACATTGCGTACTGGAACAGGTGCGGCAACCTGAAACAGCAGGAAAAACATACGAACGGGGCGGATCAACTGAGACATGGCACACTCACTACTGGGTAGTTTATGCCACCCAATTGCGACGCGCCTGAGACGACCTTGCGACGCTTTTCAGGTCATCCAATGTCGATCTGGCGGATTCACTCCTTGCGCGCGCGTGTCCACGCAGGTCGGGCGCGCAGTCGCTCGAAATATGAAGTCAGTTCGGCGCGCGGTTCAAATTCGGCGTTCGTTGCCCAGCCGATGCAATGCCCGGCAATGATGTCGGCGATGGTGAATTCGTCGCCCGCGAAATACTCTCCTTCGCCGAGAAGTGTGGCAAATTTTGCCTCCGCGTCGCGGAAATCCTCAATTGCGACGGCTTTTGCCTCGGAGCGGCGGCGTTCCTTGGGCAGGACATAACTGTGGCGTGTGGAAAGCCAGAGCGGCGCTTCAATCTCGCTCAGCACGAAGTTGATGCGGGCATCGAGCATTGCTCGCTCCACTGATCCCGCAGGATATGTCAATCGACCTTCGCGGTCGGTGAGGTAGTGCAGGATGGCAAGCGAATCGGTGAGCGTCGCGTCGCCGTCTCTCAGTATCGGCACCTGCTTGAGCGGATTGAGGGCATTTACGGCCTCTGAGTGCGGACGTTCGATCTGGTGATTATAGTTCAGTCCCAGTTCTTCGAGGCACCAAAGCACACGAAAGCTTCGGGTCTGGACGGATCCGATTACGGTCAGCATCAGCGTTTTCCCATAGAAGCCAGTCGCAAAAGCGCGCGCTCCATTACTGCCATCTCCGGCACTTTGGCAGTAGAGCGTAACGTGAGGTCGGTATCCATCAACAGCCCGAGCGCGCGTTCCAGTTTGTACATTCCCCAGTGCGATGCCTGACGTTGGATCTTGTCGCGGCGGGGCCCGAAAACCGGGGGTCTGAGCTTGCCGATGCCGATACCTGGGCCGCCGGGATCGCTTGCCACCACGTGCAGGATGCGGAAGTGGCGCGTGGCGTTGATGCACAGGCTGACCGGGTTCACGCCCTGAGCCTGTAGACGGCTGAGGACGGGGCCGATCGCTTCCGGTTTGCCGTCGGCGGCGATGTTCAGAACGTCGTCAATCCCGGCTTCAACGGAGGTCGGAGCGGACAGCGCGATTTCGTCGGGAGTGAGTGGAGTCGTATCGTTCAGCTTGTAGAGCGCGATTTTTTCGAGCGTCTGGCGGAAGTCTCCGGGGTCGATGGTGAGCGCGAGCGCGTTCAGGGTCGCCATCGCGTCGTCGGGTACACTTTTCAAGCCGGCCGCGGCGAGCGCGGATTCGATCTCGGCCCGGCTTGGCGGATCGTCGTATATGCCGATCGCATAGGCATTCGGATGATCCTCGAACGCCTTTCGTAGCTTGGAGCGGGCGTTGAGTTGTCCGGCCGTCACGACAAACTGTGCATCGCTGTCCTGCCAGTCGGCAAGTGCGGCAACAATCGTCGGGGCCAGTGTTTCGGTTGCATCCTCGACAAAGGCGACGCGGGGGCCAGGAAAAAACCCTTGCGCCTTGATCGCGTCGATAAGCTGCGCGGGATCTTTCCTCAAATCGCCGGCGGCCATGCGGGTCAGACGCATTTCTTCTTCGCCGTGGGCGCCGATCAGGGCCTTGATGACTTCCTGCCGTCTGAGCGCCACGCGCATTCCGTCGCTGCCGTAGATCAGCAGCCCGGCCTTTGTCGCGTCAGGTCGCGCAAAATAGCCGGGGGCGTCGCGTGCAGAGAGCTTCATAGCTTGTCGGCATTAACGAGGATATCAGCCACGATCCGGTCGGCCAGGATCACCATCAGGCGGCGGCGGGCATCGCGTCGGGCGGCAATGGTTGCGACGGTCGTCGATGTTGCGGAATAGCTGGTGAAGCTCTGTTCGCTGCCGGTGAGGACGGTTTCACCGTCGTCTGCACGGGCGAGCTTGTAGCGGACCTGGCCCAGCACGTTGTAGCGGCTGATCGAGCCATTGGGCAGAAAGCCGACGGAGTCTTCGCTGATTGCAATGTCGGCAGTCAATTTCAGGTCAGCGCCTTGCGGCTGGCCGAGGCGATCTTCGAAGCGCCGTACCAGCGCGAAGCCTTCCTCGTCTGAAGGCGGCACCACGTCGATGCGTCCACGCAGGCCATCGGCGCTGCCGCCGGGGGCATAGACCGGTGCAAAGCCACAGCCTGAAAGTGCGACGAGGCCGAGAATTGCGACCCGGCGGGAAAGACGTGGCGCTTTATATGACGACATTGACGATGCGGCCCGGGACTACGATGAGTTTTTTCAGCGGGCCAGCGGCCAGCGCCTTTTGCACAGCATCGGTCGCCAGCACCAGCTTTTCAACCTCGTCTTTCGGCAGGTCCGTGGGGACAGTGATCTCGGCGCGCCGTTTGCCGTTGATCTGGATGGGAAGGGTCACGGTGTCATCGACAAGGTATGCGGGATCGGCAACGGGCCAGGTTGCATTCGCAACAAGGCCTTCGCCGCCCAGCATGTGCCAGATGTCCTCGGACAGATGCGGTGTCATCGGCGACATAAGCTGCGCCAGCGTGCGAAGGGCGCGGGCCTTCATGGAGTGCGATGCCTTTGATTTAGCGATGGAATTGAAGAAGGCATACAGCTTGGCGATGGCCGAATTGAAACCGAAGCTTTCGATGCCCATCGTCACGTCATCCACTGCGCGGTGTGTTGCGCGCATGAGG
>JBBKWG010000223.1:0-5457 GCA_037968835.1 Paracoccaceae bacterium
TTGAAGACCACCGCCTGCCCGTCGCCGATGTCGACGACGCCGGCGTTTTCCCCCGGTCCGCAGATCACCTGGGGGCCTTCGGTCGGCAGCGTGCGCAGCCATTTCTTGGACGATTTATAAGAGCAATGCTCGTTCCACATCGCCGAGAAAATCCCGAGTTCGGTGAACGTCGGTTCGCGTTCTATGATGTCCAGAATACGCGCGTATTCGTCGGGGTTGAGCCCGTGCGCTGCGATCAATGCCTCGGTGATTGCGGGTTCGGTCATGCTCTGCCCCTTCGCGGTCTTGGGGGTCTCTTAAAAGACCGGTGCCACGGGGGAAAGAGGCAAAGGGGCGCGCCCGCTCAGGATGCCGGTGCCGCCGATGCCAACCGCTCGCGCGCTTCTTTCTGAAGGGCGCGCAGGGTATCGAATGCCTGATCGGCGAATCGCGCGGGCACGAAGATATGATCGTGCATCGTGGCCGCGACCATGTTGGCGGGTATCCCCTTTTCGGCCAGCGCCGCCGAGACCGCCGCTGTCAGACCGACGCCTTCGAGCGCGGAATAGACCATCAGCGTGATTTGCCGCATGATCGCTTCGGCCTTGAAGCCAAGGCGCAAAGCCTCGGTTCTCGGCAGGATCAGCGACAGCCCTTCGTCCTCGACGAACATGCCGTGCGCCTGCGCCAGTGCTTCGCGGGAAATCGAGTTGTGCAGCATCGTGCAGAACACGAACAACCCCGGCTGCAACACCGGCGCCATTCCCGCAATCATCGCGTCCCTGTCGGTGACCTTCGTGTGTATCTCGTTCATATCAGTGCGCCTCTGCCCAATTTGCCCCCTGCCCAGCATCTACCGTCAGCGGGACGTTCAGTTTGACTGCAGGCATCGCTGCACCCTCCATTATGTCCCGCGCAATTGCTATCAGATCGTCCACCGCCGCATCCTCGACTTCGAACAGAAGTTCGTCGTGAACCTGCAACAGCATCTTTGCCGGCAATTTCGCAATTGCCTGCGGCATTCGGATCATCGCGCGCCGGATCACGTCGGCGGCGGTCCCTTGTATCGGGGCGTTGATCGCGGCGCGTCGCGCGAACCCGGCATGGGGACCCTTGTTGTTGATCTCGGGCGTGTTGATCTTGCGGCCGAACAATGTCTGGACATAGCCGTGTTCCTTCGCAAAAGCGACCGTGTCGTCCATATAGGTCCGGATTCCGGGAAATCGCTCGAAATACCGGTCAATGAAGCCCTGCGCCTGATCGCGGGGAATCCGCAGGTTGCGCGCCAGTCCCCAACCCGAAATCCCGTAGATCACACCGAAGTTGATCGCCTTGGCCTGTCGCCGCACATCGGGGGTCATGTCTTCGAGCGGCACGTCGAACATTTCGGAGGCGGTGGTGGCGTGAATGTCTTGACCCTCGCGGAACGCTGCGCGCAATTCGTCGATCTCTGCGATATGGGCGAGGATGCGCAGTTCGATCTGGCTGTAATCGAGACTGACCAGCTTGTGGCCGTCGGTGGCAACGAACGCCTCGCGGATGCGCCGGCCTTCCTCGGTCCGGATCGGAATGTTCTGCAAATTCGGGTCGGTCGAGGCCAGACGCCCGGTGGTCGCGCCGGCAATCGAATAGCAGGTATGGACGCGCCCGGTTTCGGCGTTGATGTGTTCCTGAAGCGCGTCGGTGTAGGTTGATTTCAGCTTCGCCAACTGCCGCCAGTCAAGGATGCGGCGGGGCAGTTCGTGCTCGGTCGCCAGATCTTCCAGCACATCGGCGCCAGTGCCGTATGCGCCGGTCTTTCCCTTTTTGCCACCCGCGAGGCTCATCTTGTCGAACAGGATCTCGCCCAGTTGCTTGGGCGATCCGAGGTTGAATTTCTCGCCCGCCAGTTCGTGAATCTCGTCTTCTAGCTGCGCCATCTTCTGGGCAAAGGCGTTCGACATCTTCGACAGGACGCTGCGGTCGACCTTGATCCCGGCCATCTCCATTTCGGCCAGCACCGGCACCAGCGGGCGTTCGAGGGTTTCGTAAACCGTCGTCACCTGAGTGCGGTGCAGTTGCGGCTTGAAGGTCTGCCATAGCCGCAACGTGATGTCGGCATCCTCGGCGGCGTATTTGACGGCGTCGTCGACGGGGACGCGGTCGAACGTGACCTGGCTTTTGCCAGACCCCAGAAGCGATTTGATGGCGATGGGATGGTGACCGAGATAGCGCTCGCACAGGGTATCCATGCCGTGATTGTGCAGGCCCGCGTTCATGGCGTAGCTCATCAGCAGAGTGTCGTCGATCGGCGCGACATTGACGCCGTGGCGGGCGAAGATCTTGGCGTCGTATTTCATGTTCTGGCCGATCTTGAGAACGCTGGCGTCCTCGAGCATCGGTTTCAGGATCGCAAGGGCCTCGGTCACGCTCATTTGCCCGTCGGCCAGTTCGTCCGAGCCGAACAGGTCGTCGGACGCCGAGGACTTGTGGGTGAGCGGGATGTAGCAGGCCGACCCCGCCTCGATCGAAAGCGAGACACCGACGAGTTCGGCCACCATCTCGTTCAGCGACGTGGTTTCGGTGTCGACCGCGATCCAGCCGGTGGCGTGGGCGCGCGCGACCCAGGCGGCCAGGGCCGTGGCGTCGCTTACCTTCTCGTAGGCGGAATGGTCGAAGGCAACGGCCTTGGGTGCGGTGTCGTTGCTGGCTTCGGCACCACCGGGGTCGGTGTCGGTAATGACCGGGACGTCGGCACCGAGCGCATCGGCGACGCGCTTGGTGATGGTGCGGAATTCCATTTCCGTGAGGAACCCCAACAGCGCGTCGGGGTCGGGTTCCCTGACTTCGAGGCTGTCGAGTTCGTAGCCCAGATCCATCTCGCAATCGAGCGTCACAAGCAGTTTCGACAGGCGGATCTGTGCGGCGTTGTCGATCAGGGATTGGCGGCGTTTGGGCTGGGTGATCTCGGCGGCGCGTTCAAGAAGCGTTTCCAGGTCCCCGAATTCATTTATCAAAAGCGCGGCGGTCTTGATTCCGATACCGGGCGCGCCCGGCACGTTGTCGACGGAATCGCCGGCCAGCGCCTGCACATCGACGACGCGTTCAGGGCCGACGCCGAATTTCGCCTCGACACCTTCGCGGTCGATGCGGACGTTCTTCATGGCGTCGAACATCTCGACCCCGTTGCCGACAAGTTGCATCAGGTCCTTGTCGGACGACACGATGGTAACCCGACCGCCCGCGTCGCGAGCCTGACAGGCCAGCGTCGCGATGATGTCGTCGGCCTCGAACCCTTCCTGTTCCAGACAGGCGATGTTGAAGGCGCGGGTTGCGTCGCGGGTCAGCGGGATCTGGGGCCGCAGATCTTCGGGCATTTCCTCGCGGTTTGCCTTGTAGAGATCATACATATCGTTGCGGAAGGTGTGGCTGCCCTTGTCGAACACCACGGCGGCATGGGTCGGCGCATCCGGGCCCTTGTTGTCCTCGACCGTCTTCCACAGCATGTTCACGAAACCGCTTACCGCCCCGACCGGCAAGCCGTCGGATTTGCGCGTCAGCGGCGGCAGGGCGTGGTAGGCGCGAAAGATGAAGGCGGATCCGTCGATCAGGTGCAGATGATGTCCCTTGCCGAATGCCATGCGACTCCCCGAAACGATAAATGCGGCGCATTCGGGTGATGCCACGAATGGATCGTCGCCGCCAGTCTCGGTGGCGGGAAGGCGCGCTATTCTGCGGCGCGGGTCAGGTGTTCGGTTCTCTCGGCCTCGTAGATATAGTCGCGGGTCAACGGCAACGCTTCGATAGAGCGCGTCAACTGGACCTGGAACACGGCCTGATAGCGCAGCCGAAAGGTCTGCTCGCACGCCGCGAGGTAGAACCGCCACATCCGCACGAACCGGTCGTCATAGAGTTCGCGGACCTTGTCGGCATGGGTATTGAAGCGGTCGAACCAGTGCCTGAGCGTCAAAGCGTAGTGGAGCCGCAAAGTCTCGACATCGGCGATCCAGAGATTCTGACGCTCGATCGCGGCGCTCACTTCCGACAGGCTTGGGATATAGCCGCCGGGAAAGATGTATTTCGCGATCCAGGGATTGGACGCGCCGGGCGTGGTTGTCGAACCGATGGTGTGGACCAGCGCCACCCCGTCGGGCGTCAGACGGTCGCGAATCGTGCGAAAATAGGTGTCGTAATGCGGTAGCCCGACGTGTTCGAACATGCCCACCGACACGATGCGGTCGAAGGTGCCGGTTACCGCGCGGTAGTCCATAAGATTGAACCGCACCTGACGGGAAAGGTGGGCCGTTTCGGCGCGTTTTGTTGCCACACCGAGTTGCTCTGCCGAAAGTGTGATGCCAGTCACGTCGGCCCCGAAGTCCCGCGCCAGCGTCAGCGCCATGCCGCCCCAGCCGCATCCGATGTCGAGCACGCGCATTCCCGGTTCGATCCGGAGCTTGTGCGCGATATGCGCCTTTTTCTGATGCTGCGCCTGCTCAAGCGTATCGTCGGGATGGCGGAAATAGGCGCAGGAATATTGCCGGTCGGCATCCAGAAACAGATCGTAGAGATCGTCCGAAAGATCGTAGTGATGCGCCACGTTGCGACGCGACAGGGCGACGGCGTTGTTCTGCATGAACCGCCTCAGCCCGGTGCGCAGCCAAACGTGAATCCGTTGCCACCATACACGGCCGGCGTCGTCGGAATTCCGCAGAACCGTTGCCATCAGCCCCTGCAAATCGTCGCCGGCAATCGTCAGGGTGCCATCGGTGTAGGCCTCGCCAAATGCAAGTTCGGGATAAAGCACCAGTCGCCGGACTGTGTCGGAATCGTGGATCGTCACCAGGACCGCGTCGCCGCTGCCGTCGCCAAGCCGCAGCACCTGTCGGTCCGGAAGATTGATCGTCAGATTACCACGGCGCACGAACCGGCCCAGCGTAATACCCAGAGCCTTGCTCCACATCGCAACCCCCTAACAGGGACAGCGGACCCAGCCGCCGCCGTCCTGATTCCACAATCGGACAGAAGTAACTTCGCGGTATTTTATACAATCGGGTTGATATGGAGCAATAAAGTGCTTTAATCCCCGGCGGTTCGACGCCGGTTGTCCGGCGAGCGTCGAAGCGCGGCTCAGCGCCCGCGGAACAGACCGCCGAGAATGCCGCGAACGATCCGCCGTCCGGTGGTGCCTTTCAGCTCCTTGACGACGATATTGGTCAGCGCATCGCCAAAGCCGCCGGTCTGTGTCGTGCGCTGCGATGTCGACCGACCGACACGCTCGCCCTTGTAGCGGCGGGCCTTCTTGAACTCCCGCTCGCGCTCTTCTGCCTCGACTTCTTCGTGCTCCGCCGCTTCGGCTTCGCGTGCGGCATTCGCGGCCCGCGCGGCAAGCACTTCATAGGCGCTTTCGCGGTCCTTCAGCGTGTCGTACTTGCCCGCAATCGGGGACCCCAGCATCACCGTGCGCCGCTCGGCCGGTTCGATCGGACCGAGTTGCGACGA
>JBBKWG010000224.1:0-12676 GCA_037968835.1 Paracoccaceae bacterium
ATGTTGTTGATTGGCTTGCCGCCCAACAGGATGTCACCGTGCGTTGCGGTCTCGAAACCCGCGAGCATCATCAGACAAGTGGTCTTTCCGGACCCCGATGGACCAAGCATGGTCAGGAACTCGCCCCGGCCAATAGCGAGATTCAGATCCTTCACGACCAGCACTTCGCCGTCGTAACTTTTTTGCACGCGGTCGAATACGACGAACCCGTCGTTTTTCATGTCATTGGCCAAGACGCCCCCTTTGGTCGCAAGATCCCCTGATGTGTAAACCAACACGAATGCGGACCGGAATTCAACCGATTAGCGTTCATGTCAGCCACCGACGCTGCGGAATCGCTGAAACCGCCGCCCGGATTTTCCCATTTTTTCGTGTCACGCAGCTATGGTATTGGCTTCCGGACCGTATGGAAATCCGGTGATGTTGCGTGCCCCATTCTCGTCGATAACCAAGATGTCGTGCTCACGATATCCACCGGACCCAGCCTGACCTTCGGGGATGAACAGCATCGGCTCCATCGAAACAACCATTCCGGATTCCAGTACAGTGTCGATGTCCTCCCGCAATTCCAGACCGGCCTCGCGCCCGTAGTAGTGTGATAGTATACCGAAAGAATGGCCATATCCAAACGAACGATACTGAAGCAGCCCCTCGGAATCCAGAAATCTGTTGATTTCGTTGCATATTTTAGAGCATATTGCGCCTGGCTTAATCAACGACAGACCAAGTTCGTGCGCTGCGACATTTGCCTGCCAGATCCTCAGCGTGTCTGCGTCGGGCTCGCCAAGATACAGGGTGCGTTCCAACGCGGTATAGTAGCCCGAGATCATCGGGAATGTATTGAGACTCAAAAGGTCGCCGTCTTGTAGCTTTCGCGCCGTAACCGGGTTGTGTGCACCGTCGGTGTTCAGACCGGACTGAAACCAGACCCAAGTGTCGCGGTATTCGGCATCGGGATGTTCAGCGGCAATCGCAAGCTCCATCGCGTCGCGCCCGGCCATTGCCACGTCGATTTCGCGCGCTCCGACCTTTATTGCCGCGCGAATCGCCTCGCCTCCTGTGTCGGCGACGCGCGCACCACTCTCAATCAGCGCGATTTCAGCGGGCGACTTGATCATCCGCATTCGCATCGCGTCGGGCGCAATATCGATCAGTTCGGGCGCACCGAGCATATCGCGGCACATCCTTTCCGATGCCAATGTCATGTGGTCGCCCTCGATCCCGAGGCGCCGGATATTTCCCAGGACCAAAGCGACCGCCCGCCAATAATTGTCTCGGGTCCAATCGGTATATGTGACGTTGTCGGCAAACGAGCGCCGCCAAGGTTGGCCAGCGTCGATATTCGCCGAGACGGTCGTGCAGAGGTCTTGGGTCACTATACACCCGTAGGGCCGCCCGAAGCTGCAATAAAGGAAGCCCGAATAGTAGGCGATGTTGTGCATGGAGGTAAGCAGGACTGCCGGAATGTCGCGAGCTGCCATCATTTTTCGCAGGTGCGCCAAACGTGTTTCGTATTCTTCGGCCGCAAATGGCAGCGCGGCTTTCTCGCCATTGTGGCAGGTGAAATAGGCGGGGCGTGTGTCGGACATGGACCGATCTCCAGATACCGCTCCGGCGTGCAGAGCTGCATATCTCCCGATTCCCGTGATCCGGGGCAGCGACGCCATCGCTGCGGGCCTGCGAATATCTACGCGCCATGATCGGCAATCGTCAATCGCCTCTTGACGATCTCGATGCCTGCGGGCCTCATCGTCATTCATGCAGCCGATCACATCAAACACCGCTTGCGGACTTCCGTTTGCCTGCCGATCAAGATCTAATCGGCTGGGGACCTCGAGCTGACATGATCCAGCGCACCCGAGACATCCTCAGCGACCTGATCGCCTTTCCGACGATCTCGTCGGATACCAACCTGCCGCTGATCGACTATGTCGAAGACATCTTGATGAAGGCGGGCGCGCGTTGCGAACGCCAATACGATGCGACGGGGCTCAAGGCGAACCTTTGGGCCACGCTCGGTCCCGATGGGGACGGTGGGATGGTCCTGTCGGGTCATACGGACGTCGTTCCCGTCGCCGACCAACCCTGGACCACTGATCCGTTTGAAATGGTCGAACGCGACGGCCGACTTTTCGGTCGCGGCACCTGCGACATGAAAGGCTTTCTAGCTTGCACGATCGCAATGGCAGAACACTTTGCCGCCGTCCGCAAGCCAGTCCATTTCGCGATGACCTATGACGAGGAAGTTAGCTGTTTCGGCGCCATCGAACTGGCGCGGATGCTGAAAGATCGCGGTATTCGCCCAGCCATGGCGCTGATCGGAGAGCCCACGGACATGCAAGTGATCGAAGGTCACAAGGGCTGCTACGAATACCTGACCCGTGTGACTGGCGTCGAGGGTCACGGATCTCGCCCTGAACTCGGCGTCAATGCGGGGGTCTATGCCACCCGGTATGTCACTCGTCTGATGGAACTCGCCGCCGATCAACAAGCGGATGCGAGGCCCGAAACCGGCTTCGAACCGCCGTGGACCAGTGTGAACGTCGGAAAGATAGTCGCCGGAAACGCCACCAACGTGATACCCGGCATGGCGGAAATCGCTTGGGAAATGCGACCAATGCGCGATGAGGATGCCCGAACAATCCTGTCTGGCCTCTCGCAGTTTGTCGCCGAAACATTGGAACCCGAAATGCAACGCAACGCGCCCGACACGGGTTTCGAACTTGTGACCGTCGGTGAATTTCCCGCTTTTCTGGCAACAGACCCCAATCCCGCGCGGGATTTGCTTCTTTCACTCACGGGCGCCAACGAAGCTGGTCTCGTATCCTATTGCACCGAAGCTGGGGCTTTCGCGGATCTCGGGCTTTCAGCCGTCATTTGCGGCCCCGGCTCGATCCTGCAGGCACACAAACCAGACGAATACGTCGAGATTGCACAGCTCGAAGCCTGCCTCGCTCTGCAGGGGAAACTAGCGCAGCGCCTGACCTGACGGCTAACGCGGAACGGTCACAAGCTCTGCACGGGCCACGCCAGCGTCGCGAAGCCGTGTGAAAATCTTCGCAAGTTCGGCTCCGCTTAATGCCGCATCGGCCTTCACGCGAATGTCCACGCCCTTGAGACCGCGAAACACCGCGTTGCCGCTAAGGTCTCCGCGCGCGAGCGTTCCGTCTGCAGACACCACCAGAACAGTCCCGTCGCCCAGCAGATCATCGCTCGCGGCTTCGGGTAAAGTGACTTCCATTGGGTCACCCGGTGCTATCACCGCCGTCATCAAGAAGAAGATCAGCAGCAGAAACGCGACATTGATCATCGGGACAATGCTGTCCGCCCGCACGCGACGTTCTGCGACAAGCCTGATCATTCGATCAGCGCCAATTTGGTGAACCCCGCCCGCTGCAGCGCCTCCATAACGTCGATAATACGCTGAACGTCCGCCTCGTCGCGCGAGCGCAGGACGATGACGTCACTTGCGGAATCGGTCAAACTCACGAGGCGCTTGAAAAGGTCAGGCATTCCGAGGTCGACCCCGTTCAGCCGCTGAGCAGTCGCGGTAACATCAACCAACCGGGGCGGCCCGACATAGTCAGGTCCCTGCCCGGCCAAGCTAACTTCGACAGCGCCGTCCAATCCAAAACGAGCGACCAACATGAAGAATATGAGAAGCAGAAACACCACGTCGATCATAGGCGTCAGGCTGATGCGCCGCCGGGAGTTGGGCCGAGCGAGGTTCATTCCGCGGCCCGCTGGGTCCGAGGGCTTGCCAGAAAGATTTGCGTCGCCAGATCCTCCATATCTGCCGCCACCCGGTCGATCACACTTTCGAACCACGCGAGTGACATCGACGCCGGGATCGCTACACCCATGCCTGCCGCAGTGGTCAGCAAAGCCTGCCAGATACCGCCGGCAAGGATTGATGGGTCAGCGCGCGCACCACTGGATTGAAGCGCCTGAAACGCCGCTATCATGCCGATCACGGTCCCGAGCAAGCCCAAAAGCGGAGCAACGGTCGCGATAACGTCCAGCAGTCGCAATCCTTGTCGCGCCTCGGCCAACGCCCGACGCGCCACCCGCTCGGTTTCCTCGCGCGCCGCCGTTTCGCTCATTCCCGCATCCTTCATTGCAGCGATTGCCGTAAGCACCACGCGCAGCCGCAATCCGCCTCCGGTCGGCTCTGGCGCGTTTCCCAAGCGCCAGCGTGCGACTGCAGCTTCGGCGGCACTACCACCCCATGCGCCAAGCCACAAAAGCCGCCAGATTTTCCACAGGATCATAGCCAGTGTAAGCACGCTGAGCGCAGCGATGATCCAGATCATCACACCGCCGCGCGCCATCACATCGAGTGCCGGAAACATTCGCTTCGTCCTTCGCAAAAAATGCGACGCCACCCTGCCGTCGTGTTCAGCAATCCGCAAGCCTTGCAAGCGAAGTGCGTGCCTGTTCTATGTTGCCGACATGAGCACCTACGACCTCATCGTCCGAGGCGCCCGCGTCGTATCCTCGACGTGTGACGGGCCGGCGGACATCGCAATTAATGATGGCCGGATTGTTGCGCTCGGCAATCTCGACGGCACTGCCAAAAACGAAATCGGCGCCTCTGGCCGGATCATCACTCCCGGCGGCGTCGATGTGCATTGCCACATCGAACAGATCAGCGGCATGGGCCAGATGAACGCCGATACCTTTGAATCGGCAACGCGTTCCGCGCTCATTGGCGGTACGACGACAACCGTAAGCTTCGCACCGCAGTTAGCCGGAGAAAGCTTGTCGGGGTCGCTTGAAGACTATGCCGCGCGTGCCCGGCGCGGTGCGAGGACTGACCATGCCTTCCATCTGGTGGTAAACAATCTCGATGCCCCAAATGTCCGGAGTGATTTGCGCGAACTGATCGCCGCCGGACATCGCTCGATTAAGGTATTCACGACCTACAACATCCGCCTCGACGACCGCGCTATCCTCGATCTTCTCGCTATCGCGAAAAACGCTGGCGCGCTTGTTTGCATCCACGCCGAGAATGATGGCCTGATCGGCTGGACCCGCGATGCACTTCTCGCCGGTGGCAAGACTGAGCCAAAATGGCACGCTGTCTCGCGCCCCCGGCTTGCCGAGATCGAAGCGGTCGAACGCATGATCCGCTTTGCCGAGTTTTTCGCGACGCCGATCATGCTGTTCCATATATCCACGACCGAAGCGGTAGACGCGATCCGCGCCGCTCGTGCGCGCGGAGTTCCGGTCTGGGCCGAAACGTGTCCGCATTATCTGTTCATGACAGCCGAAGTCCTTGACCGGAAAGGCCTTGAGGGCGCGAAATGGATGTGCTCGCCGCCTCAACGGACGGAAGCCGACCAGAAAGCACTCTGGGAGGGCTTGGGCGACGGCACACTATCCATCGTGTCGTCCGACCACGCCCCCTATCGCTTCGATACAACCGGAAAACTTTCGGCTGGCCAAGACGCGGATTTTTCCCAGTTGGCCAACGGCTTACCGGGCCTCGAAGTCAGGATGCCGCTTATGTTCGACGCGATGGTTTCGCGCGGACACTTGGGAGCGCAAAAATTCGTGGACGTGACCTGTACGACGCCCGCTCGCCACCACGGGCTGCCTGGCAAGGGTGATATCGCGCCGGGGTTTGACGCAGATCTGGTGATTTGGGACCCAACTCGTCAGGTCACATTCGGTGCCGACGATCTTCACGACAACGTCGGTTATAATCCCTGGGAAGGTCGCACGATCACCGGTTGGCCAGAAACCGTGATCCTGCGCGGCAAGATAGCGGTGGAAAACGGTTCGCTTGTTACCATCGCCGAGCAAGGTCGGTGGATTGCGCGACCGGCATTGGGCATAACCACGGATGCCACACCGGCGGCGGAATATCTGGCGACGATCACGTGACTCCACCTTCGATCCCCACCCTTGCGATCACGTTTCTCTATTACCGCGATCTTGCCAAAGCCGAAGCGTTCTGGCGCGACACACTTGGGTTTCCGTTGGTTATTGACCAGGGCTTTGCAAAGATCTTCCGCGTCGCAGATGGCGCGCACATTGGTCTCGTCGACGAAGCCAAGGGTATGAACAAATGGCAGGCAATGAAGTGCGTTCAGATCTGTCTGCGGGTCACCGATGTCGATCGCTAATATGAATGGGCCACGGAACGTGGCCTTGACGGGCTAAGCCAGTTATTCGAGAACCACGAAATCGGCATACGGGCCTTCGTTTTCTTGGACCCTGAAGGCTATCAGATCGAAGTCCAAAGTACGACGCGCGCCAGCGCGTAGCTGCCCCGCAAGGCCAATCAGGGAGAAACTCCGATGCTTGACGAAACCGCCAAGGGCGTCTTCACGATCGCCGCAACGCCATTCCGGCCGGACGGCGCGCTAGATGCCGAGAGCCTCGAGCGAATGACGGATTTTTATCTTGAGAAGGGTGCAACGGGGCTCACGATCCTCGGCATCATGGGCGAAGCCGGCAAACTCACACCTGATGAGTCCGAAACGGTGATTGCCCGCATTGCCGGTCGCGCCACGGTTCCAGTTATTGTAGGCGTCTCCGCACCCGGACTCGCGGCCATAGAATCCTTGGCAAAGACAGCGATGGACAAAGGAGCGGCGGGCGTCATGGTCGCGCCGCCTTCGAACCTGCGGACCGATGCGCAGATAATCGGCTACTTTATGACAATCGCCGAACGGATGGGCCAGATACCCTGGGTCCTTCAAGACTTTCCGCTGGTAACGAACGTCCAGATCGACCCGAAAGTGATCCTGAAGATCGTCGCCGATTGCCCGAATTGCGTGATGCTGAAACACGAAGATTGGCCGGGCCTCGAAAAGATCGCCATGCTGCGCGCCGCATCGGACAACGGTGCGCGTCGAATTTCAATCCTGTGCGGCAATGGCGGACAGTTTCTGCTTGAGGAGATGATCCGAGGTGCCGACGGTGCCATGACCGGATTCGCTTTTCCGGAAATGATGGCGGATGTCGTTCGGCTGATGAGCGCAGGAGGCGAAAGTGCAGCGCGCAATATCTTCGATGCGTACATGCCGCTTATCCGCTATGAATCCCAGCCCGGCCTTGGGCTTGCAATTCGCAAGTATATTCTGGCGCGACGCGGGGCCATCGCCCATGACACGGTCCGCGCGCCAGGCCCCAAACTCACAGCGGCCGCGATAGCTGAAGTTGAAACCCTCATCGAACGTCAAAGCGCCCGTCTGGCCAGACTCTGACAGCTTCATCCTGTTGCCAAACACTTTGCGGCAGTTGATCCTTGGAGCGTAAGTGCCGCGCTCCGACTTCTTTCGCAATTCAATGAATCCGATGCTTTTCTTGTCGACCAACACAACATATAGTGTGCACATTCGGCGCGTCATACTGCGCCGCAAGATCAGAGGCAGGCAGTGGCCCACATCATAGTCGTCGGAAACGAAAAAGGCGGTGCGGGGAAATCCACCGTCTCGATGCATATTGCGACCGCACTTGTGCGAATGGGTCACGTGGTCGGCGTTCTCGACCTTGACCTGCGCCAGAAAAGCTTCGGGCGCTATATCGAGAACCGGCGCAATTTCATCGCCGCCGAGGGTCTCGATCTTCCAAGTCCGATCTATCGCGAACTACCCGAAATCCGGCGCGAAAGTCTGGGTCCTGGCGAAAACGTCTATGACCAGCGTCTTTCGGCAGCGGTGACGGGGTTGGAAAGTGAGGTCGAATTCATCCTGATCGACTGTCCCGGCTCCCACACTCGCCTAAGCCAGGTGGCGCATTCGCTGGCTGATACGTTGGTGACGCCGCTCAACGACAGCTTTGTCGATTTCGATCTTCTGGCCCACACCGATCCCAGAACCAACAAGATCCTCGGTCCTTCGGTTTACGCCGAGATGGTCTGGAACGCGCGACAATTGCGCGCGCAGGCCGGGCTTGAACCGATTGACTGGGTGGTCGTGCGCAACCGCGTCGGCGCGCAGCAAATGCATAACAAGAAGAAGATGTCCGAAGCTGTAAATGCGCTTGCCAAACGGATCGGATTTCGCGTGGCGCCGGGATTTTCTGAGCGGGTGATATTTCGCGAACTATTTCCACGCGGACTGACCCTGCTCGACCTGCGCGACATCGGCGTGTCCAACCTGAACCTGTCAAATGTCGCCGCCCGTCAGGAACTTCGCGAACTGGTACGAGAGCTGAGGCTTCCGGGTGTTACCGTCGATTTTTGAACTGATTGGAAAGCGCGACTGACCAGCGCCGAATTACTGCACTCGCACCGCGCATGATCGCGTTGGGCGGACGCAACCGGCCAAGTTCCTCAGCATCATAAAGTTCATCCTGCGTCGCAATCCGCTGGAACTGTGTATGGTGAGATAACTGCAAGCTCGCCGCAGTCGACACTACCCGTACGAACTGCCGGCGCGGTCGTTGAAGTTCTGGAGGGCGAACCGCCAACATGACCGCTGTTAAAAATGTGACCAGGCCGAACTTCATCAGAAGCGTCTGAACCCAGCCGTCACTTTCAGCGGAGGGGAATGCCGCGCGATCCAGCTGGAAGGGTTCGACGACGACGGGCACAAATCCTTCGGTTCCCCGTGAACCGTACAGAACCTGTGAAAGGATGTTGCCGCCCGGATGATCTGGGCGAGCAACGCCCGAGATTTCGACCACCATGCCGTGAAGTCCGCCACCGATGCGACGTGCCATCAACCGTTCGAGATCGAGATTGTTTGCTGCTGCAATTGGAACATTGCTCAACACCGCTCCAATCGGAAGTGCAGGCGCGCGATTTACAGCGGCTCGTGCAATGGGACGGTGGGTTATGTGCGCGCTGGCCTCGCGCTGGACGGCGGCGGCACCGGCATCACTCAGGGGATAAAGCGGGATGACGGCGGCGTGGTCGGGTTTGTCCGTTGTGCCGAGATTGACACCGATCACTTGACCGAAGTCGACCTCTGCCAACAAGCGCACCTCCGACGTCATGTTCGAATGCCGCGTCGCGTCAAAATTCTGGATCGCGACCAGCGGCACCGGCCCCTGGCGCTGGCTCAGAACCCGGTCGGCGATGATCTGATCGTTGTGGTATCCCACCAGCACCGCTGCGGTGAACAGCATTCCGGCAAGCGACAGCCAGGCGCCCGGAGCAGATACCCATGATGTCAGATTTTTTGCCAATTCCGGCGGTCCTCGTACCTGTGCTTAACCGAGCCCTTGTTTTGGCGTCTCAAAGGGGCAGGAACGTGGCGCTTTGTGGAAGTATTGTCTCTGAAATCACGACAGACTGTTCAATCGGAACCTCACAGCGAATGCGGGAAGCGATGGGCCGCGTTGAAAGAATATCAATTCGGTGCGCTACTTCGGGTAAGAAGCAAGACAAACCGTTTCCTGTTTTGAGGATAGCAATTGCACATGCGATGCCGCGCATCTTCAAGCTCGTGGTGTGCGGCTTCCATCCGGCGTAGCGCGCGCTCTCTTCGTGCGTAGATCTGTCTTATCCGCGAACCAGGTTCTCCGATTGGCGGCAGCGAAGGGCGGTTTGATTTTGGAGACCACTTCAGGACCCGTCGCGTTTCTTCGACCCATATACGGTCCGCGTCCAGGTAGCGCCGGTACGTACTGATCAGCGCGATGCGATAGGTTTTCATACCCGGATGCATTCTTTCCTCCCGAGGATCTCGAATACCCGCCCAATTTACGGTTTGCTCCGCTACTGCGACTTATCGGTGGGATTCTGATTTTCAGAGTATTCCGCGATCACGATCTTTCGGGCGCTTTCTGGCAGGCGTTCGATGGCCGCCGCCAGACACCGCAGGTCATGCCGCGCTCCGTTCAACTGATCTATGAGGGTCAGCACGACTGGAACGGCATCAGTCGACAGCGACAAGTCCTTGCGTAGGTCGCACAGCAGTCTGATCCGGGCGACATCCAGATCGTCGAAAAGAGGCCCGCTTTCGCTTTGCCCGGGGCGCACCCAACCTTCGCTCACCCACACCCGCAGGTCCTGCGAATTCAGGCGCCGGACGCGCTGGACCACTGTTTTTTCATCATATCTCATGATTTTCCTCCCGTCGGACGCCGCGGATTGTGGTGAACCTGCTCTTTCCATTTGCGCGCGAGCGCCTCCATCTCCGGGTCGATCCGCTCAGGCAGAACAATCCGAACGCGGACGATTTGGTCGCCAACCTGACCCTTCGCAGGATTGATCCCCTTCCCTTTCAAGCGCAGTCTGTGGCCCGACGAAGTGCCCTTTGGAACCGCGAGCGACACAGGTCCATTGATGGTCGCCGCTTCAACTTTCGCACCAAGCACCGCCTCATCGAATGTGATCGGCACTTCGGACTCAATCGTGTTCCCGTCGCGCGAGAATACCGGATGCGGACGTATCGTTACCGTGATCAGAGCGTCGCCCGATGGCCCGCCGCCCAAGCCCGGCGCGCCTTTACCGCGAAGGCGTAGCGTTTGCCCGTCGCTCAACCCCGCCGGAATTGTCAGTTCGATCGAGTTGCCATCCGGCAACGTCAGGCTGCGTTTCGCGCCCAGCGCGGCATCCAGGAAATCGACCTCGAACTGATATCTGAGATCGCTTCCGCGCGCCTGAAACCCCGAACCGGATGAGCGTTGACCGGGCCGCGCGCGCTGTCCGAACAGGTCCGAGAAAACGTCGGAAACGTCCTCGAAATCGCCCATTCCCGGTCCGGCATTGTAACGCTTCCCGGCGTCTCCGCCTGCATACTGGTGGTAGTATCGGCGTTCTTCACGTTCGTGGCCGCTGGCATCAATCTCGCCGGCGTCGAATTTGCGTCGCTTCTCCACGTCGCCGAGCAGGTCGTACGCTGCAGACAGCGCCTGGAAATCCGCAAGTTTCGTCGCATCACCCGGATGTAGATCCGGATGCAGGGATTTGGCCTTCTTTCGATAGGCTTTCTTGATGTCGTTCTGCGAAGCAGTCCGCGCAACACCGATTATCTTATAGGGATCGTCAGCCATGAAAGATTTCCCCCGAAATCAACTATAATACGCGGCGTATGGCGACCCTGTTCCTCGCGACACCCGATTTTCTTCGCGGCATTCGGACCGGAGCCTTACCTGTCGCTGCGCTCCGCGTTGTGTCTAGCCGCCGGACAGAGATGCAGCCTTGACGCACGTCAATCTATACTTCCGCGGCAAGATAGCCAAGAAATACGCAACTCAATCCGTTGATCCAGGTCATTCACGGTGTACTCGGTCGCCGATTAGATCCCGACATGAAAATTTCAATCCAGCACTTCGCCGGTCCACGCACAAGCAGCCGAGTGCGCCGGGCTGACATCGCTCGCACACGGTCGGACAGGAGTTGATGCGGCAATCCTCCATCCAATGCTTTTACGCCGAGAAGTCGGAGCAGGTCGCACGAACGCTAGGTGTATCGGCGGACACCGGTCTAACTATCGCCGAGGCCGAAATCCGACTGCAATCCTACGGAGCTAACAGCCTTGAGCGCGAACGGGGCATCAGTGTCTTGCGCATATTCGCGCATCAGTTGCGAAGCATCATTGTCTGGCTGTTGGTCCTCGCAGCGACTTTGTCACTTGCGCTCGGCGACACTGCTGAAAGCATCGCTATCTGTGTCGTGCTTTTGATCAATGTGACGATAGGGCTGGTGACCGAATTGCAGGCTGCACGGTCGATGGAGGCACTCCAGAAAATTTCGGATTTTCGCACCCGTGTTCGGCGCGCCGGTGAAACAACCAGTGTCAACGCGAGCGATGTTGTCCCCGGCGATGTCGTACTGCTGGAAGCAGGCGACGTCGTGACTGCGGACCTTAGGCTGATCACGGCGACCAATCTTGAAGTCGATGAATCAACGCTAACTGGGGAATCCGCCGCTGTCGCCAAGACGACCGATCCGCTTCCGCGCGAAACCGTTTTGGGCGACCGCTTGAACACAGCGTTCAAGGGGACAAGCGTGACCCGGGGTTCTGCCGAAGGGCTGGTTGTTGCGACGGGCCTCGCCACCGAATTGGGCCAGATCAGCGATCTTGTAAGGCGCGCGGAATCGAACATCTCGCCACTTGATCGGCGACTGGACAACCTCGGCCACCGGCTCGTCTGGCTCACACTTGCACTGGCCTTCGTGACAATCGTCGCAGGACTACTTCGTGGCTATCAGTTTGCCGACATCGCGAAGACAAGTGTCGCCTTGGCAGTTGCTGCAATTCCCGAGGGTCTGCCTGTTGTCGCCACGCTTTGCCTTGCGCAAGGGATGTGGCGGATGGCGCAACGCAACGCGCTCGTTACTCGCTTGTCGTGCGTTGAAACACTTGGTGCGACAACGCTTCTCATGACGGACAAGACCGGCACACTGACCGAGAACCGCATGACGCTGGCACGTGTCCTCTTGGCGGAATCCGACGTGGATCTTGCGGACAGCGGCGAAGAAACGGACTTGCTTGCGGAGCGCCGACTGGGGTCAGCCGGCACAAATGAACCGCTTTGGCAGGCGCTTCGCATCGGCGCGCTCTGCACCAATGCACGCGCCGAAACCGACAAACCCAACAGCTTCGTGGGCGATCCCATGGAGACAGCACTTCTCGTCGCTGCAGTCAGTGCTGGCTTGTCATTAGATGACCTGGCAGCCCAAGCGCCCCGGATCAACGAATACACATTTTCGTCGGAACGGTTGATGATGGCGACAGTCCATACCGAGGGTTCAACGCATTTGTTTGCT
>JBBKWG010000225.1:0-14273 GCA_037968835.1 Paracoccaceae bacterium
GCGTTGACCATGTCGGATCGCGTCGCCGTATTCGATGACGGTCGCATTCAGCAACTTGCACCGCCCGACAAATTGTACGAAGAGCCGGAAAACAGCTTTGTTGCGCAGTTCATCGGCGAGAATAATACGCTGAATGGCGTCATTGCCGAGATCAACGGAGACGTCGCGACCGTCAAGCTGGACAGCGGCGACGTAATCGACGCCAAGCCGATCAACGTCTCGAAGCCTGGCGAGCGGACGCTGGTCTCAATCCGACCGGAACGGGTGGAATTCAAGCCGGACAAGTTGCCTGCGGGCGCTCATACACTGCACGCCGAGGTGCTGGAATTCATCTACATGGGCGACATCTTTCGGACTCGACTGCGTGTCGCCGGCCGCGACGATTTCATCGTCAAGACCAGAAATGCGCCCGATCAAGTCCGACTGACACCGGGCGAGACCATCGAAATTGGATGGCTACCAAGAGATTGCCGGGCGCTCGACGCCTGAGCAGACGTACGCGTCCACAATGCGGGCGCGGCCAAAAGGAAACCGAAAGCCTGTCCCGAGGTCCGGTTTCCGAAATTAACTCGGGACGATGGGAGAAATGAATGAAACTGACGACAACACTATTGGCATCGGCCGGATTGGTCCTGTCGGCCACCGGTTCGTTTGCCGCGGCTCACATGGCCGACGAAATGACGATCGTATCCTGGGGCGGAGCCTATTCGGCATCGCAGCAGAATGCATATCACCTACCCTACATGGAAAAGTCGGGCATCAAGATCATCAACGACGAAAGCTCGCCTGAAGCCGTGTCGAAGCTGCGCGCGATGAACGAAGCCGGCAACATCACTTGGGATCTGGTCGACGTCGAAGCGGCGGATGGTATTCGCTTGTGCGACGAAGGTCTGGCGATGGAAATTGATGCGGACGAAGTGCTTGCCGCTGCTCCCGATGGAACATCGGCCAGCGATGACTTCGGCGACCTTCTGGTCAGCGACTGCTTCATCCCGCAGATCGTGTTCTCGACCACGTTCGGCTACCGCACCGATCAGGTTCCTGCCGGTGCCGAGCCGCCGACCGGCGCTTGCGATGTGTTCGATATGGAGACTTATCCAGGCCAACGCGCGCTGAACAAGCAGCCGATCGCGAACATGGAATGGGCATTGATCTGTGACGGCGTCGCCTATGAAGACGTCTATGAGATGCTGGAAACCGACGAAGGTCAGGCGCGTGCTTTCGCCAAACTTGACACGATCAAGGACCAAACGCTTTGGTGGTCGGCTTCGGCTGAACCGATCCAGTGGCTCGCCGATGGTGAAGTCTTCATGGCTTCGGCTTACAATGGTCGACTGTTCTCGGCCATCGAAGAGCAACAGCAGCCGATTGGCATGGCATGGGACTGGCAGATGTTCGACATTGACGGTTGGGTGGTTCCTGCCGGTCTGCCGGAAGATCGTCTGGCTCGCGTAATGGATTACCTGAACTTCGCCACAGACACTCAGCGTCTGGCGGATCAGGCCAAGTACATCTCGTACGGCCCGGCTCGCGCATCATCGGCACCGCTTGTCGGCCAGCACGAGACGCTTGGTATCGACATGGCACCGCATATGCCGACCGATCCCAACAATGCCGAGAACACCTTCGTCAACAATTACGAATGGTGGGCTGACTATCGCGACGATCTGGACGCCAAGTTCCAGGCGTGGCTGGCCAACTGATCTGAAAGACTGCGCGGCGCCTCAGCGGCGCCGCGCCCATAAATAAGGCGAGGGAAATAGAATGGCGAAGGGCTACATCATGGGCCACATCACGGTGAACGATCCCGAAGCCTATAAGGAATACATCGAAAAAGACACGCCGGTCCTGAAGGCTCTTGGAGGCGAATTCATCATTCGCGGCGGTCAGTCCGAAACCGTTGAGGGCGAGACGCTCAAACGCCACGTGTTGATCGAATTTCCAAGCTACGCGGCCGCGATGACGGCCTATAACGACCCGGAATATCAAGAGATTGCTGACATCCGCCGCCGAACTGCGGAAAGCATCCTTGTCGTCGTCGAGGGCGTCGCATGACTGACGCAACTGGTCCGGATCAATTCACGGGCGCCACGCCCGACAACGCGCTCCGCAACGCCGACCGCGCCGCGGCCGGACCCGTTCTTTCCGCCGACGGTACGCCGCTCAAGCGCAGTTTGAACCGTGCGCTGAGGCGAGAAAAGATGCGGGCTCTTCTTTTGATTGCGCCGCTTCTGTTATTCGTTCTGATCACATTCATAGCGCCTATCGCCGACATGCTTTTCCGTTCCGTCGAGAACGGCATCGTCGCGGAAACGATTCCGCGTACTGTCACTGAATTGCGAGACTGGGACGCCGGCAGCGAAGAGGCGCCTGGCGAAAACGTCTTTGAAGCTTTCTACATCGACATGGTGTTCGCGGAAGAACGCAAGTTGCACACGCGACTTGGCGGTCGCCTGAACTACGAGCAATCTGGAATATCCTCGCTCTTCCGGAAAACCGGTCGCAGCGTTACTCGGTTCGATACCGACAGATACACCGACGCTTTCACCGAACTGAACCCCGCTTGGGAAGAACCTGCGACGTGGAGTGCGCTGTTTTCAGGGGACGGCGCAGGCACAGCCTTGCCGGTCACCAATTCAGCCTACGGGAGTTGGAGCCGCACCGTCACCGAATCCGGAGACGATCCCCTGAGCGAAAAGCCGTGGGATGTCCTGTTCACGGCGCTCTATCGTGATCTCGTCAATTCAGAAGCGGGCGATCTCGGTGATCCTCTCCTCAACGAGGCACGTGCTGCAGTTGGTGGCATTGAACCAGTATCCCTGAGAGAGCAATTTTCCGATATCGACAAGGATTGGCTTGATACCGAAGTCTGGGGTTCGATCCAGACCTATTCGGCGCGCTATACGCCAGGCTACTTCCTGAACGCCATTGATCTGCAATTGACGCCGGAAGGCATTTCGCCACGCGACTCCCGAGAGCGGATCTATGTGACTCTCTTCCAACGCACGCTGATCATGTCGCTCACGATTACGTTAAGCTGCATTCTCCTCGGGTATCCAGTCGCCTGGCTGCTTGCCAACCTTCCGATGCGGTCGGCTAACGTCTTGATGATCCTTGTGCTGTTGCCCTTCTGGACATCTCTTCTGGTGCGCACTTCCGCGTGGAAAGTCCTGTTGCAGCAACAAGGGGTGATCAACGATCTGCTGGTCTGGATAGGTCTCGTTGATGATGCCAACCGCTTGGTGATGATCAACAATCAGACGGGTACGATCATCGCGATGACGCACATCCTGCTGCCGTTCATGATCCTGCCGCTGTATTCGGTCATGAAGACGATCCCACAGACATATCTTCGCGCGGCCAAATCTTTGGGCGCGACAAACTGGACCGCGTTCTGGCGAGTCTACTTTCCCCAGTCCGTGCCGGGAATCGGTGCCGGGTCGATCCTCGTATTCATCTTGTCCATCGGGTATTACATCACGCCTGAACTGGTCGGGGGAACATCTGGCGTCTTCATCTCAAACCGGATTGCCTATCACATCTCATCGTCTCTGAATTGGGGTCTGGCGGCGGCGCTAGGTTCGATACTGCTGGCCGTGGTCCTTATCCTGTATTGGACATATGACCGCATGGTCGGCATCGACAACGTCAAGCTGGGAGGCTGAGCAATGAGTGGACTTCCTCCGTATGCGACAGCCGGACAGCGAGTCTGGTACTACAGCTTCCGGGTGATTTGCGGGTTCATCTTCTTTTTCCTCATCGCCCCAATCGCCGTCATCATCCCGCTAAGCTTCAACGCCGAGAATTTCTTCACATTCACGCCGGAAATGCTGGCGCTCGATCCAGATGGGTACTCGCTGAAGCACTATAAGGATTTCTTCACGAATGCTGACTGGCAGCAGGCGTTGTGGAATTCAGTGCGGATTGCGCCGATGGCGACATTGTTGTCGGTGTCGTTCGGAACACTGGCGGCCATCGGGCTCAGTCAGCCGCACGTTCCGTTTCGCCGCGCAATCATGGCCATCCTGATTTCACCGATGATCGTTCCGCTGATAATTTCGGCTGCGGGGATGTATTTCTTCTATTCCCGCATCGGCTTGCAGGGCACCTATTTTGGAGTGGTTCTAGCTCACGCGGCACTCGGCATTCCCTTCGTAATCATCACCGTGACAGCGACGTTGGTCGGGTTCGACCGCTCGCTGACGCGTGCGTCTGCAAGTCTTGGGGCCGATCCCGTCACGACGTTCTTCAAGGTTCAGATGCCGCTCATACTGCCAGGTGTCATTGCCGGCGGACTGTTCGCGTTCATCACGTCTTTCGATGAGGTCGTCGTTGTTCTGTTTGTCGGCTCCGCCGGGCAGAAGACGCTACCTTGGCAGATGTTCACCGGCCTGCGCGAGCAGATCAGCCCAACCATTCTGGCCGTCGCGACGATACTTGTGACGATTTCAATCTGTCTTCTGGCAACGCTCGAATATTTGCGTCGCCGGTCTGAACGGATGAGGGGACTGTCGCCGGGTTGAACAATTTCCGCGAAGGCTGCGCGCGCCGTTCATTCGCTCGCGTAGTGCCAGATTGACGAAAACTCAGCTGCAAGAACAGTCCATCTTGTTGGTCGAGGACGATGCTTTGATCGCAACCGAGGTCGGTCACGTGCTGACTGAGATCGGGTTTCAAATTGTTCACATCGCACACGATCTGCACAGCGCCGCGTCGAAAATAAAACTTGGACGACCGGATTTCGCACTACTTGACGTCAATCTCGGTGGCGGCGAGCGCAGCCTTGACCTTGGCAAATCACTTGCGGCCTCGGGGACAACAGTGATCTTCTTGTCCGGTTACGCGAAATGCGAATTCGGACCAGAGATTAGCGCGTTCGGCTTTCTCGAAAAGCCCGTTTCGACAGAAAATTTGCGCGCGGCCTTTCAATAAAGCGATCTGGAAAAAGAAAAGGGCGGACACAAGGCCCGCCCAGTTTGTGATGCCAACAGGGAGGAGTCGGCAGTCAGAAACTATAATTACTCTTACTTAGCGGTCGTGACTTTCTTGGCAGCGGCAGTCGCGTCGTTTGTGGCTTTCTTGACAGCAGCCGACGCTTCTTCGCTCAGGTCTTTGCCTGCAGCCATCATCAACTCGACAGTTTCCATCTGAACTTTTTTCGCGATTTCAGCGAACTGAGCCATCGACTCGGAGCTCATTTCAGCTTGAGCCGAAGCGAAATCGGTCATGGCTTTGGAATAATCAGACGGATCTTCTTTGAGGTTGGTGACAACGCCCAGCTTGCCGATCGTGGCTTTCGTCCAGCCAGCGGAAATCTCGGTGGATTTCTCAGCAGCTTCCAGAACAACCTTGGACATCCGGTCGGCAAATGCCGCCTGAGTTTTGAAGGCGTCTTGCATGGCGGACGTATCAACCGGGAACGCGCCCAGCATGTCTTTCATCATCGAGGTGTAGTCATTGGTCTTGGCCATTGGTCTCTCTCCTGAATTCTGTGAACGTCTGGCGGGACACCCCGCTATCTGCGTCTGCAATAGATATACATGCTGCAATGCGGCATTTCAAGTATAAATGCTGCGATGCAGCAATATTTGTTTTGTTTAATAACAATGACTTAAGAAATTGAGGACGTCTCAGACACATATTTACCGGGTGCATCTGCCAATGTGGGATGCGTTTTCTCGGATCCTGGAACGCGAGCAGGCACCTGCTTCCCCGACCGTTTTTTCAGCCAGTCTCCCCAACGTGGCCACCACGACCCCTCTCGGAATTCAGCGCCCTCACGCCAGGTAGCAGCGTCGCCCGACCAGTCTCCATTCGTGTAGTGACCGTATTTCTTTTTCGAGGGCGGATTGATGATTCCGGCAATGTGTCCGGATTCCGATAGTATGAATGTCTTGGAGCGACTTCCCATCTGCTGGATACCCGAAAAGCTGGTCTTCCACGCCGCGATATGATCGGTCTCGCAGGCGATTGCACACAGAGGCACTTTCACGTCCCGGATTCGAACGGTTTCCCCAAGAACTTCGAACCCGTCCTGTGCAAAGCGATTCCCCTGACAAAGTCCGCGTAGATACTCTATCGACATGCGTCCCGGGAGATTCGTACCGTCGCCGTTCCAATAAAGCAGGTCGAACGCGGGTGGCGCTTCGCCCATCATATAGCTGCGGATCGCCGGCCCGTAGACCAGATCGTTGGACCTGAGATAGCTGAATGTTCGGCTCATGATCGTGCTCTTGAGGATGCCGGCCTTGGACACTTCCTCTTCGATGGAATCGACGAAATCGTTCGACAGGAACACGCCGACTTCGCCCTGATCCTCAAAATCGGTCAGCGTTGTGAAAAACGTTGCCGAATTGATCGGTGTCTCGCCGCGTTTTTCCATCAGCGCCAGGGTCAAAGCCAGCGTTGTTCCGGCGATGCAGTAGCCGACAGCATTCACCTTACCCTCGCCGGTGATCTGCTTCACCTGTTCGATGGCGGCAAGATAGCCTTTCTCGACATAGTCGCTAAGGCCGAATTCGCGGTAGCTGGGGTCGGGGTTTTTCCAGCTTACGATGTAGAGCGTGAATCCCTGATCCACGATCCAGCGGATGAGGCTGTTCTTTTCCTTCAAGTCCATGATGTAGAATTTGTTGATCCAAGGTGGGAAGATCACGAGTGGTGTCTTGTGGACGGTCTCGGTCGTGGGCGCGTATTGGATGAGCTCGAAAATCTCGTTGCGGAAAACAACCGAGCCCGGAGCGGTAGCGATGTTTTCGCCGACCCGGAAGGCATCGCGATCCGCAAGGGTGACCAGCAGTTCTCCGTCGCTGGCCTCGATGTCGCGCACGAGATTTTCCAGACCGTCGACCAGCGACTGCCCATCGGTCGCGACCGCTTTTTCCAGAGCCTCGGGGTTGGTGCCGAGGAAATTGGCCGGGCTCATCATATCGACGATCTGGCGCGTGAAGTAGCGGATGCGCTTCTTGTCCTTGTCGTCGAGGTCCTCGAGTTCGTCTACCGCTTGCGAGATGGCTTCGGAGGAAAACAGATACTGTTGTTTGATGAAGTTGAAATACGGATGCTCGTCCCACAGCGGACTGCGAAAGCGCGGATCGCTTGGACCCTTGTCCTCAGGAGGAGCCAGCTTGCCCTTGACTAGCGACTGCTGCGCATCGACGTAGTGCTTCAGAGCCTTGCCCCAGTATCCGATCTGTTTTTCGATCATCTTTGTCGGATTTGCCATCATTTCGGACATATAGGCCGATGCAGCCTTCACATAGAGGTCCTGACCTGGAGCTTGAAGACCGGGATTCGCAGGTGCTTTATGCGACAGCGCAGCAATGAGGCGTTGCGATAACTCCTCAATCTTGGCCAGATTCGCGTTCAAAAGCTCTGTATTATCGGGGGTTTCGGTTTCTTCAGTTGTCATTGACAATAATCCAGCATACCTTCGCAGGTGCAGCATTCATTTGCCGCATTCTTTGAGTATGAGTGTAACGTCGCAGTTTACCCGGGGCAAACTGGCGTTTCGGACACACCAAGCAGAAGGACGACCCTGATGCGCCAAATGATGACCTACGATTTCATGGAGACCATGCGGAACACGAACCAATGGGTTGGTGCCACCGCGCAGGCCATGTCGTCCTATCCTGTCTGGGGTGTCGTTCCGAACCCGGCTTTCAAGATGATGGCCGCTTGGGGCGAAGTCACGGAACGCAGCTTTTCGCGAATGGTCTCGAAGCCTGATTGGGGCATCGATTCGGTCGTGGCTGCCGATGGTCGCGATCATATCGTTACGATCGAGCCCGAGATGAAGCGCCCTTTCGGTGATTTGATCCGCTTTCATGTTCAGGGACGTCCAGAGAAGCCGCGCCGAATCTTGCTGGTCGCGCCGATGTCCGGTCACTATGCGACGCTCCTTCGATCGACCGTACAAAGCCTTTTGCCCGACGCGGACGTGTGGATTACGGACTGGCACAACGCCCGTGACATTCCGGTCAGCATGGGCAAGTTCGATATCGAGGACTACACGCTTTACCTGTCCGAGTTCATTCGCCATTTGGGTCCCGACACGAACGTGATCGCTGTGTGCCAGCCTGCGCCCTTGGCATTGGCTGCGACGGCTTACCTTGCGGCAGAAGAACCGGCCGCCCAGCCTCGTTCGCTGACATTGATCGGTGGCCCGATCGACCCCGACGCAGCCAGCACCGACGTGACCGATTTCGGACGTCGCGTGACGATGGGCCAGCTCGAGCACCTGATCATTCAGCGCGTCGGTTTCAAATACGCCGGCGTCGGTCGGATGGTCTATCCGGGCCTGCTGCAACTTGCGTCCTTCATGTCGATGAACGCCGAGACCCATTCGGCGGCGTTTACCGATCAGATCCTGCGGACCGCCAAAGGCATGACCGGTCACCGCGACAAGCACAACAAGTTCTACGACGAGTATCTTGCCGTCATGGACATGACAGCAGAGTTTTATCTTTCGACCGTGGAACGCGTGTTCAAGAACCGCGAAATCGCGCGAAATGATTTCATTGTCGATGGGCGCAAAGTGGACATCGGTGCGATTACCGATGTGGCGGTCAAGGTTGTCGAAGGCGAACGCGACGACATCAGCGCACCCGGCCAGTGTCGCGCGGCGCTGGATCTTCTGACCGGATTGCCGGATTCCAAAAAGGCTTGGCACCTTGAGCCGGGCGCTGGCCATTACGGAATTTTCGCTGGCAAAAGCTGGCGCAACAATATTCGGCCGCTAGTGCTGAATTTCATCGATTCCAATCCGCCCAAACCGACGAAAATCAGCAAGTCGGCTTAAGTCGGTCGCGTCAGGTCCAATTGACCTGCGCACCGCCGGGAAGCGCGTTGCGTGCCCGTATCGGCAGGTCATAGGTATAATTCGCGCTATCGCAGAACGCCGTGACCCAGGCATCATTCATCATCAAGAAATCAAGCACCGAGACCAGAAAATCGGTGTCGGTTGCTCGCTGACGCAAATCGTCCACGGATGCACCGGTTACGCCTAAAAAAGTCGGCAACAAATCGTCTTCGCTCGCGACCCAGGACAACGCCTCAATAGCGAGCAATTCGGCGGATTCCTGCGTAAGGGGGGACATGTGACACGCCTGTGAAAAGGGTTTGTTAACTCTTCTGAGCAAAGACTGAACCGATGAAGACACTTTGTAAATAATGCGAGGGATCCATGTCGACCCGCATTCTCGTCGCAGACTCGATCCCGACGCACCGTATATCGCGCACAGCACTCCTTGAGGGCTTTCAGTACGATGTCATGTCGGTTTCCTGCCTGAGCGATCTAGAACTGACTTGCGCGACATTCAGGCCGGAACTCGTGATTCTCGGCTCCCTGACAACGCCGCCCGCGATGTCGATCAAACTCCTTCGCGATTGGGAAGCGAAAAAGGGGCTGGAAGCCGCGCCGGTGCTTTGTATTCTCGAAGACACCGATCACCAATTGCGTTTGATCGCCCTAAAGTCGGGCGCGCGCGATGTGTTGCCAAGTCCAGTTCCCGATACCCTCATGCTCGCTAGCGTTCGCCGTATCCTGCGGGAGGCCGAAACCGGGCGCGAGCTTGAACGACGTCGTGCCACTGCATCCCGGTTCGGGTTCGCCGAACCGGTGTCCGAATTCAGCCCGGCGCGTCGCATCGCAGTCGTTGGATCCGGTGGATTGTCCCGAAGCGTGGCCGAAAGACTATCAGCGGCGCTCGGTTACGAAGTCATGGCTTTGCGCCCTGACGATGCGTTGCGAGGCATGCCGGGCGACAGATTGATCGACGCCTACGTCGTCTTGTCGGAGGGGAATCAACGCGGCAACTTGCGCGCTTTGCTACCTGAACTCCGAGCCCGGCAGCATTCACGTCATTCAGCATTTCTAGTTCTCTACCCCGAAAACGATCTGGACCGCGCCGCTGAAGAATTGGACGGCGGGGCGACCGATGTTGCACCGGACAGCTCCGGTGGAGACGAATTGGCGTTCCGGTTGTCCGGGATGCTCAGGCGGAAGGCGGATGAAGATTCGCTGCGCCAGTCCGCCGAAGAAAGCTATCGTCTGGCCGCGACCGATGCGCTGACCGGCCTCTACAACCGACGGTACGCCGAGACCTACCTTGAAGGCGTGATGAGGCAATCGCGTGAGACCGGACGCGAATTGACGTTAATGATGATCGACATCGACCACTTCAAGTGCGTCAACGATATCCACGGTCACGCTGCGGGCGATGAGGTCCTTAGCGAGGTCGCAACACGCATTCGCGGCAATCTGCGTGCCATTGATCTGGTTTCCCGGCACGGTGGCGAGGAATTTCTGGTCGTCATGCCAGAAACCGATCGCGCGCAAGCAGGCCCTGCGGCTGACCGACTGCGCGCAAAAATCGGAAGTCAGTCAATAATTCTGTCCGGCGGGCTGGAAATCGCAGTTACCGTCAGTATCGGCGTGTCGGTTTGCAATCCGTCAAAATCGCGACTTCAGATGCCGGGTCTGCTGCGATCCGTGGAGACTTCCTCCCAGTCGTCGCTGATAAAACGGATCGTTGCGGATGCGGACGGTGCGCTTTATCGCGCCAAGGCCGATGGGCGCAATTGCGTCAACTTCACCTTGACCGCCGCTTGACCCGCGCAAGCAGATCTTCAAGTCGCTCGGCATAGACCGAACGCTCCTCCGCTGACATCTCAGACAGACGCTCCAACAACAGCGCCTCACCGATTTCCTGACGAGAGATGGCGATTTGGCGTTGTTCATCCAGCAGTCGCCGCATGGTCGTCTCGTCAAATGCGTCGGAACGAATGGCGGCCAACAGTGCTTCGAAACGCTGGCCCAACGTATCTCTGTTCTCGCGAATGCGCGAGCGATCGCGAACGATGCTTTGCACCAGTTCCCGGCGATCATCAGGAGACAACGCGCGGACAAATGGCTCGCTTATCAGTCCTCGTGCCGCCCCGATATTGTCGCCATGTCCGCGCCGTCCGTCTGGTGACAGAGCCCAGCCAAGGACGATTCCGGCGATCAACAGGTTCGCGGCCAGCGAAACGAGTAGAACCGCCAACATCCAACGTTTTCGCCGAACCGGTGTCTGAGTTCCGTCGCTCATCCGTCGATCTCCAGTAGGGCCAATGCGGTCAGATCGGCGGCCGGCAGAAACTCCGACAATGCGAAACTGTCTGAAGCGTCACCCACGATCGGAAGGGAATTCACGATGTCAGGCATTACAAATCCAATCCAGATTCCGGCGGCAGTCGTCGCGGCAAGACCTGTCGCTGCAAGCCATCCGCCCAATCTTTCCATGATGCCATGTGGTCTTTTGTGACTGCGTACCCGCCATTCGTGGCGCGGTGCTGCAGCTTCGGCATCTGCGGACAGGCGCGCCATGAAATCTGCGTCAGGCTCCGGCGGCTGCAATCGTGCCGCTTGAAACAGGATCTCCAGACCATCGTCTTGCTTTGGTGTCGGATCACTCATCTTCGTACCCCAATTCGGCTTTCCGTCCGCTCAACGCCGCGCTCAATGTTCGTTTGCCCCGGGCTGTCAGACTTTCGACCGCCTCCGTCGTGATGTCCATGATCCCGGCTATTTCGGGATTCGAGAGTCCTTCGAGATGTCTCAGAACCACTGCCTGCCGCTGTCGGTCCGGCAGCACCGACAACGCATTTTGCAAGGCTTCCACGCGAGCAGCTTCGGTCATCTGTTCGACCGCACCAAGGATATCCGCTTTCGGTTCCGCGACTGCATCCAGCGAAACTGACGGTCGCCGTTTGCGGATGCGGTCGGTGCACAGGTTGACCACGACACGATAACACCAGGTCGAGACCTTCGCTTCGCCAGCGCGCCATTCCGGCGCAATGCGCCAAAGTCGCAGCATGCAGTCCTGAACGACATCTTCCGCTTCTGCCCGATCACCAAGAACTCTTGACGCATAGCTGAAGAGCTTCGGCGCAAGTTGATGGGTGAGTTCGCGCCCCGCGGACGCGTCTCCATTTGCAAACGCGACAAGGAGTGCGTCGTCCGACATTTCGCTTTCGGGAACCGGATGGGCTCGTGAGTACATAAGGTCACTGGCATAGCGCCGGGTTGCCAGTTCGGCAATCCGGCGCAGCCCTTTTGATCAGTTGTGACGACGGCCCCAGCCACGCCCTTGCTCCTTGCCTTCGTGTCCACCGCCGCGCCGTATTGACATGCGCTCGCGAGCGGATTCGAATTCCTCGGCACTGATCCCGCCTGACCCGTCGGTATCGAGGCGCGACAGCATCCGGGGACCGAACCCACGTCCGCCCCGGCTTTCCAGGACGTCGCGCGACAATGTGCCGTCGCCATCGGCGTCAAGCCGCGCGAACATCTCGGCTGCGCGTTCCGCCGCCCGTGCTTCGGCGTGCGCAACGAATTCTGCTTCGCTGACGCTGCCGTCGCCATCGGTATCCAATTCCGCAAACCGTGCGGCGCGCATGGCGTCCATGTCTTCAACGGTGATTTCGCCACTACCGTCGAGATCCAGCGATTCAAAGCTCATCGGCCCTTCTTCGCGGCGATCCTGTGCTTGCGCGACACCCATCCCGGCAAGAATAGCCAAAGCGGCAACGGCCAATTTCACATTCGAGTTCTTCATGTCTTTCTCCTAGCCTCAGTCAGACGTCCATTCGCCTGTTGATGGTTCTCTAACGAGGGGCGGCAGGGTTTCCGTCGAAATTCGGAGAGATTTTGTCCGGCCATTCGTTGCCGCCATGCGCGACATCCCGACGCAAGGACATTTCGCTGGGTTTAGTTCCGGATTAAGTGTCGTCACATTCCGGATATGTCAGGAACCGAGCCCATGTTTGATCAGACGCCTGAAGACGAGACCGAGCCGCACGAACGCGAAGTGCGACCGGCATTGCTCAGAGGTTGGCGTCGGCGTTGTCCAAACTGCGGCAAGGGTCCGATGATGAAATCCTATTTGAAAGTGCGCGACGCCTGCCCGGTGTGCGACGAGAATCTTTCGCATCACCGTGCCGATGACGGCCCCGCGTATCTGACAATTCTTATCGTGGGTCACCTGATGGCGCCCGGCATCATCTGGGCGTTCACGACATTCCGACCCGACCCGATGGTTCTCGCTTCTGTATTCACCGTAGGCTGCGTAGCGCTTTCGCTGTATTTGTTGCCCCGGCTAAAAGGCGTGATCGTGGGGCTGCAATGGGCAAAGCGCATGTATGGGTTTGGCGCGCTTGGATAGCGGCGACCGCATGATCGCCGATGCCCCAATACGGGACGCAGCGACTATCATCCTCGTGCGCGATCCCGATACGGCGCCGTCCGTTCTGATGGGGCTGCGCGGGAAAGGTGCCGTGTTCATGCCCGACAAGTACGTATTTCCCGGCGGGGCAGTCGACCCCGACGACGGCGAAATTCGTTTGGTCGGTAAACTGAGCGACGTTTGCACGCGGCGACTTGGCCTTCATTCTCAAGGTGCGAGTGCAAATGCGCTTGCTGCGACCGCGATCCGTGAACTGTGGGAAGAGACTGGCCTGATCCTTGGACATTCCGATGTCTGGGACGATGCGCCCGCCGACTGGCGCGAATTTGCGCGGGCAGGTTACCGTCCCGACGCGTCGCCGCTTGCATTGTTTTTTCGTGCAGTGACACCACCCGGACGGCCCCGCCGTTTCGATGCACGCTTCTTCCTGGCCAACGCCGCAGATCTGGCATCTGACCCCGGCGAGATGCCTGAGGCGTCGGACGAACTTTCACATCTGCATTGGGTTACGCTTGCTGACGCACGAAAGCTCAATCTGGCCTTCATCACCCAACTGGTTCTGGCCGAACTCAACCGTCATTTGCCCTCGACCGGCGCCCCGGATTCGGTTCCGTTTGTGCGCAATGACACTTTGGACAGTCAGGTCGTCTGGCTTTAGCCGACGATCGCGACCACGATGATCGACGCCGTCAGCACCGCCATCCCCAGTGTTTCGCGGGAGCCGATCTTTTCCCGGAACCACAATGCGCCCATGGCCAGCGAAAAGATCAACTCGATCTGGCCGACTGCGAAAACATACGCCGCACTTTGCAGCGAGAAAGCGGCGAACCAGCACCAGCTTCCGATCAGCGAGAACAGTCCGACCATTGACGAAATGCGCCACGAACGGATCGTTGCGGTGATCTGACCCGGCTCCCGAAAATGTAGCCAGAGGCCCAGAATGGCGGTTTGCCAACCCGTTACCAAAGCGAGCGTCACCCCCGAGCGCAGCAGCAGGTCGTCTGTGTCAAGCTCCAGCGTTGCGCCGCGATAGGCGACGGCTGAGAG